>DATAST010000105.1:0-3741 GCA_036269115.1 Verrucomicrobiia bacterium | reverse complement strand
GCATAAATATATCAGTGTCTTTGCCGATTTGATCAAGAAACGGGTGATCTTTGCCACTCAAGGCAAAGACCATCAAACCCTGGAGCGGTTCGTTGAAACCTTGGAAAAACACAATGGGCATCGGCACGCGCTCACACAGATAAGTATCGACATGAGCGCGGCGTATGAAAAAGGGGTGCGTGAGAATTGCCGCAATGCGCAGGTCGTCTTCGACAAATTCCATGTGATCCAAAACGTCAATCAGGCGGTGGACCAAGTACGTATGCGGGAAGTCAGAGCCGGCGACAAAGGGGTCTGGGAAGCCTTGAGCCGGAGCCGTTGGTTGTGGCGCAAGAACCCGGAGAATCTGAGCAACCAACAACAAGAGCGGCTGGCTGAGATTCAAAATAAAAACCTGATCACGGCCAAGGCCTATCAGATGCGGCTAGTGTTCCAGGATATTTATCGGATCCCAGAGACCACTCAAGCGCAGCGTCGATTGGAAATCTGGTGTCGCTGGATCCCTTGGGCAGCCCGCTTTTGCAAATTCAATATCCTGGCCCCGATGATAAAAGTGGCACAAATGGTAAAGGATCATCTTAAAGGCATTCTAGCGCATTGGAAGTGGGGGGTGACCAATTGTTCGAGGAACAGTGGGCGATCATTTCCACACGCCCTGGACACCGGGACGGACAGGGCCGTGAGGCTGCATGGGCCGCGGCGCGGGACTCCATTTGCCTGACGAGAAAATCCCGGGCGGTTTTCCGGGTTGCAGCGCTTCGAGGAGTCCCGTGAGATGTCCCTGGGCTTGCTGAAGGTCCGGAGCATAAACAATGAGTGATTGCCCGGCCAACGGAGCAGGCTGCACATTCGGCGGAAACGAAGCGATCCATGCGCGGCAATTGGCGGCGGGTTCCTCCAGCCAGAGCATTTGCGATAAAATCGGGTGCAGAATCTGCCAACTGGTAACGCCCTTTTCTCCCACCGGCAGATCGGTATTCAATGCGGCCAGAGTATGCCGCCGGGCTTCAACCTTGTTGCCTCGTTCGGTCTCAATCCGCCCGAGTCCGAGATGGGCTTCAGGAAAATGACCGAGTTCCAACGCCTGCTGATACAACGTGACTGCCCGGTCATCCTGCCGGGCTCTTTCATAGAGTTTGCCCAAACGCACCAACGAGTGGGGGGACTTGTCGAGTTCCCGGATGCGGGCGGTCCACTGCCCTGCCTTGTCAAAGTTCCGCCGCAACAGATTCAATTGCACGAGCGAAAAGACCAGGTCTGTATCCGTTTCCGAGGCGGTGTCCAGGCGTTTAAGCCATTCCTCAGCTTCATTGGTGAAGCCGCAATCGACGAGCCGCGCGATCAAAAACTTAAGCTTATCCCTGGAGCCGGGATCGGCTTCGCAGGCGAGGCGCCCGTTGGCAATAGCGCTCTGGTGTTTGCCACGGTGGAATTGCGCGAGAGCGAGGAGGGAGAGCAACCCGACGTGCTGCGGCTCCATTTTAATCGCCTTTTCCAACATGGTCTCAGAACGAACCCAATCGCCCGCGAGCGACGCGGCCCAGGCCGAACCCCAGCAGGTGGAAAAAGTGCTGAAGCCGGTCCGTCTCTGCACGAACGCCAACAATCGAATCACAGTGGGGACCTGGCCGAAAGCGGCGCATGCCACTGCCTGGGCCAATGCGCCTTCAACGGAACGTTTGGAAGATTTGAGACATTGCCGTGCGGCGACGTGGGCATGAAGATAGTTGCATTTTTCCAGGGCGGCATAACTTTCCCTGGCGAGGGCGGCGGCCCGTTTGCCACGTGATTCGCCGGTGAAGCGTTGGACGATTTCAGCGTGGATGGCATTTTCCTTCTGCTTGAGCGCGTCGACGCTGGATTTCTCCCGCGGTTCGATCAATTTCGTGTAAGCGGGAACCGCCAGGATTAATCGGTCACGATAGCGCCCCAGCCTGATGATAAAGATGCCGGCCACAATGGCGCCCAGGCACCATACCCCCGAGATCAAATTTGCGGCCCCGGCGCAAAGGGAGACAGATCCGAACATAAACCCGCCAAGCGCCAATAAGAGACCCAACCATTGCCAACGCTGCAAGTGGGTATGCCGGCCGAGTTTACGAGAAATCGTTCCCAGGACCCTGCTATCCTTTCGTTCCTGCTCGACCAACAAGCGCTGCAATTGCGCCAGGAGCTTGAAAGCGACGGCGTCCGGATGCGCGAGGAGCCCAATGCCACAGGGAGAATCGGCGGCGGCAACCTTGTCATCGGGCGGCAATGCGGCCAGCCGGTCCCGGATGGAAGGGTGCGTGGAATACTGGTTGAAGACCTGCGGACCGGAATCTCCAACAGGAGGTTTCATGCCGTCGGTAATTTCCTGGAGCAGCCACTGGCTGTATCCGTTGGTTTGTTGCAGATGGGCGACGCGTTCGCTCCACGGCAGGCGCGACGTAATGCGATGCAGGGAATCAAGCCTGGACAAGGCCGATTTCATGGCCGCGGAACCGCATAACGCGGCGGCTCCCCGGTCCGCTTCAAATTCGTCCTGGCGGGAGTACGTGGCCACCAGCCGCGTGACGACGCGCACGAACCAGTCAACGATGATGAACAGCCCTCGCGCCACGGTGGCGGATACTTTGGCGCGGCGGGAGGCGGTGACGACGTTCCAGAGCGCCACGGCCAAAGTTCGGAGGCGCGCCTGCCCGGCGCCAAGCCAGTTCTTGTATCCGCGGCTGACCAGTTTGGCGTGGGACATCTCATGGGCGAAGACCGCCTCCATTTCGGCGACGGTCAAACCCGCCAATAAATCATAACCGACTCCGAGCGTAACTTTGCCCGAGCCGCTCCGGATGCCCCGAAGCTGCACCCAGGCGCCGTCGCCCATTTGCAAAACAATTTCCCGCGGAAATGCCAGGTCCAGGCGCCGGCAAAGATTCTTGAGCAGGTCGTACAAGGCCGGGGCATCGTCCCGTTGGAGAGGGATTTTGAAATCGAGGCCTTTCCTCAATCGAAAACTTCGAATGAGCAGTGTCAACAAATTGAAGTGGCCGGCCACGTACGGGGCCATGAGGCGGCCGGCGGCAAAGCGGGACAAAGCGACGAGCAGGACCAGTTCAACGGCAATCAAAAGAAGCAGCGCGAGGATAGCGAAAACGGAAAAGAGATAGAACGAGAGCATGACCACGCCCACGCTTAATACCAGGATTAACCTGGCGCCACGGCCCAGCGGTTTTTCGCCCGCGCCTTCATTTGCGGTTGCCTTCATGTCGCCAATCGCCGGCACGATTCTGGCAAGACTTGCTTTAAATTCAAAGAAAAATTCAGTTTACCCCGGCGGCATGATGATCATAATGTTCGCGGCGATGATATTTGCACTCGCAGGTGGCAGTCACGTTCAGCCCGGTTCATTTGCAGACCGGCATATATGGCTCACATTGCTCATACTCGGCGTGTGCATGTCCAGCCCGCTGGTTGTGGTGTTGATTTTCGTCCAGATTTTGAAGAAATACGGTATCATCAAGAATCAAAATCAATCGGATCCGGATTCTGAAAAAGAGGAGAAGCCAAAGAGAGATGGTTGAATCAATTTTTGAGACTGGGGACGAGCCGTCCCCACGCCTTTTAGAGCGGTTTAAAAAATACTGTGGCCATTCGGGAAGAAAAAGAAGGGGAAGCGGTCTTTTTGGGTTTTGGCGTCGTTTCAGCTTCAGTCACAGGGTTTTCAAACATGCTCCTTCGCTGAAGCCTCGCCAAAACACCAAA
>DATAST010000104.1:0-3166 GCA_036269115.1 Verrucomicrobiia bacterium | reverse complement strand
CCGGCCCTGTCTCTGCGAAAGCTGCTGCAACGGGGCAGCAAAATAGCACACGGCTTGCGCCAAACGCGCCGCCGACGCAAAATGCAGAGATCCAAACTAACCCGCATTTTTCGAATATATTAGGTTAACGCTTATGGGACGGCGCGCTGAGACTGTCTCAAAACAAGCCGAGAGATTATATAGGTGAAAAATCGACCTTCGCATTTGCGATATGGAGCATTTTATTTTTTGTTGAAGGCGTTTTGATGGCGTTTTTCGAAATTCTTTCAACTTGTTTTCGACTTTTGAGACAGTCTCCGCTGCGCCGTCACCGCGCGTAAAGCGCGCGGAACCGCCCGCGATAGAACGTCCAACTACGCTCGTTGCGCCGCTACACGCGGCGCGGACAGCGCAGCGCGCTGTCCCTACCATGGACAGTGCCAAGATCTGCCCTACAGAGATGTCGCGCCTAACCTGCAATGGCTAAAACAACTTCTGCTGTCCGCCTGCCGTTGCCTTAATTCCCAATTTCTTGAACCCCAACTCCGTCGCCACGCGCCCTTGCGGCGTGCGGTTGAGGTACCCTTCCATAATTAAATATGGCTCGTACACCTCTTCTATTGTGTCCGGCTCCTCGCCCACGGCCACAGCGAGCGAATTGACCCCCACGGGTCCGCCCCCGAATTTCACGATGATGGTCTCAAGAATCCGCTTGTCCATTTCGTCCAGGCCGTTTTGATCGATTTCCAGCATGGCCAGAGCCTTGTCGGCGACGGGCGCGGTAATTTTGCCGTCGTGCCGCACTTCGGCATAGTCACGGACGCGGCGAAGGAGATTGTTGGCGATGCGCGGCGTGCCGCGGCTGCGCCGGGCAATTTCATGCGCACCTCCCGCCTCGATTTCCACATTCAACAGGTTGGACGAGCGCAGGATGATTTTTTCCAAATCTTCGGCGGCGTAGTAATCAAGTCGCTCTCGCACCCCGAAACGTGTCAGTAAAGGCGCACTTAGCAAGCCGCTCCGCGTCGTCGCGCCGATGAGCGTAAAGCGCGGCAAATTCAGGCGCACGCTCCGCGCGTTTGGGCCCTGGTCAATAATGATGTCCAGTTTGAAATCCTCCATCGCCGGATACAGATATTCCTCGATTGTTTTTTGCAGCCGATGGATTTCGTCAATGAACAGAACGTCCCCTTCATCAAGATTAGTCAGGAGCCCGGCCAGGTCACTGGCTTTTTCGACGGTCGGGCCGCTCGTGCTTTTGAGATTTGCGCCCATGGCTTTGGCCAGGATGTTGGCGAGCGTGGTTTTGCCCAGCCCCGGCGGGCCATTTAGAAGGATGTGATCGAGCGGTTCCTTGCGTTTTCTCGCCGCGGCGACCGCAATTTCGAGACGTTCTTTGACTTTGGGCTGGCCCGTGAAATCGGAAAAAAGCGAAGGACGTAGCGTCATTTCCAGCGCCGCGTCCGGCTTATTTATGTTGGCAACCGCACGTTCGGACATGAAGTGAGGATGGGACAAGCGATGTTTATCGGCAAGCTGCATTCGAAAGACGCGGTCTAAAACCCTAAAACCCAAGCACCAAGGAAAAGCACCAAGCACCAATCGCCAAGCACCAGAGAAGATCCAAGCCCCAAATATCCAATTTCGCGCGCTTATAGCTTGGATGTTCTTTGTTGCCTGGAATTTGGAGCTGACAAAAGAACGCCGCCCTGTTTCCTCGACAGAGCGGCGTCCCAGATGAGCGAGAGGTCGGAATGTCGGAGATCTCGCGCTACAAATTGAAGCGATTTAGAGCGGTTTAAAAAATACTGTAGCCATTCGGGAAGAAAAAGAAGGGGAAGCGGTCTTTTTGGGTTTTGGCGTCGTTTCGGCTTCCGCCTTCGCTCGGAAGCGGTTGTGTGAAACACATTTTCAAACCATCGGAGCTACGGCGGACAGGCAGTCACAGGGTTTTCAAACATGCTCCTTCGTTGAAGCCTCGCCAAAACACCAAAAATCCTCGCTCCGAACGGCCACATTATTTTTAAAACGCTCTAGTGGTGAAAGCCGCCATGGAATCCGCCATGAAACCCGCCGCCCCATCCTCCATGGCCGCTCCACCCGCCGTGCCAGGCGCCATTCCATCCACCGTGCCAGCCCGAACCTCCGTGCCAACCCACCGAGCCCCCGTGCCATCCCCAATGCCAGCCGCCGCCATACCAGGTCCAGCTGCAAGGCCAGCCGTAATAGGCGTAAGAGGGATACGGATTATAATATGAATAATCGTATGTCACGGGTGTCGTTTGCACGTATGTGACAGAAGGTTGCGAAATGACCGTCGGATCGGCCGCGACCGCGGTTGATGCAGCCGGGACGTACTGCGCCGCCGGAGCTGGAGTGTACTGCGGCGCTTGAGCGTACTGTGGCGCCGGCGTAATCGCTTGAGTATTTGCTGCAGCAACATCCATCCGCGGCTGAGTTAACATGGCCGTAATCACGGCATCCGAAACGCCCTGTTGTCGTAAAAAGACGATTTGCTCCGCGCTCAAATTAAAGGAGGTGCCGGAACTTTTAATATAGGCGACAACAGTGGCATCGCCGATTTTGGCCTGCTCCAGTTCCACGACCTGGGCGACACCATAAGGCATTTGCATGGAAGCAGTTGCTCCAGACGTATCTTGCGCTGGCGATTTCCATGCCCACCACACGAACGTGCCGCCAATCGCCAAAAGCAGCACTTTTTTGATCTTTGCAGTATTCATAATATTTAAAGTTTTCACAGTTTCCAGACCGCCGGGTTTTTCGTCATGCGGCCTCATTGGCCTATACGGTTGGGGAATGGAGATATTGCAAGGAATTGGATTTTTGTTTGGGGACAAGGCTTTGGGCGGCAGAAACGAAGGGCAACCAGCGAACCGCATGACGTGCGTTAGAACCCGGATTTTGCGTTGAGGATTAGAGCTGCACAAAACTGTTCTGGCGTTCGCGCTGAAATTCAGGAGTGGCCGCAAATTAGATTCGCGCTATCGCGCGCCAGGCAATCAGCGGCTTGATTTCGGGACGACTGTACCCCGGGCTGCGCTCACGGATTCGCTTGCCCGGGGCTACATCTATTTCACCCCGCAGCAGCCTGTGAAGGGTGTGTTGAACGTGGGTGCAAGTCCCACCCGTCGAATTAAGCGGTTCACGACGGAACAGCCGGATGCCT
>DATAST010000103.1:0-4059 GCA_036269115.1 Verrucomicrobiia bacterium | reverse complement strand
CCGGGCGTTTCCATTTTTACTGAAATTGTAATGTGGGTTGGAATTTCATTCGTGATGTGAGCGGTGCCACGACAATCGGCTGGCAGCTGAACCGGCGACTCGACAAATGTTGTCTTTGCGGCGTCAAATTGCTGTGATGCGATTTGCTGTAATTCATCGTCAGCGTTGGAAACGGTTTGGACAGATTCCGGAACGAACACGCGCGGCAGGACGTTTGAATTGACCAGCGCCCAATAATCGTCTCCTTGAAATGGAAAGTGCATCGATTCCTGCGGAGTGCCCCGAAAAATAACGTAGCGCACATTGAGCATGTTCAGGATTGGCGAAAGTTGGATGTTGTCCGGGGGCAGGATGCGTCCTTTGGGCGATAAAACTTGAGTTGCTGAAGACGCTTTGTTTATCGGTTCGGACGCCCGTTGTACGAGGGCAACCATGCGACCGGGATCAAAGCCGTCGGCACCCCGGATGTCGTTTAATCCCGCCATGCTGGCCAACGCCGCCTGTAAACAATGAAACCCCATCACCCGACCGGGAATAGATTTTGCGATTTCATCCAAAACTGGAATTTTTGGATAATAAAGCGCCGGGTCGCATTGTGGATTGCGGCCGTAATCGAACCACAGCAAATCGCCCACAAGAATAATTGCCAGAATGGGAAAAAGACGGAACTGCGCGGATTTTTGAAACCACAAAAACAACCAGCCTGCAAAGCCCAGACCGCACAGTAGCGCCATGACGGCGTAATGCAGGGTGAACCAAGCCTGAATTTGCCGCAAATCGTGGAGGCTGAAAATCGTCCGGGATGCTTGTCCATGAAGAAGTTCGTTTTCAAGCTGCGTGGCCAGCGGTTCAGGCAAAACGTAGCTGCGATAAATGCACCAGGTGAAACATCCGGCGAGCAAAACAGCCGGCAGCCAAAACCACCAGCGTCTTTTCAGCGAACGCCGCAAAAGACAATCCAGTCCGATGGCCGTCAGGGAAAGAATTGCAAATGAAGTCAGAAAGGTGAGGCGATTATGAGACATCATGTTCATTCCCGGCAGGCGCAGCAATTGGACAAATCCCGGAATGTCCAGACACCAACTGACTCCGAACAAGGCCAGAAAAAGCCAGAAAGCATTGATGGCGCGATGACGTCGCCTGCACCACGCCAACGGCGCCACGAGCAGCGTGGCCAACACGCCCGCGTACGCGGCAGACGGACTTTCCAAAAGGTTGGTTTCATATTGCAGCGGGATAAAAGCGCTGCCGGTTGCCGTGTCGCCGTAAATTTCGGGCAGGATCACTTGAGGCGCCGCGGTCACGCCAATGGGCGGCCGCACTTCCGCGCCCTTGCTGCGGCTCTGCAAGCGCGCCCCGGTTTTTGCGTATTGCAACAGGGGCAGCAAGTGCGGCGCTGCCAGAAAAAATCCCAGGCTCCAGCCAACAATCAACATGGCCACGGCCAATTTTGGTTTTTGACAACGGCGTTTGCGGCCGTGAGCAATCCACAAACACCAAAGGGCAAAAAATCCCGAACCCAGCAACACTTGACAGGCGACGTCAATGCCGCCGCTGGTCAGAATTAAAAACGTCACGACACTTAATCCGACGATTGCCAGTGCGCCGCCGCCGCGGCGGGCGATTTTATCCACGCACAAAAAAATCCATGGCAACCAACAAACCGGCAGAGGGACAGCAGAACCTTGCCACAAGACAAAAAACGCCGTGAGCGGATAGCACCAGGCGCACACCGCCGCCGGCCAAAAACTGACGCGCAACGTTTGTCGGCAAAATAAGTACATTCCACCGCCCGCGACCAGCGCGGCCAGCAGTTGCACCCACGCCAGGACGACCGGGGATTTCACGCAGCTTTCCAGAAACAAAAAGAGCGAGTATTTCGGCCACACGAATGGAACGCCGCCGTACTGATATGGCGCCCACAAAGGAAAGCGGCCTTGATGAATTTCCGATGCCGCAAACTGACGCGCTGGCTCATACACATCAATCAAATCGACCAGCATGAAATTATGCGGCACAATCTTCGCGGTCTCCACGGTTTGTGGAATGTACATTCCCGGTAGCGCGAGAAGGTCGAGCGGCAAAAGTATTCTTTGCCCAATCAACGACGGGCCGTATAAAATTGCCTGCCCCAAAGCGACTCCGGCCACGACAATCAGCAATCGCAACGATTTCCCTCCCGCCCATTTCTGATTTTCAATTTTCATGAGCAAGGAAAATTCAGGCCAACAATCGATTGTGCCCGCTTTTTCTCCGACGATTTTCGACCGAATCAACAGAATTTTTACAACCAACAGCTGACAACGCTCGTGCTGGATCACGCGCGGCAAGGAAAGGTTTCGTACGATTCACTGGCTACAAGCCTGGTATCGAATGATCGGAGAAGCTATCGGGTTGCCCTTACCCTTTTACGATGCAAGCGAGTTTGCTCGAGGTCGAGAATCATTTCCGTGGCGAATAGCCCCCGCAACGATCAGCGATTTCGACTTATAAATCGCGCTACCAATCACGCGGTCTTTTCCATCCTTGAGTCAGATTACATCGCCGTCGGTTTTCCAAAAACCTTCACGACCTCGCTGGAAAACACCCAATCGCGACCATGAAAAATTCGGGCTAGCGCTTTAACAACAATTCCGGTCATAAAGGAATTCAATCTCCAACGCTCAATTACTCTGGCATTCCGAGCGGAGTCGAGGAATCTCTCGAGATTAGACCAGATATGTCTCGACTTCGCTCGACATAACAAGCGACATGTGAGTTGAAACTTGAAGGTTGAGCGTTGAGCATTCAGCATTTGCTCATGCTGATGGCTACAGAATCCTCAATCGAACTTCCCCGATTTAGAAAGTCCGCTGCGGCAGGGTGCGTGAAATTTTTGACCTTGGAGATACGCTCTTCGTCGCTAGCGATCGTATCTCCGCTTTCGACGTGATCCTGCCATGGGCAAAACGATAGCTGTCGTTCAATCGAATTACATCCCTTGGCGAGGGTACTTTGATTTAATCAATTCTGCAGATGAATTTATTCTCTACGACGACGTGCAGTACACGATTAGAGATTGGCGAAACCGGAATATCATCAAGACCTCGGGCGGGCCCTTGTGGCTAACGATACCCGTCGAAGTAAAGGGCAAGTACTTGCAAAAGATAAAAGATACCATGATTAGTGATCCAACCTGGGGACGGAAACACTGGGCATCCATCGTGCACAGTTACTCGAGAGCAAAATATTTCCCTATGCACAGGGAGTTGTTTGAGGACCTGTATTTACGATCGGAAGACAAACTGCTTTCAAAGATTAACTATCGCTTTATCGTCGCAATTTGCCGAATCCTCGGTATAAGCACAACCATCTCATGGTCGATGGATTACAATTTGATTGGGGACAAAACCGAAAGACTGGTTCATTTATGCCAGCAAGCTGGCGCAACGGAGTACCTCTCGGGGCCAGCGGCAAGAGCTTACCTCAATGAAGATTTATTTCAGCGTGAAGCTATCGCGCTCGCTTACATCGATTATTCGGGCTATCCGGAGTATAGGCAGCTTTACCCTCCTTTCGAGTCGCGCGTTAGCATTGTTGACCTAATTTTCAATGAAGGCCCCGATGCCGCCAGGTACATGAAGAGTTTTTAACGTGGACCTTTCAATCGTTACGACACTGTACGCTTCAGCCCCTTATTTGGAAGAGTTTTATGCTCGGGCGTGTGCTGTTGCCGAAAAAGTGACGAGGGACTTCGAGATCGTCTTCGTTAATGACGGTTCACCGGATAACTCTCTTGAGATAGCGCTCTCGCTCTACCGAAAAGATGCGCGTGTTCGAGTTGTCGATCTCTCGAGAAACTTTGGCCATCATAAGGCCATGATGACGGGTCTCGCCCATGCCCGCGGCGACATGGTATTTTTGCTCGACAGCGACCTCGAAGAGGAACCTGAGCTCTTACATACATTTTACGAGAAGTTACAGCAGACGGGAGCCGACGTTGTCTTTGGCGTGCAACAAAAACGCAAGGGTCGGGCGTTCGAGCGGATAAGCGGATCTTTGTACTTTAAAGTGTTCAAC
>DATAST010000102.1:0-1800 GCA_036269115.1 Verrucomicrobiia bacterium | reverse complement strand
AGTGAGTTGGGTATCCGGCGGAATGACGCCGAGCTTCTTCTGATTTTCAAAGATTTGCTCGCGCAGCTTTTCATATCCCATGTCGAACTTGCCCTTGAACTTGGCAATCCATTCCTTGGTCGGCTGGTGCGGCGAATGCGTGCCGCCGGGCACATAATACACAAAGAACGGCTTGTCCGGTGCGGACCCGTTCAGCACATGCATGTACTTGATGGCCTCATCCGCCATGTCGGTGGTGAGGTTGTAGCCGGGATGCCCGATCCACGGAGTAATCTGGGTGTGATCTTTGAACAGATAGGGCGTCCACTGGTCGGTCTCGCCGCCCATGTAGCCGTAGAAATAATCGAAGCCCATCCCGGAAGGCCATTGGTCGTAAGGTCCGGCCAAGCTGTATTGATAGGTCGGCGTGTTGTGGTTCTTGCCAAACAACGACGTCGCATAACCGTTGTCCTTGAGGATTTCACCGATGGTGGCGTTATCCGGTCCGATGACGGAATCGTAACCCGGATAGCCGGTGGCCAGCTCGCCGATCACGCCATTGCCGACCGAGTGATGATTGCGGCCAGTGATCAGAGCCGCCCGCGTGGGCGAACAAAGCGCGGTGGAATGAAACTGCGTGTAACGCAATCCCGCCTTCGCGATCCGGTCCATTGCAGGTGTCGGAATCACGCCGCCAAACGTGCTCGAAATGCCGTAGCCCTGGTCATCCGTCATGATAAGCAAAATGTTCGGCGCGCCCTTGGGCGGCACCACGCGCGGCGGCCAGTAAGGTGTGGAATCCCTGACGCTTTCCTTGATCACGCCGCCGAACGGCATGGGTGGCGGCGGAATCTGTTTACCGTCGATGACGACAGTTGCGTCGGGTGAACCCGGCGTGCCGTTGATTTGCTGGGTCCAAGCGGAAGGCGCGGCTGCCATGACGGCGGCGGCGAGCATCCCGAAAAGGAAGATCTGTCGTGTTGATTTCATAGGCATTAATCTGATTTGTTGTTGTTCATCTCACCCATCTGAGTGAGCGCAAATTTGTCGTGTCTGCACCGATCTGCATATAGGACTTTAGGGCAATGGCTGTCGCCGCGTTAAATCGTTGAATTGTTAAATCGTTGAAACGGCGGAGGCGAACCAATTTCCGAAATATTCAACCGTTCGCTTATACAGTTGCGAGCCGATTTGATGATTGTGTCAATGTCACAATCTTGGAAGTGCGCGAGCGTTTGCGGACGCGCAGAAGGCCCGGGATGGTGGTAGCCACAAGGAAGGCGATGATCAGGAAAATGATCACGAACTCGATTATCTTGAAAAGCTTTTGAATGTATTTATGATTCGCCATTCGTGCAAAAAAAGTACACATTGGGCCGGCTGTCGCTATTGGACCATGGTCCTATCCCGTCCGCCGCGAGATCCTGTTAGTTTAGTGCCCCAGGGAACTAAAGCGCTGCCCAATGACCGTGGCATCAATTTGTCACACTCTCAGTCATCTGAAAGGGTTCGCACTAGACAAAATCATTTAGATCTAGATCACAACGAACCGGGATCTGGCAGCGCGGAGGTTATTGCGCTCTAAAACGGCACAGGCCCTCCCATTGGGCCCCAGACCCCTTCCCCTCCGCCCCATAGACTCCACTGCATCTCTGAATCCTGATACATCTCGGCGGTTTCGAGATCCTCCTTGGTAAGCTTATTTTCAGCGCGGAGCTGTTGGTAAGCCTGGTACTCCCTGGGTCCGCCGATGTATGCCTGGTTGTGAGCCGGGTCGGGGAAGATGTAGTAGGTTTTCTTGCCTTTCTGGATCATGGTTAC
>DATAST010000101.1:0-25736 GCA_036269115.1 Verrucomicrobiia bacterium | reverse complement strand
CAGGACCGGTGGCCAGCTTGAGGGTGGGAACGAACAGTTCGTCCTGAGTGGGTTTGCGTTTGCCTATCGCCATGCGATATTCATAACTAATGTAAAATCTATGTCAAGATATAATTTTGACTTTTTTAACGGGCTGCTAAGGTTGGGTCATCATCGTCCTCCTCCTCCTCAATTTGCCGCAAAAGTGAATCACCTGCTCCTGTAGCCATGATGGCCGCTGTGCATTTTTCTTTGCGTTCTGTTGCGGCTAAAATCAGGTTCGCGTTCCCGGCTGGCCGTCGCGCGAATCCTCCCGACTGACTTTCTTATTGACTCGATTTTCATTCTACATAGGTTGAGCGCACTCTATGGAAATAATGAAAACACCTGGCATTCTCATCCCCGGGGCCTTCGGGCTATTGTTCTCCATTGCCGTTACATCCTGCTCATCTGGCGGAAGTTCCTGTGATATGGCCTGCTCGGCACCGGCTAAGACTTCGGCTACCACAACCGCGCCTGCAGCGAGCCCGAGCGCTTCGGCGGCTGCGCTCACACCTGCCTCCACGATGACGGTTGCAGGAGCTACGCCGGTATCCCTTGCGAGTGCTTTTAACCTGGTTGGGATTGTTCCGGATGATACACAATTTAGCGATAGCCTGGACGGAGACGGTTTTGATTGCTCGTCCAATCTCCTGCACAACTCGTATTCCTGGAAAGGCGTGCCCTTTGAACTCGGAACGGCGAATAAAGGCGCGAATGTAGTGTCCTGCAACGGACAGACGATCGCACTGCCTGCCGGAAAGTTTTCAAAAATGGAAATGCTGGCGACTGCCGTGAATGGCGCGCAAGCGTCACAGACCTTCACGATCACGTATGCCGATGCCAGCCTGAACCAAACGAAAACGCAAAGCCTGAGTGATTGGTTTCAACCGGACAGCAACGCCGGCGAATCGGCGACCATTGACATGGATCACCGCGTCCAATCCGACGGCACGCGTGACGACCAGCAATACTATATTTACGGTTACACTTTCGACCTGAACCTGGCAAACACTCCAACCAGCCTGGTACTGCCATCGAACAACAACGTGAAGGTGTTCGCAGTCACGCTCGTGCCGTAGGCCACAAAAGGGGTGGGGACGGCTCGTCCCCAGTTGCCTTTGGCTTTAAATTATAAGATTTTTTTCGAAAGCCGATTCGCGCATTGGACCCTTGAATCGCCAAAATGCTTAGGCATTCAAACAACTGACGATAATTCTCCCTCTCCAAGCGGGAGAGGGCTGGGGTGAGGGAGAGTCTTTCTGATGGCAATGCCCTACCGATTCATGGAGAGGGAGTTCCATGCGCCGATATTCGCTCCTGTTCATGATGCGGGCGACCCATTCGCATTCGGCGCCGCCGATTCTTGGATTGTTGTTGGTCGGACCTTGGTATTTTGGAACTTGATGCTTGAAGTTCCCTGGTGCTTGGAGATTGGAGATTGGAATTTCCCCGTGGTCGCCCATTTGGGCGGGTAAAACAGGGTTGTTTCCCGGGTTTTCTGTGTCAAAATCTAGAGATGTATCGGTTTCGGATATTGTTTGGCTTAGGTTTGGTTTTTTCCACGACGGCGAGTATTGCTGCTGATGGGGCCGCTCCCGTCGTTCAGCGGGTGGTCGCCGTGGATTCGCTCGACGTGGCGAAAGTATCTTCAGATTATCCGGTTGGGTTCGCTTTATTGACGCATGCGCCCTATCAATACGTTGCTTACTATAATACCCATCACCGGCTGACGGTGGCGCAACGCAACTTGGATGAGCGCAAGTGGACCTTCATAAAATTGCCGGATGTCACCGGCTGGGACAGTCACAATTCCATTGCTCTCACGGCCGACGACGACGGTTATTTGCATTTGTGCGCGGACATGCACGTTGCGCCTCTGAAATATTTTCGCACCACCAAACCCTGGGACGCGTCCACCTTCACGCGCATTGAGCATATGACCGGCATCGATGAAGATCGCTGCACGTATCCCCAATTCATGCGCGGCACAAATGGTGAGTTGCTATTTACTTATCGCGATGGCGGCAGCGGCAATGGGAACCAAATTTACGATTGCTACGATCTAAAAACCAGGACGTGGCATCCTTTTCTCGATACACCGCTGACGGACGGGCAAGGGACAAACAATGCATATTTCAACGGGCCGGTGCGCGGCCCGGATGGCTGGTATCATCTCGATTGGGTTTGGCGCGCCAAACCGGATGCTGCGACGTGCCATGACTTGTGCTACGCGCGCAGCCGTGACTTGAAACACTGGGAAACCAGCGCGGGCAAGCCTCTGTCGCTGCCCATCCGGTTTAGCAATTGTGAAATCGTCGACCCTGTGCCGGAGCATAGCGGCATGGTCAACGGCAATACGAAAATTGGTTTCGACGCGCAGGGCCGCGTCACCATCAGCTATCACAAGAACGATGCCAACGGCAACACGCAGCCATTTGTGGCGCGATTGGAAAACGGGCATTGGGTTTTGCATCAGGTTGCGAATTGGCCGGCGCCTTCGCATTACAGCGGCGATGGAACGCTGCCCCGGGAAATTGGCCTCGGTCCTGTCCATGTTGGACGTGACGGCAGGCTGACGATGTCCTTTGTCCATTTCAAATTTGGCGCCGGAACCTGGGTGCTCGATCCCCAAACCCTTCGCGCCATCGGCGTAATCCATGTGGAATCGAACCCGCCGGATTTGGACCGAGTGACCGGCAACTTCCCCGGACTGGAAGTCCATTGGTCAGGCGACGGAGGGACGAGCGATGTTGCAGGAATGCAATATAAACTGCGCTGGGAAACATTGGAAGCCAACCGCGATCATCCGCGCCATGGCGTGTTGCCCAAACCATCGATGCTCCAGGTTATCAAGGTCGAATCAAAGCACGGCTAGCCAATCCCTCCACTCGGGCCAGGGTAGGGCGGTGGTGCCCCGCCGCCCTGATTAAATGGCAAATCCAATGCTCCTTGGTTCATGGGATGGAGATCGTCAGGGTTTAAAATCTTTAAGATTGAATTTCGGCCGGATTTTTGGTTTAAATTAACAGGACGCGCGGTTAGCTCAGCGGTAGAGCACTTCCTTCACACGGAAGGGGTCGCAGGTTCAAACCCTGCACCGCGCACCATTCCCAGTGCCACGCGTAGTTCTAAAAGATTCTAAAAAGTGTTAAAAGGTGGCAAATAAACCCGTTGAATACCCCTTGGACAACTGAGAAAATGCCATTGTGAAGCATTATAGCACCGGCACTGTATCTAATGGAACCTATGGCGTATTTCCAATCTCGACGCGCCGTCTGCCCGTTTCAACGTTTCAACGTTTTTACGCTTTAAGGCTTCAACGCCACGAAGTGTTTCTATAATTCTCCCCCGCCTATTTTCTACCATGTCGAACTGTCCCACCCTAAAACCGAGTGGGACAGTTGTGGCTTGTTGCAAGCTATTCAAAGACAATGTCTTGCGCAAAAGCGCAGCAATGAAGCGGCAAAAAAAATTCCCGATTGATGGTGGGACAGTTCACCATGTCAGTCTCCTGACAAAAAACAAAAAACAGATTCGTCGGATCCGCCAGATATGTCAGATTTCACACTCTGCATGCGACTGTGGACTGTAAACTGGATTCCGCTAAACCAAGGTGCGGATTGATTCGCTAATTTCGGTCTTTTTAGGTTAAATTGTCATTAATGTTGCCGGATATTAAATCGCAGTCGCGTGAGGAGTTGGAGGTCCAATTTAAATCATGGGGCCAGCCGGCCTATCGCGTGACACAGTTGCTCGAATGGTTGTACGGGCGCCGGGTAACGGATTGGGAGGCGATGACGAATTTGACGAAGGAGTTGCGCGTAAAATTGTGCGAGCATTTTTCGCTGCAAACTCTGAAATTGGTTCGCAAACAGGGGTCGCCTGATACAACCGAAAAATTCCTGTGGCGGCTCGCGGACCATTCGCTCATCGAAAGCGTCCTGATTCCGGCCAACCCGGCGCTTTACGGCGAGGCCAGCGACCGTCATACGCTCTGCATTTCCACGCAAGTCGGCTGCGCGTACGGCTGCAAATTTTGCGCAAGCGGATTGGAAGGATGGAAACGGAATCTGCAGCCGCACGAAATCATCGAGCAGATATTGTCCATCGAGCGGGTGGCAGCGCCACCTGCCAATACGCGCGAGGTTCAATCACGGGTGGTGGATAACATCGTGGTCATGGGCATGGGCGAGCCGCTGGCCAATTACGATAACCTAATGAAAGCTCTACGGATTTTGAATGCACCGTGGGGCGGAGGCATCGGCGCGCGCAAGATCACGATTTCCACGAGTGGGCTGGCGCCGGAAATGCGCAAGCTCGCCGCCGAGCCGCTGCAATTTCGGCTGGCCGTTTCGCTGCACGGCGCTACGGACGAAGTGCGCAGCAAAATCATGCCGGTGAATAAAAAGTATCCGCTGGCGGAACTGGTCGCCGCGTGTTCGGAATATCAGGCCCAAAAGGGGCGGATGATTACGCTCGAATATATTTTGATCGCCGGCGTGAATGATTCGGTGGAGCAGACGCGCCCGCTGGCGACGCTGGCAAAGAAGATTTTCGCCAAAGTGAATTTGATTCCCTACAACACCGTGGAAGGATTGCCTTGGGAACGGCCATCCGAAGAAGTATGCGAACGGTTTCTGGAAGCGCTTGAGAAGCAGAATGTCACGGCAACGTTGAGGCGTGAGAAGGGGCATGATATTGACGCAGCGTGCGGGCAGTTGCGGCTCAAAACTGAGAGGGAAATGGCGAAATAGCCTAAAGTCTATAGTCCCGATTCCAATAAAGATTTTTCATGCGGTTTTGGCTATGGGGCTGTCTTTAATGACGAGTAGCCATGACTGCGTTTCAAAAACTCGTCGTTGGCGGCGCATTGGCCGTCGCTGTAGGAACTGGAATTTATCAAGCGTACCAAATCTCGCGCTTGCGCGAGGAACTGGCTGACGCCCGGCGACAGATGGCGGGCCTCACCGACCAGGCGGGGCAATTGCAACAGGAACGCGATGATGCTCTGAAACGGCTGTCGGCGCGCGCTCGCGTTCCTGCGCCGACTCTTCCCACGCCGCAAATCAAGCTGGTCGTGGAAACGAATGCGCCCCAGGATTTACAAACGAATTTGTATGGCCGGTTTATGGACAAATGTCCGCAGTTAAATGCCGCGCAGGTCGCCGCATTCCTGAAAGCCAATGGGACCAATTCCGGAAGTCTCTTGGCGGCTTTTCGGACCAGCAAAGATCCTGCGTTGTTGCGGGAGGCAATGGAAAAATATCCCAATGACCCGGAGGTGGCATTCGAAGCGGTGATGGACGGTAAATTATCCCCGGACGAACAACGACAATGGCTCACCACGTTCGAGCATGATGACCCGGGTAATGCCCTGGCGAATTATCTTTCGGCGATGAACTATTTTAATGCCGGACAAATTGACCAGGGTATTCAGGACCTGTCCGCCGCGGCAGGCAAACATTTTGATGATTACTCGATGGATCGGGTCCAGAACGATGGAGAGGCATACGCATCGGCGGGTTATTCGACAGCAGAAGCACAGACCATTGCCGCGGAATCATTAGTGCTGCCGCAGGAGGGTCAGATAAAACAATTAGGGGTCGATTTAGTTTCCCTGGCGAACGCATATAGCCAGTCCGGCGATCAGGCATCGGCTCAGGCAACCCTGCAAATGGCCATGAATCTCGGACAGAATACCATCGACCAATCATCAGACCCATTCCTGATAAATGAATTAGTGGGAATGGCTGTCCAGAAGCTTGCGCTAAACGCAATGGATCCGAACAGTATCTATGGGAACAGCGGACAGACAGCGCAACAACAACTGGACGAACTCGCGCAGGAACGGGCTAATATCAAAACCCTGGTGAACGAGACCCAGCCCATATTGCCAACGTTATCCGACCAGCAAATGCTCGATTACCAAAATCGGAAATTGATGTTTGGAGAAGTCGCAGCCCTGCAATGGGTCGCGGGGAAATATGAGCCCCATTGAATTCAAAAGGAAAAAGAAACGTGGCCGCGGTGCAAACCGCCTTTTTCCTTTTTAATTCCCTAATTTCCCGAGGTCTTGCGCTTGAAGATGCCCACATAGTCGCGTCCCTTGAGGTGATAGTTTATTAATTCCTTGCCGCTCACCAAAGCGGTCTTGTTCCAGGCAATCTGGTCCACGACAGCGACGCGGTCGTAATTTTTGGCGGAATATTTCGGGAACCAATCGAAGATCGCGCGGTCGGAGCCGGGGCGGGCATTCCAGGAACCCGGGTTGCTGACATAGACAAGATACTCGGGCATGTTTGTTTCAATTTCGCCGATCATTTCGGCCTGCATTTGCGCCGCGTAAGGCTGCGGTTCCATGAGGGGGTAGGTATAAATGTAGCCGGTGGCGGGACGGCGTTGGGCGTAAAAATAAATTTCAGGCTCGGAGCCAATTACGGCTATTGTGGAAAGCGGGCTCGAATGGCCCGCAATATAAGTGCCAACCGCGGGCATATCGGCAAACGGGGCGTCGCCCTTGTAAATAATCCGGCTCACCGCGTTGGCGGGAAGTTGAAAATAAAATTGCCGCTGCTGATAGAGGGATCCGGCCAAAATCAAAAAGCAAATCAGAGGCGGAACCATTTTGAAAGTGGGGTTCTCGGTCGCGAATTGCAGGGCAACAATGGCCAGGCCCACGAAGATCGCGAGCGCCGGAAGGATAAGAATAAAATAATGTTCTCGAAAATAGAAGTCGATCGATGCGCCGAGGATGGAAAAGAGCAAAAAGACCGCGCCGAAAATAATTTGGCCCCGGAGCGCGCGGTCCCGGAGGACGAAGGGGAGGCTGACGAGGATGAATCCCAAAAAGGTAAAATAGATGGGCCAGGTTTTGCCGGCGTAAACCGCCAGATTGTGCAGGCCATCCTTCAGTGAAAGTTCGGTTGCGTAGGAACGGGCATAGTCGAATGTCCAAAACCAGAATTTCGGAAGCGCGTCCGACCCGTTCAAATATCCGCAAACCGCGAAAAATGGCAACGCCATGCCGACCACGAGGAAAAAGAGTTTCATCGGGAATACGGGCTTCAAAATGCTTCCGCTCATGACGGCGTGCCAAATGACGATGGTGACCGCGAACAGGCAGAAGCAAATTCCCTGTTGTTTCATGATAAACGCCAGGCCGAACAGGACGCCGGTGAAAAGGAAAGCGTGCCAGCGAAAAAATTCTTCCGCCTTCCACAATTGCCACGCGCCCCAGACGGCAAAGAGCATGACGAATTGGTTCGCGTGCGCGGCCAGTCCCAGGACGACCGGGCTTGCCGATAAAACGCCGTACGTGGCGCATGCCGCCAGGCCGGCAATGGTCCCGAATAATCGTTGTCCTAATAAAAAGACGAAAATGATGGTCAGGCTGTTGACCACAATCAGGGTTGCATGAATGCCGGCGGCCGTTTGCCCGAACGCCGCCATGCCCAGGGCGCAGGCAAAATAGGTACCCGGCAATTTCATATTCCACATGAGTTTGTAGGGCGCGACGCCTTGGAGAATCAATTGGCCGGCGCTGGCATATTCGCCCTCATCGCGCTCCAATGGCAGGTCGAGCAGGCGGTAACGAATGTACGCCATCAAAAGCACGACCAGGAAGACCCCCAGCCAGGCCCACAAATCAAAAGCCGAGCGCTTCGGCGGCTCGATTAAGCGAACTTCCGGTTCGACTGCTGAATCGTCAGACTTGAATTTAATCATTTTTCGTCCATTCTACCGTGCCCAAAAATATGACAATAAGCAAACCCCTTGCCACGGTCGATACCCCTGCATTGCTGCTGGATATGGACGCGTTGCGGTATAATATTAGTACAATGGCGTCCTTTTTTGCGACCCGGCGCTGTCGTTTGCGGCCGCATTTTAAGAGTCATAAATGTGCGCACATTGCCCGGCTGCAAATGGAGGCAGGGGCAGTGGGTATGACGTGCGCAAAGCTGGGCGAAGCGGAGGTCCTGGCCGATGCCGGAATCCGCGACATCCTGATTGCCAATGAGATCGTCGGTCCGCTCAAGATCGGAAGACTGATCGCATTGTACGCGCGCGCGAATCCGATGGTCGCGGTGGATTCGGCGGAGAATATACAAATGCTTTCGGCGCACGCCGCTGCCGCGGGCGTCACGATTCGGGTGTTGGTGGAAGTGGATATTGGAATGGGCCGATGCGGCGTAATGCCCGGCCAGCCGGCGGCGGACCTCGCGGCTTTGGTCGCGTCGTTGCCGGGTCTGAAATTTGAAGGACTGCAGGGATACGAAGGTCACTGTGTTGATCTCCGCGACGCGAGTGAACGAGTCAGGCAGGCGGGCGCGTCCATTGAACTGCTGGTCAATACGCGCCGTCTCATCGAGCGTGCCGGGCTCCAGGTCCACATCGTCAGCGGCGGCGGAACGGGTACCTACGATATCAATGGAGATACTGACGGCATTGACGAAGTCCAGGCGGGTTCGTACGCGGCAATGGATTGGTGGTACACAGACATTCGCCCGGAATTTCGGCAGGCGATGAGCATCATGGCCACGGTCGTGAGCCGTGCGAAACCGGGCAAAGCCATCATTGACGTCGGGCGAAAGGGAGTCGGCGCGGAATGGGGACCGCCCCGCCTCAAGAACCCCGATGACGGCCGGGTGATCAGTTACACATCGGAAGAGCACACGACGATTGAGCTTAGCGGGAAACGGGAAGTCAACGTTGGCGATCGCATTGAAATCATTCCCTCGCACGGCTGCACTACGAGCAATTTATACCGGGAATTTGTGGTCCATCAGAATGGCGAAGTCATCGCCACGTGGCCGATTGAGGGAAGCGGGAAGATGCAGTAGTTCCAAATTTGCGTAGCAGCCGACGTCAGTCGGCTCTGACTTTTTAAGTCGCGCGGTTGAGTTGAATTCTTTTTAGAATGATCAAACTCACGTTTGATGCTACGATCGGGGAGTCCTCAATCTGTCTTTCAAAAGGCAAAACGCAAACGCTGAGACTGCCAGCAGGGTAAAGGCAGATGGCTCAGGCACTGGCGCGGCGAGCAGGGCTGGCGAAGTCCACGCCATATCGTCGTCATTCGCGGTGAAATCGGCGTAGCCGGGGGCGACGTCCGAAATGAAGCTCAGGTGATCGCAGGTGACATCAGAATTGAAACCCCAGTCCCAGCCGATCGAGTCGCTGTTAAAACCGGAGGCGTTTTCTTCAGCGTGGCCGTAGTCGAGCATGGACAAGCCGGTCGTAATCAACGGGTCGTCTGCGCCACCGATCGTAAAAGACGTCAAGGCTTTCGGGTCGATGGTTTGCAAATCGTACTCGTACTCAAAAATACCGGAACGAATTTCGTCCACTTCGTATGTGATGTAGAGACGATCATTTGGGTGGGCCCGGCCATTTGAGATGCCGACAAAGGACACTGTTTGAGGAGCGATGATAATGTTGGCCCGCGCCTGGATCGAAGCTGCTAAAAGCAAAATAGCGATTGCAAATCTGATTAATTTTTTCATGGTAAAGTTGACCCATCCAAAACTTGGTTCGGCTTAAGCAGGTTTTTTGCCAAGGTCTTCGGACGGCGTGGAAACTTGGGATTCTTGGTTAGAAGTTATCGTTTCAAACCACGGGACGACAATTCTACCGGGAGATGGCCGGGTGGTCTCTTTTTGAGCCGAGGTACGAGGCTCTAACTGAAAGCCCTGATAAGGGCGAAATATATCAGCCCGGGGCAGAGCGTGAGTCTGCGAGCGCGCCGCCCCGGGTAAAACACCCATAATATAAGCCGCTAACTGCGAATTCGCGCGATAGTGCGAGTTTGATTCTGCGGCCTTCCCCTTGGTCTCGTCGGCTGCGGCGATAGGCGAGGGTGCAGAAACTTAATGCGGCTCTTTCGCGGGCACGACTTGCAAAGCTACTACGGTATCTGAACAATTCCACGAATCCAGAGTCCCTGGCGGTGTGGGTGAAGTCCAATCCTGCCAGGATAGGTTGTCGGCCCGGCGAACGCGCCAGGCGGCATCGGCATTCAAGGACATCCATGAATAGAATTGAGGCCAAAGATGGGAATCGTTCAGGAATCTCGCCGTCCAGCGCATAAAAATCCCGTTGAACCCGGCGGTGTCGCCTGAGCCATAAGCTGGCAAGGTGCTGTCCCAGGACAGGACATGGCGCGTATAATTTGCCGCAAGCGAGGCATCGGCCAGATAGTTGGTATTGCCGGTCAATTTCCAGAGCAAATCGGCCGCGCCAATGAAGGTTCCTTCGTTATAGGTAAAGGCCTTGCGGGCGACGTTGCCGGTGATTCTCTGGTTATCGTGGACCGCGCCATTGGTGGTCACCAGCGCGCGGCGTTCCCACTCGTAAAGGGCCTGCGCTTTTGCCAAATAAGATTTGTCGTCGCAAATCTGGCACAAGAGACATGCCGCAATTGCGGCGGGGCCGTTTACGCAGGCGTTCTTGCTGCCTTTGTCCGTTCTCCAATATAAACCGCCGCCCAGGGCATTGTCGCTGCCGCGGGCATAGACAGCGTCAAAATTGGTTTTTGCTAGCGAGCGATCCATCCTGTCACCTGTAGCCAGATAACCTCGCGCGCAGGCGATCGTCATCCACATGATGTCGTCGTTGTATTTGTTGTTGGTCCAGTCGGAGCCGTGACGATCGACGAAGCCGGTGATGGCCTGGCGAATCATATGGCGGGTCGCGCGGCTGTGAGTACGATCGTAGGCGTCTTCGATCATTTCGATCTGCTCGGCGCGCACCCAAAAACGCGAGTGTCCACCGTCGGTATCCTGTTTGTAATAGCCAGAGCCGTTGTTGAAGAAGTAGAAATGGGAGTTGTAGGCGTCAAAAGCCATATCTGCCGCGTGCGGGTCAATGGCGCGGGCCAGGCAGAACGCGAACACAAGAATGGCGGCGGAAACAAGCTTCATTAAGCTGCGCAGACGATGACATTGTTTCCAGCTTCGGCGAAAGCAGAATATTAATTCCAATCCCTGTCTCTTTTTCCTTTTTCCTCTTTCCTTTTTAATTTCTAATGAATTCGTGGACTCGATTCCCACTGAAAACGATTTATCCAAAGACCCATCGCCGGACATAGCAGTCAAACCTGCGCTCGAACCGGCGTGGCGAAAAATTCTGCATCCTGCGGTCATTGTCGGCGCGCTGGGCTATTTTGTGGATGTCTATGATTTAATTTTGTTCAGCATCGTTCGCAGCCCGAGTCTCAGGGGTTTGGGCGTTCCACCGGACCAAATTCTCTCCAAAGGAGTGCTGCTTTTAAATTGGCAAATGGGCGGGATGCTCCTCGGCGGAATTTTCTTCGGAATATTGGGTGACCGGTTTGGCCGCATCGCGCTCTTGTTCGGTTCCATCCTGCTTTATTCCATCGCCAATATCGCCAATGGTTTTGTGCACACCATTGAGACGTACGCCGTGTGGCGATTCATTGCGGGGTTTGGCCTGGCGGGTGAATTGGGCGGCGGCATCACGCTCGTCACGGAAATTTTGCCCGGGGAACTCCGCGGTTATGGAACGGCCATTGTTTCGTCGGTCGGGGTTTTTGGCGCGGTCATCGGCGGCCTGGTTGCGCAAAAGGTCGCGTGGCAACATGCCTATTTTATTGGCGGCGGCCTGGGACTGGGGTTGCTCGTGTTGCGCATGAGCGTGGCGGAATCAAAAATGTACGAGCAACTGCGCACTGGTCAGGCCGGCGTTTCACGCGGCAATTTTTTGATGCTGTTCACGAGCGCCGCGCGTTTTATGAAATATCTTCGTTGCATCCTGGCCGGCATTCCACTCTGGTGCGTCGTCGGTGTGTTGATCACTTTTTCGCCGGAGATTTCCAAAGCGCTCAATATCCAGGGCGAGATCAAACCGGCACAGGCCATTGCTTTTACCTATTTGGGCATCACTTTCGGCGGCTACGCGAGCGGGCACTTGAGCCAGGCTTTGCGTTCTCGGCGGAAGGTCCTTTTGGCGTTCCTGGTTTTCACTGCCGCGACGATGGTGGCTTATTTTTGCTGTGGCGGGCTATCGAGCGGCACTTTTTATCTCGTCACTTTGCTGATGGGTTTTGGCGCCGGTTATTGGACCATCTTCATTACCGTTGCCGCCGAACAATTCGGCACCAACATTCGCGCCACGGTGGCCACGACGGTGCCGAACTTTGTGCGCGGGGCCACGGTGCCGCTCACTTTGGCTTTCAATGGGCTGAAGCCGCACACCGGCGTTATTTCTTCGGCGGCCATTGTTTCCGCGGCGTCCATAGTGATTGCCATGTGGGCTGTCCACGGCATGGAAGAAACCCATTCTAAAGATTTGGATTACATCGAGCCGGGGTGATTGTCTTTGAACGTACCGTTTCGTAAAAAGGCGATGGTCTGCTGAATCGCCTGGCGATTGCGCATGATGAGTGGGTGTGTGGAGTGAATGACGATGAAATCGGTCATGCCGGCCAGCTTCGCTCTTTTTACTGAAACTTTGCCGTCATCCGGGCCAGGGATGAGAAGGCTATTAATCCAATTAATCGAGCGGTCACCGGCGATAATGCCGACCGGGAAATTGGGCGGCCCCAAGCGATTAGGCAGGGAGTCCTTGCTCGTGCCAAGTTCGTTTCCGGCGGGCCCGTTTATCCATTTGAAGAGTGCAAGTCCGCCCAACTTGTCAACGACCTCACTCCCCTGGTTTGGCGGGGTGAGCATAACCACGCGGCCAAGGTCGGGGACGTTGTGGCGCGCCAGGTAACTTCGAACCAGGATCCCGCCCATAGAGTGTGTGACGAAATCAATTTTTGTCGCGCCATCTTGCCGGCATTGGGCGAGCGCCTTGTCAATGGCATTGTCGGCGAGTTTAGAGATCTTCGCGGTCCGTGATGGATAATCGACATTCCAAACCGTGTAACCAGCTTCGGTCAGCGCGCGTTGCATTTTGGCCATGGAACGGCTGGTGCGACAAAGACCGTGCAAGAGGATGACGTTTTCAGATTTGAAGCGGGTATTTGGAGAAAACGCCACCGCATCACAAGCCGCTGATGAAACTGCAAACATAGCCATGGCAATAATGGTGATGAGCGCGCGCGTAAAACTCATTTTGTTCCAACACTCTTAAAGCTACCAGAACAGGTCCGGCTGGCCTTCATTCAAAATTTCAATGAGCGACAGAAATTTTTCAATGTTGAGAGGCCGAATGGCGGTTTGCTCAATGCCCAGTTCGTTTGAACTTTTCTACAACTATCATTCTGATTAGATTTAGATGGTTTGAACGGGATTATTCTCATTACCGCTTTCTTGTTGGCCGCCGGTGTGACGTTTGCGTCGAATTGGCTGTCGGTGGCGCCGTGGCGCCAATGTCGAGACCAGCATTGGACGGAACAGGCGCGGATGTTGTATCCAGTCTTTACGGCAGCTCGTTCGAATCTCCTGATAGTTCCAGGCATCATTGCGCTCGTAGCGTCGCTCGTCTGGCCGGACAGGTCGCCGCTCTGGCTGTTTGCCGGCGTCGTGGCTATGTTCGGTTCCACTGCCGGGACTTTATTCCTGGACCACGAAGTCTTCGCACGAGTTTCGATTCCTGATTTATTGCGTGAAGCGGCCATTGGCTGGCTAATGCGGTTTTTGATTTGGATCATATTCATCGCTGCGGCCGTAGCGATGCCCGATGAATTCAATCTGGCAGCATTGGGCATAGGAGTAGCGGTTGTCTTATTATGGACGATGTGGGCGCGCGGAGGATTTATTTGGCTGGGAAAAGCAATCGGTTTTTTTGTGCCCGCCCCGGGGAGATTGCGCAAAATCGTCGAGGAAATGTCCTCCAAAATGAATGTTCCTTTCAGGGAGGTGCTCCTAATGCGTTCATCGTTTTGTCAGGCTTACGCCGTTCCCGATAGTCGCATGCTGCTATTCACCAGCCGCTTGTTGGAAATCTTTCCGGATAATGAAATTGCGGCCGTTAGCGCACATGAACTGGCGCATTTGACTGAGTCGTGGCTGGCGCGCTATTCGCGTTCCATTAATATGCTGGCGTACCTGCCGTGGATATTTTTCACGCCATTAGTTCATAGCTTTGGTCGTCCTGCGGTTTGTGGATTATGGATTTTCACCATAATCGCTCCCCGTATTTATTCAAAGATCAGCCGCAAGTTGGAATCGCGAGCTGACGCGGTGGCGAAATCCAATGAATATGACGAAGGAATCTACGCCCGAGCTCTGGCGCGTTTGTATGCGGATAACCTCATGCCGGCGGTCAGCACAAAGGACCGGACCCATCCGCACCTTTACGATCGCCTTATCGCAGCCGGCATCCCACCGGACTTCGCTCGTCCAGAACCCGCCAAAACTATGGTTTGGCACGGAGGATTTTTCGGAGGAGTGGCGGGGATACTCTTGGTGATTTTTGCTATACGCATGATTGGCTCACTCTAAGGGAGTAACTAACTATTGGGAAAAAGGCAGAATGAATTTTCCAATGTCACGAACCGCCGTTCAAATCAAACCGGATCCGTGTGCGGGAATGGGTTTGGACGTTCTGGATTTCGATGTCCTCCAATTCCCATTTCCCATTCACCTTTTTGACTTTTTTAGGGTCGAAGATTTTTAGAAGTTTATTGTTCGTATCGTAAGCTTCGGCATAGATGATGGCCAGGGATTCCTTGTCAATCCACGTGACCACATGAGAATAGCCATTGGCGGGATTGGGATTATCGCTTTCCAAAATCATGCAATCGCGCGTCCGGCGGGTTTCGTGACCGGTGATTTTTTGGTCCGGCCAATGGAAGAATTCCAAGCCCAGGTCGGCGTCCCAAAAATCCGAACCGGCAAAGGGTACCATAGTTTTGTCGGACGAATTGGAATATTCGTTTGGTTGGCCGTCCTTGTGGACGATCACCAGGTAATCTGTTGAATGATCAGTCGTTGCGCTATAAATAACCCGCCAGGAGTCCGGTTCAATGACGGTTTTGAAAGTAATGGGGATGTTGGTTGTTCCGTGAGAATTGCGGATTCGTAAAACTCCCGTTTGTGTGAAATTGGTGGCGGGGGTTACCGACAAAAGTTCCGCGGCCAGTTGGCGGCCTTGAATTTCGGCAGGGGACAGTCCATTGGTGGTTTGAGCAGTTGCGGTGAAGGCAAGGAATAAGATCGCCGCGAGAGCGATAAATGGTACGGCGAAGCTGAGGGGCCGAAGAGGATGAGGATGACGATGACGACCCAACCTTCGCTCAGAAGCTTCCACCTTCGCCAAGGCTACGGCGGACAGGACGGTGGGCAGGTGAGAATGATTATTCACGCTTCAACGCCTCACCGGTTCGGCGTCCAATGCCAGTGTGAAAATCTCGGAGATCTGCCGGACGAAATGGACCTTCAATTTTGAGCGCACTTCCGGAGGGGTTTCTTCCCAGTCGGGCTTGTTTTGCTCGGGCAAAATAACCTCTTTGATTCCGAATCGTTGCGCGGCCAGGACTTTTTCCTTGATGCCGCCCACTCGCAAAACGCGCCCGCGCAGGCTGATTTCACCGGTCATGGCCACATGGGAGCGGACCCGGCGCTTGGTCAACAGCGAAGCCAGGGCGGCCACAATGGCTACACCCGCGCTGGGACCATCCTTGGGCGTCGCACCGGCGGGCACGTGAATGTGGATATCGAACTTTGCATAGTCGGACAAATCAATATCCAGTTTTTTTGCCTGAGCGCGCAGGTAACTGACGGCGGCCTGTGCGCTTTCTTTCATCACGTCTCCAAGCGACCCGGTCAAAATCAAGTTGCCGCGCCCGCGCATGCGGGTGGCTTCGATGAATAGTATTTCGCCGCCCACGGGCGTCCAGGCCAGGCCGGTGGCGATGCCGTGTTCGGTGATTTTTTCGGCGGTTTCGGCGACAAATGGAGCGTGGCCGAGATATTCTCCGACTTGGGTGGGTTCGATTTTTATCGTGGTGCCATCGCCATTGCGGGAAACGATTTTGCGGGCGGCTTTGCGCACGAGCGCGGCGACTTCGCGTTCCAACTGGCGCACGCCCGCTTCGCGCGTGTATTCGCGAATGGTTTTGCGAAGCGCAGCGTCGGTGAATTTGATTTCCTGCCGCGTGAGGCCGTGCTCTTCGATTTGGCGCGGCACGAGATAGCGTTTGGCGATTTCGAGTTTTTCAGTCTCTGTATAGCTGGGCAATTCGATGACTTCGAGGCGGTCGCGCAACGCGGGATGGACCGGGTCGAGCCAGTTTGCGGTGGCAATGAACAACACGCGCGACAAATCAAACGGCAGGTCCAGGTAATGGTCTGTGAACGTGGTGTTTTGCTCGGGGTCGAGCACTTCCAGCAGGGCCGCGGCGGGGTCACCGCGAAAATCGGCGCCGACTTTGTCCAATTCATCGAGCAAAATAACGGGATTGCGGCTTTCGATGCGGCGGAGCGTTTGGATGATTCGTCCGGGCATGGCGCCCACATAAGTGCGTCGGTGACCGCGAATTTCCGCTTCATCCCGAATGCCGCCGAGGGATATCCGGGCGAATTTGCGGCCCAGAGCATCAGCGACGCTCTTGCCCAAAGACGTTTTACCGACGCCCGGCGGGCCGACCAGGCAGAGGATGGGGCCTTTGATTTGTTTGCGGCGCTTGATGACGGCGATAAATTCCAGGAGACGGTCCTTAATTTTTTCCAGGCCGAAATGCTGTTCGTTCAAGATTTTTTCCGCGGCGTTGAGATCCAATTTGTCCTCGGTGGCTTTTTCCCACGGCAAGGCGAGGATCCAATCCAAATAGTTCCGTGAGATGCCGTACTCAGCCGCGGCGGGCGGGGTTTGCTGGAGACGTTCGAGTTCCTGGTTTGCGGCTTTGCGCACCTCTTCGGGCATCACCGTTTGGTCGACCTTTTCGCGCAGCGTCTTGATTTCGGTCGGTCCCTGGTCGCCTTCGCCCAATTCGCGCTGGATGGCCCGCATCTGCTCGCGCAGGAAGAAATCCCGCTGCGTTTTTGAAATGGACGAAGCAACGTCGTTCTGAATCTTGGAGCTTAGGGTCAGCACTTCCTGCTCGCGGTTCAACATCGGGAGGAGTCTTTCCAGTCGCTCGCGGACCGAAATTGTTTCCAACAACTTTTGCCGGTCCTCCAGGTCCATGTTTAAATTAGCGGCAATTAAATCCGCGAAATGGCCGGGATGCTCCGTATTGACCGCGGCTATTTTGACATGCTCGGAAAATGAGGGCGATATTTTGGCAATTTCCTCAAATTGCCGGTGGGCGTTCCGGAGCAGGGCGTGAAGTTCGATGGAATCCTCGGTTTCATCGTGGACCACGTCATAGCCGGCCCGCAGATAGGGGGCGGGCGGCGAGTACGTCTTGACTCGGATGCGCCAGAGGCCCTCAACGAGCACCCGGGCGGTGCCATCAGGGAATTTGACCATTTTGGCCACGCGGGAAACGCAACCGACCTCATACAAATCTTCGGGCGTCGGTTCGGCCACTTCCGGCCGGCGCTGGAGGACGGCTCCAAAGAGGCGGTCGCCAGCGACAATATCATCAATCAGCTTGAGGCTCGAGCCGGTTTCGACCAGCAGGGGCACGACGGCGCCCGGGAAGATGACAATGTCCGAAAGCCCCAGAATCGGCAGTGATTCCGGGAGGGACCGGGAGGAAATGCGTGAGGGCGCCGCTTTATCGCCGGCGCTTAAAATACTGATGAACTCTGTCTCTGGCGAAGTCATTTTATTTAATTGGAACCGTCTTGCAGGCTTTGTGCCATATTCGATGTATTGTGAGCATTAGACTGACTCCTCGCTAAAACTTCTCAAGATTTTAATTTTTCTTTCGTCCTTTGTCCATCCTGTTCGTTCAGTCTTGAATTTTCAATGTCGTACTGTGACAATGTCGATATGAGTCTGAAATCGGTTTATTGTTCCGTTATCGCGGGTTTTTCTCTCCTACTTATGGCGCATTCGGCATTGGGGCAGGGCACCGCCTTTTTATACCAGGGCCAGCTTCAGAGCGGCGGGGCGCCTGCCAGCGGCAATTACAATTTTACGTTTACCCTTTACACCGCGCAAACCAATGGAATTCCGGCCAGCGGTACATTGACGAATTACAACGTCGCGGTCAATAACGGGCTTTTTACCACCACCCTGGATTTTGGGGAAGGCATTTTTACGGGGCCAAATCTCTGGCTGCAGATTGGCGTGTGCACAAGTGGCTCTACCAGTTTTAATTTGTTGCAGCCGCTACAACCGGTGCTGCCGACGCCGTATGCCATTTTTGCGAATTCAGCCAGCAATTTGGTGGGGCAACTGGCGGCGTCGCAGTTGACCGGCACGCTGCCCGCCAGCGCATTTGCGGGGTATACCAACACAGTGGCGCTGACCAACGGCGCGAACTTGTTCGCCGGCTCATTCACCGGCAACGGCGGCGCCGTAACCAATGTGGGCGTGACCAACCTGGTCGGCATCCTGGCCGATTCGCAACTACCGGCCAATACTGCGTTTTTGAACAGCAATCAGACATTCACGGCCAGCAATACGTTTAATGGGGCAAATACCTTCACGAATCTTTACGGAAACAGTTTTTCGGGAAGCTTTTTTGGAAATGGGCTCGTCGGATGGATTGTGGTGCCGGGGACATCGACGAATGCCTCGATTGATACCGGTTATTTGCTGACGAATTCCCAGATGGTGACGGTTTCATTGCCCACGACGGCCCATGTGGGTGATATCGTGCGCATCGCGTGCGCCGGCGCCAGCGGTTGGCAATTGGCCCAGGTTGCCGGTCAATCTGTCATCGGCAACTTTTTGAGTTATGGCCATACATGGTACCAAAGCGGAGCGGGGGCGGAAGATTGGACGTCCATCGCGTCATCATCCGATGGGACGAAGATGGTCGCAACGTCTTCGGCTGTGTCAGCGGGCAATGTATGGGTTTCAGTCAATTCAGGGCAATCCTGGTCGGGTACCAGCGCGAGTGCAGATGCATCGGTGTGGCAGGCTGTTGCATCGTCGGCCGACGGCACCCAATTGTACGCGGCCGCCGGTAATGGTGGTTCCCTCTTTTTCTCGACGAACTCCGGTTCAATCTGGTCACCGATTTCTTCCTCGGCCGCTAATTGGACCTCTCTTGCCAGTTCATCAGACGGAACACGGGTGGTTGCGGGCGTTTCCGCGAACGCTCTGTATACGTTAGTGAATAGAACGTTTTCTACCAGTCACAGCACTACCGCTCCGGTGACATCGGTCGCTTCCTCCGCGAGCGGGAGTTATTTGGTTGCCGCCACTTTCGGCGGCAATCTTTACGTCTCCAGCAACTATGGAACAAACTGGAACACGGAGGGAACTTCCCAAAAATGGTCCGGTGTGGCTTGTTCCGGCGATGGAAGTAGAATGGCCGCGGTGGTTACCAACGGCACGATTTATGTCTCTTCCAACTTCGGATCGACTTGGACGTCGACGGCTGCGCCCACTGAGGGATGGGTCTCTATTGCATCGTCGGCAGACGGCAGCAAACTTGTGGCGGTCGCGGCTAAGGGCGGCATTTTTACGTCTTCGAATTGGGGCATAACCTGGACGCTTCAGACGAACAACAATGCGTCCGCCGGCGCGAACTGGTCGTGTGTCACGTCGTCGTCCAGCGGTGATGTCCTGGCCGCTGGGATTAATAACACTCTTACCACCAGCACCTATGGCATTTACACGTCGCAGGCGGCGAGCCAAACGCAGACAACATCAGGGACGAGCGGCTACATCAGCGGAAGCCAGGGCTCAGCGGCCGAGTTGCAATGCGTCGGGAATAATCTGTGGATGCCGGTGAGTTCTTCCGGGACGCTTTGGGCGCAGTAGGAACTGAAAGCTCCAAGCTCCAAGCATCAAGCACCAGAGAATACCCAAGCTCCAAGCGCCAAAATTGGGCGTTCGAGCCTTGGAGCTTCTCTGGTGCTTGGGGTTTGGATTTTGGAGCTTTACAGCCTGAAATGCTTTGACTGTCCTAGAAATTTCCTTGGATTCTCGAAAACTACTTTTTCGATTGCGCCAGCCCCATGTCCTCGCTTTTTCATTTCCAACGCCGTTTTAGGGACGGCCAGCGGGTCGCTTATGCCCCAATCGCAGGCGCTGTTAAGCCAAAGGCGTTCGTTGCCGTAGACCTCCAAAATATCGATTGCGCGAGCCGGGGTGCATTTGGTTTCCGGATAGAGAGTCATGCCTGCCCACATGCCGGCATTCAAAACCATTTCGACGGTATGCTCTTCCACGTGGTCAATGATGACGCGTTCAGGTTTGATGCGCCGGTCATTCTTCAGGACATCCAGAATGAGTTTTGTGCCCTTGAGCTTGTCTTCGAGGTGTGGCGTGTGGACGAGGATTAATTGGTTGTGGACTGCGGCCAGTTCGACCTGCATTTCCAGGACCCGCATTTCATTCCGGGAATTTTTGTTGAGACCGATTTCGCCGATGCCCAAAACGTTGGGCCGCTCCAGAAATTTCGGAACGAGGGCAATGACTTCTTCCGCAAGTTTGACATCTTCGGCCTCCTTGGAATTGATGCAGAGCCAGCAGAAATGTTTCAGGCCGAATTTCGCCGCGCGCTTCGGTTCATGCTCCGTGAGTTGGGAGAAATAGTCAAAAAATCCCTCGGCCGCGCTTCGGTCGAATCCGGCCCAAAACGCGGGTTCGCAGACGGCTTCGCAACCGGCCAAAGCCATCCGTTCGTAATCGTCCGTAACACGGCTGACCATGTGGGCGTGAGGTTCGATATAGCGCATTGGTCGAATGAAGGGGTTGAACCGTTAAAGTGACGCGGCGCCGACGGCGCCCTTGCCGGGGGCTTTGTCCACAGGCACGGTGGAATGATCGCTGAAAGCCAGCAGCACGTCTTTGGCCCTGTTTTTCCCTGCGCTCAATCTGTCCAGCGCAGCGCGAAATGCGGAAATGCGGAAGTCATCGTCGCCGTCCGCTCGTTCCACGCGGTCGAGAAACGCGGCGACTTCAATCAGTTTATGCCGGGCATCCAAAAAATAGAGGTCAAGAACCTGTTGGCGGGTCATACAAATTTACGATTTACGATTTACGATTTACGAATTGAATCTTGCATGTTTGCATGAAACGTCAATTTTGAATTTTTCCGCGCGCTTTACGCGCGGTGACGCCGCAGCGCAGCGTCCCTACCACTGCTAGGCGTGCATCCACTCCAAAACCCATCGCGCTGATTCCTGCATGCCCGTATTCAATACATTGTGATCTGCGCGGCGCACAATTTTATAATCTCGCAGGGCTGGGCAATTTCGTCTGAGCCAATGGCGAACGAACGGCCATGGGACAATCGGATCGACAATGCCCGCCAGGCCGAAGATTGGTACTTGCGTGGTCATCGCCGTTTGGCGTGGATCGTTTTGGCCCACCAGTCGCAGCCGGTGTTGCGCAGCCTCGCGATCCAGGTGCCCCCGCCGTCGCGCAATAAATTCATCCAGTGTGGCAAGCGTTTGCGGAGACCGACGGTAACGGATGCGCGCGAATTTGGCGTAACCAAACATCATTTTCACAAGAATAAACGACGGGATTCCTTTCAAGATCAGCTCCAATGGCAAGAGGAACCGTTTAAATGGATGCCTGATGAACCCGCCCGCCAGGATTGCGCCCTGGACTTGAAATTTGCCTCGGGCGATCAACGTCCACATCAATTGCGAGCCGAAAGATTCGCCGAGGAGCCAGCCGCGGGTGATTCCGAGTTTTGAGAGTTCCTCCTCGATTGCCCGGGCGTGACCGTCCAGCGACCAGGCGAGCGAGCGCGGATAGCTCATTTCGACAAAGCGGACGCGCCCGGCCACAGCCGCCCGAAAACCGCCGATGAGCGTCCAATCGCCATGCAAGCCGGGCAGATAGATGAGCACGGGCAGGGCAGGGTCGCCATAGACGCGAAGCTCAAGTTTTTCGTCCATACTTGCGGATGGAGATTAACTATTAAAAACCGAAAATGAAACAAGGTTTGACTACGCCAACGCCAACGGCGTTATATCATTCAGCCCAGGATTGCCGTCCGCAGGAGGCTATCCTGGGTCAAAGCGCCCGGTTTCCATCAACCTTGAAAAGGTTGTATCAAAAAAAACGAGCACCCCTTTCGCTGGCCAAAAGACGCCAGCGGGCCAAAACGCGTGACACATTTTTTGGCCCTAGAGAATGCAAGGAGGAAACGAGAGTGAAAAGTGAAGATTTGTTGGGGTTTTGAGGGTTTTGGCACTTCCCGGAGGAAACGAATCTGCCAGGCCGTGGTATGAGTAGGACGTGGATCCGTCTTCGCCAAGGCTTCCTCCGTCGCCGCTGCGGCTATGGCGGACAGGCCGGCCGGACGGGCTGAATGGACCGAATTTCCAATTTGGACCGATGCGCAGGAAGGCGGGCTGTGCGATGATGACCGCGGAATACAGGAAATAGAGGAACAGTTTGAGCAACCGCGGGCTGACTCTGTTTGCTGATGTCGGTCGGTGGCAATGGAACTGGCGACGAGCCGTCGCCCACCCCGGTTGGGGTGTGAATGTGTATTGAAGTTGAAAATCGTGTTACATTGTTACATCGTTGAACCTTAATGGGTTACGGTGTTACACACTTTGTTACACGCTGTTACATTTTGTAAACCGCTGGTTTTGAATGGCTTACGGTGTTACATTAACGTTATCGTTGCGCGGAAGGATGGCGGATGGCAGTTTAATTGCGGTCGGAAACGACGGTGACGGTTAAGTGAAGCAAAATGAATGAAAATACTACAATACCAGGAACCGACATCTCCAAGGCGACCGTATGAAATTGAACTTTTTGGCGAAGGCCGCTGTGGCGATTGTAATTTTTTCAGTTGTGGGTTGGGTCTACTTTATCGCCGTACTGATTCCGCGTGAAATAAATAAAAGTGTAGGTGCTTCTTTGTTTGTATTCGGCGTTTTCAATTTCCTGTTCTTTCGAAGGCATGCCAGGCAGATATGGGGATGGAGCCAGTCAGAGTCAACTAAACTGGTGAGGATCTGGAGCGCCGCAGGTCGGCCATGGATCGATCTCCTTTTTTTCGGGATTGCGGTCATATTAACGGTTTCGGGCGTCGTATTATGGATAAGAGGAAGTTAAAATAATGATGATTAAAGCGCATGAACGTTGCCTGGAAATGTTGCGGCGTTTCGCGAGCGACTTCGATAGTGAAGCAGTCGACTGGCTGACGGCAAACGATGGCCTAGTATAATATGAAAGAATGGCTGTCTATAGGTTGCCTGGCCGGTTTTGGTATAATGCCGTTCACGATAATGTTAGGCTATTTCTATACTCACAAACTTATAGCACGTTTGAAGTCCAGGCACGTTGATCTGTGGAATTCAATAGGCCGGCCACGGCCGGTTTTCGGGAATTCCTTGGAGACATTGCGTAACTTGAAAAAGTTTGTTAAGAATCCAAGTGGGGCGAACGACACCCAAATAAACGCATTTGCCAAGACGTTAAGATGGGTACAAGGGGTCCATTTTTTCGCATTCGGCCTGGCCGTAGTTTGCTATATACTGGTGCTTATCGCCGACCGTTCGAAGAATTGAACTCGACGGTTCCCGGGGTTTCGTACAGGAATGGAACTTTTATGTGCCAACCGCAGCAGGGGTCTGGACGGGCAGTCCTGGAATTTTGAAATTTTCACAGTAACACGATGGATTTGAGTCTGACAGAAGCAATCCTTGCTTGCAGGAGCAGTTCGGTTAGCCTATCGGTTAATGAACAGTCCAGTAAATCGATCGCGTCACGGCCTAAGTGCTCGGGCCGCATTAAGCTCGTATTTTGTCTTGGCCGGTATTTGGATTGGCTTGGGCGTTGCGTATACAGCGTCCGCATTGGCGGATGCTGATAGGGAGCTATACACGGTGAGTATTCTGTGTATAAGTGTTGGCTCGTTATGGATTGTCTGGCTTCGCGGATTTAAACTCCGGATAATTGCAGGAGTGCTTGAATATCGAGACGGGTTGTATCGATCTGTAAGAATTCCTGCGGAAAATATAACCGAAGTAAAGTTTGCGTCTTTAAAATGGCGGTTTCTTTTTGTTTGTGGTGCGACGCATTGATTTATGATGTCTCAATGTTCGATTAAATTAATAAAGAGACGCGATAGTTATATACTGGAACTCTGGCCAAGTGGGTTGGCAGATTTTAAATTATTGTTGCCAGCTATTCCGATTCGAGGAGGCTTCGTGGCGGTTGACGGCCCAGGATGGGGAGATGGTTTTCACCCTCCGAGTAAAACCCTGATAAAGGGCAGATCAACCGGGCGCGGTCTCCTCTCTTCGTTTAATCATTCTCAGTTGAGAAAGACCCTTTTGAATTTGCAATTGGCTGCAACGGTTGACCTGAAGTTCTATTTGCCTAAAAACTCGAACTTGCATAAAGTCGATATTGGCCGCATCGAAGCATGCTTTCTCAATTCCGGTGAAAGTGCTGCCCTGAAGAGATGGGGTGGTTGCTGGATTCACATTCACGACAATTGCAAGACTTATATAACGTGCCCCAAACAACGCAAGACTCTTTTTGAGATTTTCAGTCTTATTCTAAATGTGACCGGAATTCGAATAGAGGCCCGACAGCTTCGCTGGCTATTTGAAAAGCTCCATTCATTGCCGGACCCAGAATGTCTAATTCTATCATGGTTCGATTACATCGTGCGCTATCGTGTGGAGAGTGTTGACGTTCACAATTACGAAAAATTGGACCATATTTTGATGCGCAAAGATTTAGCCGTTGATTGACGGCAAGCAACAACGTAGGCCAGCATAATGAACGAAATGTGAGTTTCCATAATTGTCATTTTATCGCACATGTCCTATCGCCGGCGGCTTAGGATGCTTTATCCCGAATTATCGGCTAAACTTTATCCTGATTTTGTTTCGCGAAATGCTTTTGAGAGGTTTAAATCTAATAAAAAGGCGCGTCTCTTTATAATTTGCAGACACTACCGCACTTTGGAGAATCGGTCTTTTGTGAGGTTTTGCGATTTTGTGTTTGTCTTGAATATCTCGTGGTATTTGTTTTTTATAGCGATGGTGATCGGCTGCTGGTGAGCAATCGTTCGACGACATGGAAGCTCTTGGATTGACCTGTTCGTCCATGTCAAAATTTCCTTTAGGGCCTGTTAACACTAAAGCCATAAAGCTTCGACAATGAGTGCCAAGACGATAAATCCCGTGAACAGAGCGTCGAGCTTGTCGAATCGGCAAAAGACCCGGCGATAACCTTTGAGCCGTCGAAAAAGTCGTTCAATTTCGTTTCGACGACGATAGGTCGCGTGATCGTAGTCCCAAGGATCCAATCGGTTTGGGTTTGGCGGCACGACCGGCAGATAGCCCAATTCGCGCGCCAAACGTAAGGTTTCATCGCCTTCGTAGGCGCCGTCCATAATCAAGGGCAAGCCCACTGGGACAGGGCCGCCCGCCCGCAACAACTCCCGTCCGTTGGGCGCATCGCCGGCTTGGCCTGGTGAAAGCTTAATCATCAAGGCGCAGCGAGCATTCGCGGCAACCAGATGAATCTTGGTGGTGCATCCGCCCCGGGATCGCCCGATGGCTTGTGCGCCGTTTTTTTTAGCGCCCCGGTGCCATCGGGGTGTACTTTGATCGTGGTGCTATCCAAGCACACGTGTTCGATTCGGATGGCAAGGATTTGCTCTTGCTGCAGCCGAGCAAAGACCCGGTCCAAGACACCGGCTTTGCTCCAGCGGTTCATCCGCGTATAGATCGTATGCCAATTGCCGAAAT
>DATAST010000100.1:0-9578 GCA_036269115.1 Verrucomicrobiia bacterium | reverse complement strand
TCCTTCAACGGAGGAGCCTCTGCAACCCTGAAATTCCGGCGGGGTAACAATAGTTGCGTTCGATTGACGCGCTCGCCTTGACACTGCCGTGCCTTTCCTGCAGAGCGGATGCTTTCAGATTAGAACTTTGGCATTCCGAGTCGCAATAGTAGCGGTGGCACAAATGCCCCGATGGGAAACCGGCCGCATCTTCCCTTCTTTGACCCTGCAGCCGCGCATTGTGGATTACCTTGGCTATGACCCGTTCATCATTCCTCCCGTCGGAACGCCCAAAGGCAACGAAACCCGTGGCGTTGCCTTTTTAGCACCTGACAGCAAGGCTGCGATAGGGCAACGAATCCGGGTGGCGTATCGGATTGAAGAAAACGCGTAAGCAGATGGCCGCCGAAATGGGCGTCAGCATCAAAACGCTTTGGGGCTGGGAGAATGATCTTTGGCTCCCAAGTTTCGCCACTGCCAAACTCGTGGCAAAAGGATTTCTCTTGTGATTACCGACAAACGAAAAAGGAACCGGCGAGTAAATGTATTCTTGCCAGGCGGGCCACGGGAACGCACCATCGTTTACGAAGCGTGAACAACCAAACCAAAAAGAAAACACCATGAGTACCAACGAAGAAACGCTCCAAATTGAAAATCTGACAAAGGCCGATATCCTTGAACTCGAAACCATAACGAAGGTGACGCGGCTTCCAGCCGCGAAGGGCAGCGCGACTGGCGCGCATCACGATGCTTCAATGATTCCAATTGCTATCGCCGTGTCCGGGCCGGTGTTGACACTTGTGGGAATCATCCTCTCCCGAAAAGATCAAAGCAGCCGTAAGCGGGTCAAAATGACCCGGATCACCAAAGACGAAAAAACGGTGGTGGAAATTGATGAAAAAACGAGCGCGCACGACGCACCCAAAGCGGGTGTTATTAAGGCGGTCGCCGACGCCTTAAAGACCGACCCCGCTAAGATTGCCGAAGCACTTGGCGTGAAGTGGCCAGGTGCGCAACCCGGGAGCTGAAACACCCCCCAAATTTTGTGTCTTACGTCGATTTCGTAAGCAACGCTGCGGTGCTCGAAGAGGTTGATTTGCGCAACCATCTGATTGCGCTCATTGAGAGCAAGTTCCCTTTAGAGTTGTTGCCCGCATTCTTGCACGAGGCGGCGCACCATTCGTGCTTCTTGTCACCCGTTGGAAATGCCTTGGCGTTGCTGCGGTTGAGGACGTATCGGCAGTTGCTGCGGCAAAGAGATTCCGCCACGCGGGACACACTGCGCTTGTTGGAGGACCATTACCGTTACGAGGCTTCGATAGCAATAATGCGTCCCTTGGCAGAAGGGATCGCCTGCTTTCAGGAGTTTGACTCCTTGGCCGGCAAATCAAACGTAATCAATCCAGCTTTGTTGTCTGCTTTTTGGTGTTTCGACAGGAGCGATGATCTACCGCCGCCACCGGAGCCGCCGGAAAAGTTCCCTGGAACTAAAAGTGAATTTCTCTCCTTCAGGTCGTTTTCCATGCTTTATCACGTTCGAATTCATCACGAGGCGCTTCGGCATCGTTACGTGGAGCGGAGAGAAAATGTGCTGGCAGATTGTTTCTCGACCGAGGGCGGCGGATATCTTTCCGGTTATCTGACGGTGAAGAGTTTCTGGAAATCCGCGGTCGAGCGCAAAGTTCGGGATTTTGACAGGGAGGTTTTTCTCGCGCATCTGAAATCTTTTTTCTACGACGACTACGCGTTCGTGGCAAAAATTCTCGATCCGGACGCTGAATTCCCGGAATCGATAAACGCAATCGGAGCCTATTTTCAAGAACGCCTACGCACCTATTTCAAACTGTCGATAGATGAAGCCTACGCCGCTTATGAAAGAAGCAATAGTGACCAACGGAACAAAATGCCTTCATTTGGAGAAGAATTGGGCTATTTTCCCCCCCATTTCGACGGACTCGGGCTGTCGGCGGATGAAGCGAAGTTAGGGGAACAGAGACTGAGAGCCTTGTTTGACGAGCTCCTAAACTTTTCGCCCCAAATACCCCGGGACGAACTGGAGACGTGGCTTGGTGACCAAGGACGACAGCGGCGGCGAGAACTTCTTTGCATTGGGAGCACCGAAGCGCAAGTAGAGGTAAACGAATATGAACGAGTGCTCGTGTACCCGATGGTGGGGGGAGTCCCCGCAGAAGACCCCATGCTGAGTTGTCCGGCGTTGCCTGGTGTTCGTCCGGGCTGCGGTGAAGGCGTAGTGGAGGCATATATGCTGCCGGGGGCGACCGGGCGGGCGATCCTAGTATCACGGAGACGTGAGGGCGTTTATGCCTTTTTCGACAAGACGGTGCCGGATGCCTCTCGCAAACGGGTGCTTGCTGAATGTGGGCATCGCAGCAAGGATCTCGAATATATCCGTCAGCAAGAGGCTTTGCTGACCGCGCACCTGGCCTCGGAGCCGCTCACCCAATATTACAACGAAAGTGCAAGTGAACTCGACCAACAAATGACTAATCTCTATCTGCACACGGCCGGCGGTTTTATACGCGGTGATGATAACTGGAGAAGGTTGAGTCCAATTCTGCATGCAGAAGGCATATTTGGCGTACTTGGTCGAGATTCCGCCATGCTTAGAGGCGTCGCCCTGCTTGCGTTGCTATCATCGGTTGGAGAGGATGAAAAAACCGATATTGTTCCAGTCTTTCAGAAACACAATTTGAATTTGGATGAGTTTTTAAAGAAATGTCGTTTGCTTCGCGAAAGGGATGGTGTGGAAGTCATCGCGGAATCGCAGTCAGAACTGACAGGTCTAATATGAGAACATCCTAATCACGTCATTCCGGAATTGACGGGGTGAAGTTCCAAGCGATCGACTGGCAGTCAAAAAAGCCGACCCGACCAGTGAAACGATTGCTACTTTGCCGAAGAAACACAGAGTTCTCTACATTGGGCGTCTTATGTAGTAGTGCAAACAAAGACGTCCTCGAAAAGGGATAAATAGCCGGTTTCGAAGCGGGAATCTATGAGATCGCGGGCCGCCGTTGCAGAGGCTCCTTCAACGGAGGAGCCTCTGCAACAGCGTTTTCGCAGGTCCACTACGAAAAGCGCGGCAAGACAACCTCGGAGATTTTTGCGGTTTTCGCCAATTGTGCTATTCTCTTTGGGGAGGTATTTGATGAAAATTTCTATACTTGTGTTCATTTTGAACATTTTCGTGTTCGCTTTGGTTCACGCACAACTCTATGTCGGCGTTAATCTCTCAGGTGCGGAATTCGGGACAAATGTGCCGGGAACGTATAGCGCAGATTACATTTATCCATATCAAAGTGAAGTGAACTATTTTCAAGATAAAGGCATGAATACGATCCGGCTGCCATTTTTATGGGAACGCTTGCAGCTATCTCTTGATGGTGATTTTGATACGAACGAACTCAATCGGCTCATGACCTTTGTCTCAAATGCCACCTCAAACGGGGTAATGGTGATACTCGATCCCCATGACGGCGGCGGTTATTATGGTAATAAAATCGGCAGCGCCGAGGTGCCTGTTTCTGCTTTCAGCAATTTCTGGGGGCGTCTTGCTCTGGATTTCCAAACAAACAATCGCGTCATATTTGGCTTGATGAATGAACCGAACACGATGCCCACCGATCAATGGATTGCCGCTGCGAACGCCGCGATAGCTGCGATTCGCAGCACTGGCGCCACAAATCTGATTCTCGTGCCGGGGAACCGATGGACGGGTGCTTGGAGTTGGTTTACGAACAATGACGTAGTCAACGGAATAAACCAGGGACGAGCCAACGCCGATGCCATGCTAGACATCGTCGATCCAGATACGAATTATCTAATCGAATTCCACCAATACCTCGATTATGATAGTTCAGGAACTCATGACATGGTTGTGAGCGCAACAACCGGCGTCGAAGATCTGACCAATGCCACCATGTGGCTGCAAACGCACCATTTGAAAGGCTTTCTCGCTGAATATGCGGCACCGAATGATCTTATTAATACCAATGGGAATCTTGGCGGCCAAGCATTGGAGTACATGCTTTCATATATTGCAACCAACTCGGTGTGGGCTGGTTGGACATGGTGGTCGGCGGGTCCCTGGTGGGGTAATTATATGTTCACGCTTGAACCGGAAAACCTCGGCCAGGCCAATCAAACTGATATGCCAGCCATGTCTGTCATTAAAAATTTTGTTCCCATTCCAACGCCGACCCTTCGCCTGATGCCAAGCCGCCAGATCCAATTTCAGTCGCAGCCCGGCTTTGTGTATCAGATTCAGTCATCCACAAATTTAATATCCGGCACTTGGGAAAACAGTGGCAGTGTGACGAACGGTTCTGGGAAAATCATCAACTTTGATATAAATCCGAATAAAACCAGTTTCTATCGCGCCGAGGTCAACCGAACGCCGTAACGCCCAAAATAAAATCACCCGTCGTATAACGGGTGAGCCGTGATCCGGCGTCAAAAGTCGCAAGGACACGGATAGTATGGATCAGCAACGCGGAAGAATCTCTGCGGTGCTGGAGGAAGCTGGAAACCTTCCGAATACCATGAATATGGATCATCGGAATCAGAGGGAAAGCCAACGAATATCCAGGGACCGGAAAGATTCGTAGCCATTTGAAACTGATAGGTATTGTACGGAGTCACAGCGGCGTCAGTATTTATCTGCATCCAGCCATCGGGCCATTGAGATCCCAATGGTTCAACGGAGATATGTGTGACCAGCGCCTGCCAATCATTGGTCGGATTATACGTTTGGTACCAAACATGGAATGTCACTGTGTCCGATTGGCCGATGAATCTGTATGTCTGGACCGCTCGGGGGCCTTGCATGTAGATATTTTGACGAAACGTTATGTTGGCATAGACATCGCCGTTTGTATCCGCATAGATCGTTTCTATCGGGCTTTGATAGTCCAGACTTGGGACCATGACCTCTATCCGTTCGCTCGGCGACCAGCCGTGTCCTGTGACGAAAAGGGAATCGTTGGTATGAACGCACAGGCTGGATGGCGTCATTGTTTGACCGACGGCCCTTTCAGCGCCTGCTAACGCGAGCGCCATGGTGATGAGTGATATTGAATTTTTGAAGTGCATAACTGTTCCTTATATTGTTCGCAAACTGTCGGCAAAAAACGTACAGAAACAGTTTTTGTTACAGCTTTGACCGGCACACCACATGGTAGGAATACCAAATCTTCAAAAACCCGATTAGCCCAGGATTTGTCTTATTTTCCGGGGGAGTATCATGTGGCCATGTCATTATGGAAAGAACTTCCCCCGCCGGAAGAAAGTCTTGGGAATGGAGCCTGAGGAGCTGGCCCTATTCATTTTGAGGTATCTGCAGAAGCAGCCGCAAGGCAGGATCAACCGTTATAATTTCAGCCTCGTCCAAGACCCGGGATTGCATGAAAAGCTGGGCCCACAGGCAATACATATGCCCAACGCCTCATGGAAGCCTGAATGTATTTGGAAAGAGAGGTGTTCGTGGCGCCGCAACCCGGCCAACAGGGCGATTGGGCATTCGTCACACGGAAGGGAACAAAGGTCACGGACGATCAGGAGTTGCAGAGGCTCCTTCAACGGAGGAGCCTCTGCGACTGGGTGAGAATACGCCAGTTCAAGTTTCCGCGCCATGGCTTCCAAATGACCTGTTTGGCGGCCTCATTAAGCTTTTGACCGTCTCACGCGTGAGAATTGCCTCGTTGTGCTCCTGTGGTCGCTATAACCCATTTCGTATAGCGATTCAACCCATTTAATTGTCTGTGAACTGTATTTTTTTACCTTGACATAAATCTCGGCAACAAGTATTGAAAGACTTCGTTATTCAGGATTCTGTTGTCGGGGTTTACTCAAAAGTATTTCAGCAGTTAGAGAGTTCAGACCACTTTAATGACTGATTTTATGGAAAAAGATAAATCTGCTTCTAAGCATGGACGGGGAAGGCGCTTTGCCTTGGCATTCTTTATTCGATGGCACGCCGTGCCTCTTTTCATGGTCGTCTTAAGTTTGATTATCACCGGCTGTTGCTGCGGCAAAAGGAAATACAGCGGGACCATTTTCCTTGACCATGGCGAGGTATTTACGCGCGAACGGCTGGTCAACGAACGCGTGGTAAATCAATCCTGGCTTCAGAATGCTTTGAGCAATACGCAAGCTGGAGGAACACTCCAGGGTGCCCGGTTCCAAGCCGAATCCACAAGCCTATCCGCACAGGTTTCCGCCCAGTTTAATCCCCTTGGGGCGAACTCCCCGGGCGGATATCAAACCGCCCAATCCGGCGCTCAAATTGCCCAAATGCAGAACCAAATCCAACTTGCCGCATTGACTCAAGAATATAACGCGCTGCAGACCAATGCATTGAATTATACCAATTTCCAAAGTCTTTATGGAAGTTTGCAGACCCCTCCGCAACAGTGGCCCGTGCAAGGCACAAACGGCAATACCCTAGTCAATATAGTTAATACGCCACAGCCCCCTCAAACGCCTGTGGCCATGAACAGTCCAACGGCCCCAACTAATTTAATCCCACTGCAATCTGGAAACATCCAGGTGACGCCCATGGAAGCATTTCAGGATCAATTGGCATTCCGTGACGCCGTTTTAGGTGAGATTCACGAACAGGAGTTGGACGATACACATGATGAAAGCGGCATGACGCTCTATTCGATCAACTTTCACTTGTCTGTCGCTCCCGGCGACCATAACAAGCACTTTGGTCGGGTCAGCGCAAACTTCGCGTATAACGACGATCAAAAATCCAACACGAATCGTTACTACCTTTGGCTCGCCGCATTCCGAAAGGCCTTCGATCAAGAGACAATTTCCATTCAGCGGCGATACCTGCTAAATTATTTGACGGACGACGACATTCGCCAACTGGTCGTCGAAAGCTGGAAATACCAGCACCAAGCAGAAACCTGGCTTCAAGCACCTGATAATCAAATAAAGGAAATTACCGCTCGTTACGCACATTCGACAGACGCTTTGTGTAAGATAACCGCCAAACATTTTGCCTGCACCCTTCGGAGGGCGATTCTTCAAGCAGACCAATTGTCAGACTTTCCAGCGAACTATTTGGCGGAAAACATTTCCACAAACATTCTCAACTATTTGAGCAACTCGAACAATGCAAGTGCGAAATCCGTTTTGGACAACCTGCCGGGTGAGCAACAAACCTATATTTCCAACCTTTTGGCGACCACAATTCTGGACGGTTTCGAAGCTAAAACCAACATGTATTATGACGAAACCAATGCGAGCAAAGATTTGTCAAATTTTTCCAGGATTATCCGCCACAAATCTCACGGACAACTCGATTTGGAGGCCGATGAAGCAGCGATGAAAGCGCTATGTTGGGTCGTAAAAGACCGATTCGACCAATTAAATCAAATGGGGTTCGGAGATTTCATGAATATAAAGGCGCCAGAATATATGGCGGACGACAATACGGATTTTATGTGCTTGATGCGGGTTCGCGCTACAGAGCTTGGGATTCGAAATCTTGAAGCGGCGATGCATCATTTGGAGACAAATGATATCAACAGGGAGTTCGTTTATGCGGTCGAACCAAAAGAATACGCCCAAAACCTCATGGATGAATCGGACAAGCAAAATTCAACCAGCCTCGGATTAGGTCTCGCGGCGGCGATCCCGCAGATTAGCACCGCCCTCAGCGCGTACATCAGCTACTTGAAGCAGAGTGAATATATGCTTGAAACTATTAAGCGGCGGCCGTTGCTGACCTCCTATATGGATGGAAACACGAATTTCGGCTGGCTGATCGGAGGCCGTTTTAAAATTGATGAAGACCTTGGGTTGAGCTATGAGCAGGTGCCGGTTCAAGAAGCTGTGCAGGTAACGCTTGAAGTCCCTTCTTGGTGGCCGGCCATAACGGTCAACGCAACCAGCCAATGGTTGAAAGTGAATAGCGCTCCCAAGCGTGCAAGCACGAGAGATTCCAGTCGAATCATAGCATTAAAACCAGATTATAATGGTATCACACGGGCCTTGTTGGAGCAGGAGGATTCGGAAAATATGCAGCCGGAAATTTATCCCACATGGGACCCGGATCAAAGCAAGGGCTATATTGTGCAGGCTGGCGCGCCCGCCACACTGGTGATCATGGGTCGAAACCTCTGGCGTAATCCACAAGTGTTCATTGGCTCCCAGAGCGCCCAACAGGGCGATACCTACAGCGTTTTGCCCGATATGCAGGGCATTGTGGCGAAGTTTGGGCAGATCCAAAATGTGTCGAGTTTCAATACCAACTCAGGGGCGCCGGTCACACTGGATTTGCGAGTAGTGACGAGCGATGGCGAAGCGGTTTTACGGGACGCTGTTACGATCATCTCAACCGCGCCGACAGCTAATCCCCAGGGATTCGTCGTAATGACAAATGCATTTGCCGTGGCCGGCGGGACGGTCACCTTCGCCGTCCTCACCAATGCCGCAGTTCCGGCCTTTGCGAGTTATCAACTCGGTCTGTCACCAATGGGTGCGAGGCCTGCGCCCGTCAGCCAAACCAGTACAATTGCCAACGGAAGCCTCACCTTTCAAATTCCGTCTTATACAAATTCCATCTGGGCAAACGCGACGGAAGGTCGCATAGACGTCTATATACAGACTTCCGCCACAGCCGAACCGGCGAGCGTTCTTAGAGGTGGAGAACAAAACTTCGTTATCTTCACGAATAGCGCACAAAGTCAGTTTGTTTTTAGCCCGGGCGTCGTGAAATTTTCGGGTACAAATTTGAGCGCAAATCAAACACTTGGAATCGGACTGCCCACGCTGCCAACGCCCGCTCTATTCTGGGATGCACATCTCGGACTGCAATCGCTATTGAAGAACGGCTCGGCACAACTCACGCTGACGAGCACGGATGGAAAGACAAGTACAAATCTTCTTTCCAGTTCAATTGATGTTGCCAACTCGCAAATCCTTTTTTGTTTTACAAATGCTGCAAACATTCAGGCCATCACGAATGCTTTCAACCTACAAAATGCTGGCCAGGCGACATGCAACGGAACGATCAAGGTGCCACCGCAAAACCCGCAGTTTACCATTCCTGTTTCGGGCACATTGATTTTGAATCGCCAAGATTAAGCCGGAGCTGACAGAGGGAAGCGCCTCTTTGTGCTTGGGGCACCTGATTCGAAGTGCGCACGTTTGGAATGGCGTTCCTGCTTGAGCATATTAAGGCTAACGGTCCGATGCGATCGCTTCTTTTTGATACTGACCAAGGAATTTTCTACTCTTGCGTCATTGCTGAAATCAAGGTAAGCGTCACGCCGAGTGCCTTCTTGACAGATGAAGTGTAGCGACATCGTAAGTGTCATACCTCTGATAGGTATGATATTTATGATACTGTTTGACGTTGTAGCCCCGAAGGTTTTCGGGGCTGTGTTTTTGCCCAGGCTTGAGGCATGACCTCCGGGATTTGGCGGTTGGTCATGTTGGGCAGTCGGGTGAGGACATCGCGCAGATAGGCAAAGGGATCAAGCCTGCGCCGCCGGCAGTTTTCGATGAGGGTGTAAACGATGGCGCTACGCTGGCCGGCATCAGCATCACCGATAAAGAGCCAG
>DATAST010000099.1:0-59156 GCA_036269115.1 Verrucomicrobiia bacterium | reverse complement strand
CCAACGCACCTTTCCGGGATCGAGGTCGGCAGCGGCGGTTCGGGCACGTTCAATGTTAGTGGCGGCACGCTCGTAGACAATGGCTGGTTTGGCATTGGGCGCGGCGGTATCGCGGGTCCCGGTTCCGGCACATTCAATTTGAGCGGCGGCACGGTGTACCTCCTTCGCAATACAGGAACCGAAGGCGGTGACAATGGACTTTTTTTGGGGCAGGGCGCAACCAATAACTCCACAGCCAACATCAGTGGCGGTGCGCTTTACGGCATAGAGATCGGCATGGGCGGAGCCGGCGCGCAATCGTCGCAATTTCTGAATATCAGCGCGGGCACCATTTATCTCGGTTTCCGTGGAGTGAATACGTTCGGCGGAGCCAACTCAGGCACTCAAACCGTGACCATAGGCGGTGGTGTATTTCACACGCTCGACATGGTGACAATTACAACCGTTGCAAATTCCGGAAGCGCGGCGACCCTTTTGGCTGACGGAACGAATTGGACATGGACAGCCAACTTGCCAGTCAACCTGACCAACAGTTCCTTCAGTGTAAATGGCGTTGCAGGTACGGGCAAGGTCACGTTCGATCCAGAGGCAAAGCGCACCATAACGCTAAACAACCAGTGGTTCGGCGTTGGAAACCTGGTTATCAATGGTCCGGGCACGGTGGCAATTGGCGGGGCGGATTCTTACACGGGCGGCACAACCATAAATGCGGGAGGTAACATTGCCTTCAATAACGGCGGATCTGTTGCTGATCCTGTCCTGACGATTCCCGCCACCAGTTCCTTGATTCTCAATACGACAGGTACCGCGACGTTTACAAATATCGTAGTTGGCGCTGGAAACGTTGCCGTAGCGAATAGCGGTGTGGTGAATGTGGGCAGCAACCTTCAAAACACTGGTGCCATTATTCAATCCAATGGTGTCCTGGTCGTCAATGGTTCGATACTCAATGCCAGCTTGCTGACCAACAGCAGTCCGGCCACGACGGGTCCGTTGGTTGCCCAGGGCACGATCATGACACCGATAGGAATTGGCACGAATTCGTCCATTGAAATGGGAACTACTATTCAGGCAGGCACGTTGATGGCAAGCAACGTCGTATTGAATGGCACTTGGATTGAAAAACTCAACACCCCGCTAACCGTTGGCGGCGGCGTTAACGATTTGCTGATTTGCAGCAACTTGACCCTCAATCCCAGCAGCGTCCTGGCGATCACTCCCTGGACCGCGCCCTCAGCCGGGAGCTACGTTATCGCCGAATACAGCGGGACCCTTAACGGCCCCGGCGGCCCCGGCACCGGCCAATTTGGAACCTTCACCAATGCAACGGGTGACACCATGAGCGTGGATTATTCGACGCCGCACGAGATTATCCTGAACGTCACGAGTCTCAATCAGGCGAATCTGGTCTGGTCGGCCACAAATTTCTCACCCAATATTAATTGGGACGTGAATACCAGCGCCAATTGGACCAATACGGCGACTTCTGCCCTGTCCACTTTCCATCAGCAGGACACCGTGGCACTTAACGCCGTGCCGGGCACGGGCATTACAAATCGGGTAGCCGTTACCGGTCAAATCCTGCCCGCACAGATTAATATTAGCGGCGGACTGCCCTATCTAATCAGCGGCACCGGCTACATTAGCGGCGGCACTGGAATCAACTATAGCGACACGAATGTCAGTGGTATATATACCTCCGGCAATAATTATACGGGCGCGGTCACCATCACTTCCGGCGTTTTGCAGTTGGGCAGTGGCGGTTCAAGCTGGCTCGGTACGACGAATGGCGCGACAGCCGTTAACGGCGGAACGCTCGATCTGAATGGCCAGGGAATCGGCGCTGAACCGCTCGTAATTCAGGGAACCGGCAGCCCTTTCGCCGGGACGAATAATGGGGCAATCAATAATTCGGCAAGCACTTCGCCGGGCCAGGCTGCCGGGCCGCTCAACGTTACGTTGGCTGGCGATGCCACGCTGAACGCCAGCGGCAGTCGTTGGGACATCGGTCCGACTGTGCTGGGCGCGGGTGGCGGGTCATTTGCCGGCAATAGCCATAATCTTACAAAAATTGGCAACCAACCCATTTGGATGCACGAGGTGGGAGACATTGGCGTGGACAATATCGACATCCAACAGGGATTGCTTGGATTCGAATTTACCATTGGCATGGGCGATCCGGCGGGCTCCGTCACGGTTGAACCCGGCGCGATCTTGGGCTTTTATCAGTTGTCCAGCAATTCCATCCTGAACAAAACAATGGTGTTGAATAACAATGCGACGTTGCAAAGCGGCGGTGCCGCCGGGACCAGCAATAATTTTGCGGGTCCGATCACCCTCAACGGCACCAACAGCATCCAGACCAGCATTTTCCCGCTGAATCTTACGGGTCCAATAACGGGATCTGGCGGCTTCAGCCTGTCTGGAACCGGTCCGCTTTACCTCGGCGGCAATGATACCTATAGCGGCCCAACCCTCATGGCCGGAAACAGCCAGCTGGCACTGGAAGGTGCTGGTTCTATACCCAATACGCCGCTGATCTACATGACTCCCGCCGCAAGTACGATGGTTGATGCCAGTGGCGCGGGTTCAATGACCCTAAACAGCGGACAAACATTGGAAGGGTCCGGCTATGTTGCCGGCAATTTCACCGCCAATTCCGGTTCGAGCATCATAATCGGGACCAACGCCCTTACCTACGGCACGATGATATTTACAAACAATCTGACTCTGAATGGCGGGTCCATTTCAATGAAGCTTTCTGACCCCAACAACGTAGGCCTGGACAACGACATTATTTTAGTTAATGGCAACCTGGCTTTGAGCGCCTCTTCTACTTTCACTGTCACTCCGCTGTTAGGGCTGATTTCTGGCGTTCCCTACACCCTGGCTGAGGTGAACGGCAGTGTTCCCGGGTCGGCCGCGAATGTGCATATTGTCTGCCCAAATCCGCGCTATACGTTCACGCCATCTTTTGGAACGGATTTCAATAGCAAGGAGGCGTTGCTGGTGAGCGTCGGGGGCAATGCCGGTCCTTTGGAATGGCAAGGCTATGTCACGCCCAATTGGGATATGGGGACCCTGAATTGGTTAAATACGGGTTCTTCTGCGCATGACCAGTTCTACCCCGGAGATACCGCGACTTTCGACGACAATTCAACAGTGACGAGCGTTACGGTTAACAACAACCTGCTCATATCGGCGGGCATGAACATGGAGAACGTGGCCAATACCTATACGTTCACTGGAGGCGGCGTCATCTATGGACCGCTCAACATGGAAGGCAACGGGAGCGGCACTGGCGGATCGACCATCCTGGCCATGTCCAATGCCCCGGCCTTTACATCCATCGATTCCAGTGCCGGGACACTCGTATTCGATTTGCAGGGTATCACAAATTACACGGTGGGGGCGCTCCTGACTGACAGTAACGGGCTCCGGGCCGGCACAATTATCTTTGGGGGCACAAATACGGCGACGTTAACGGCAAACAATGTTCCAATTCCCGATCTTCTCGGCAGCTATAACCCTGATTTTGACGGGACGATTATGGTTACTAACGGCATATTGCAATATACCAATGTTGATTCCCTGGGAGTAGACACATCAGTGAACAGTGACCCTGCATTTTCGCCGATAATCATTACTAATAATGGTTCTTTGAACTTTAACGGAGTCCCCGCCGGGCCTTCGGCTTTCGCCTCTTTCGGTGGCGCGAAGTGGATACACATCTCCGGGTCCGGCTACAACGGCCAGGGTGCGCTAATGGATAGTGCGGGTAATGGCGAACCTAACGGCGCATTTTGTTACCTCTACTTTGACGGCGACGCCACGATTGGCATCGCCAGTAGTCGCTGCGATCAGCATGTTTTGTCCGGCAATACCCAACAAATTGAGGGCAACGGTCACAATTTGACTTTCATCGGCGGTGGCGCGTTCTTTATATATCCGCAATCCGACGGCGACACGCATTTGGGCGATATTGATGTAGCTTCCACCAATGGCGGACGTCTTGCGTTCCAGAGCGGCCCGGATGCACTTGGCGATGTTAACGGTTATTTGACCGTCGAACCGGCGGGTGAGGTCACGTTTTTCAATTTTTCAAATAATTTGGACAGCGTTCATTTCGGCATTCAAAAGAATGTTTGGCTCAAAGGTAATGCCGCCATAGATTCAGGCGGCAATGGAGGCACTGAAAGCAATAATTTTGATGGCCCGATCTTCCTTACGGGAACTAATTTGATCGGCTTGCGCTATGATATGCACGTTTGGAATAACATTATGGACAGCAACAGTCCAGGCAGCCTGATTTTGGGCAATGACTCTGTCGGGGCCAGTGGCGCCAACGCCGCCCTCTGGCTGGATGGCGCGAACAATTCCTATAGCGGCGCGACTATCATTAGCAATGCAACCATCCGCGTCGGCGCGAGTTCAACACTTGGCCAGTCTTCATTCGTTCAGGTGAATACCAACGCCACGTTGAATTTGTCAGCTACACCGGCCTACACCTTCGGCGCGGGCCTGACAATGGTTGGCAATGGAACTGTGGTCGGCCCGGCAACTGGCAGTGTTAATTTCAACACCGGCAGCACGCTGGTTATCGGCCTGCCCACGGCGACTGGCCTCCTCAATCCCAATATCACTACCTTCGCAATTAGCAACAACGTCGTCTTTGCTGCGGGGAGCACGATTGATCTCGTGGCAAACAAGTCCAGCGCCGCCGCAGGCGCAGTTCCGGCAGATAAACTGTTCGGGGCGAAGTCACTGACGCTGAACGGCACGCTGGTGGTGACCAATTTGGGCAGCAAGCCCTTTGTGGCCGGGGACACTTTGGCGCTCTTTAACGCCACGGCGATTAGCACCAATGGTAGCTACAACATTGTCCCCGCCACTCCGGGGCCCGGCCTCGTGTGGAACATTGCCGGCATACCGGGCAGTGGCACATTGGCCGTCGTTAGCCAATTCCCATCCTTTACCAGCCCGCCGCCGATCTCGTTCTCATCGGCAAATAATCAGTTCATGCTGAGGTGGCCTTCGAATTATGTTGGCTACTATTACCTGCAGGTTCAAACCAACCCGTTGACGGTCGGCCTGAGCACCGACTGGGTTCCCTATAACGGTTCCGCCTCGGCCACCCTGACGTCTCCCGGAATAACGAATTCAATCGATCCTAACGCCCCAACCGTTTTTTATCGGTTGATGACAAACGCCCCGTAATCCATTGACCTAGGCTAAAAAAGGATTATTTTTTATTGAAAAGTTAATGTGTTAGAGAATTTGAAATGAAACTGCACAGAAGCTCAAATCGTCCGCTGTTCCCTCAGATCCGGCGGGATGCGTTCACGCTTGTTGAGTTGCTGGTCGTGATTGCGATTATAGCCATCCTGGCAGCGATGTTGATGCCAGTATTGAATGCCGCCAAGCAACGGTCGCAAGTAGCCGTGTGTCTAAATAATATGCGGCAATTGGGATTGGCGTTTCACATGTATGCCACCGACAATGGTGACTGGGTGGTTTATTCCAATTGGGGACCGCTCAACCATATTCAGGGATGGCTGTACCAGGGGCCCCAGGCAGCGATTAACGCGGCTCTTACCCTTCCTGCTCCTCAAAAGGGACCGCTCGGGACATCGCAAGCATGCCCGCCCATAAACTTGACAACCCCTGTGGTGCAGAAATTCATTTATAAGGCAAATGCCTTTGCACCCTTCGTGGCAAACGCTGGCGTCTATTGGTGCCCGTCCCAGCAGGCCACTTCGAAGGCAAGCCAATGGTTTCAGAATGTTTTCCTTTCCACTCCAGGTGGGAACACTGTTAGCGGGAACGACATTTATTCCAGTTATATCATGAACGGCGCCATCAACGGTTTTCCCAATCCCAACACGCAAAATCCAACAGACCTCCAACTCTATAAACTAAGCAATATCCATTTCCGGGCCGATAATGTAATTTTGTGGGAGCCGGAGGATAAGGCCGGTTCATTTAACGACGGCTCCAGCAAGGCTGACGCGAACGATGGGGGCGAGCCAAGCAAGCGGCACGTGCATGGCTGTGTCGTGTTACGCCTCGATGGCGGCACAGAACTGCAGCAATACCTCTATATGCTTTCGCAAATGAAGGATTTTCCAGGCTACTCGCCGACGGTCCCAAACGGGACGCACTGGAACAACGAATTCTTTTATGCGCCGGGATTTAAGGATGGTGGTTATAACGAGGGGAATGGTGCCTCGCCGGATCAGTAAGCGAGTCCGCCAGTCGCACAAATTGCTCCAGGTTCAATTTCTCCGCCCGTTCCTGCGGTGAAATCGCTAATTCCGCAAACGCGCTTCTCAATTGCTCTTCCGGCCAATCCTGTTTCAGCAATTTAAACATCATCTTTCGCCGCTGTGAGAAGGCGCGTTTTACAATTCTGACGAAATTTCCGCGCAGGTTTTCCGCCAGAAGCGGATGTTCACGCCGATTCAGAACTATGCAGGCCGAGTCCACATCAGGCTCGGGAAAAAAACAGGATGCGGGAATCTTGAAGGTATCGCGGACTTCAAAATCCAGCTGTACCAGCAGTGTCAATATTCCGTAATCTTCGCCGCCTGCGGAGGCCGCCAGGCGCCGGGCCACTTCCCATTGCAGCGTGATGACGATTTTTTCGGGCGCGCGCGCTCCGCAGGCCAGTTCCACCAGAATTGGCGAAGCCACCGAATAGGGCAGGTTCGACACCACCTTCCAACCGATCCAGTCACGTGCCCCGGATTTTAGAACTTCCAGCGCATCCGCTTCGAGCAATTCAAATTTCGGGTCTTTGAATCGCTCGCGTAGAAGGCCCGCCAGGCGAGCATCCTTTTCAATTGCCAAAACATGGCCAGCGCGTTCCAGTAACATTTCCGTGAGAGGCCCCAAACCCGGCCCAATCTCCAGCACTTGATCGCTGCTGCAAAGCTCCGCTGCATCCGCAATCCGTCGCAATTGATTGTTGTCGTGTAAAAAGTTCTGCCCGAGCGACTTAGTGAGTTGAATGCCCCTGGTTGCCAGCAGCTCCCGCATTTCATTTAGTTTCATAGTAGCAGCCTTTCTCTTCTCGTAGCAGCCGACGTCAGGAGGCTCTGGTAAAATCGGTCCCGGAGTTCATGGAAAGTTCCCTTTCGATTTTTTCGAATGCATTGGAACCATGAACTGAATCTCGTCGCTCGCCGAGACAAAAATCGGACGACGATTCTCCCTCTCCCAGCGGGAGAGGGCCGGGGTGAGGGAGAGTCGATTCGAGCGTGAATGTCATACGGTTCATGGGGCGCCCTCTTTCTTTTCGAGAAGGCATTTGGACAATGAACCACCCGAATCGATCGCCATATCAACCTGTCGGCGGACAATTCTCCGTCTCCCAGCCCATCCTCCGTGGCACCGCGCATTACGTCACCTTCGAGAGTGTATAAATTGCCATCGACTGCGAAGGACCGCAGAGGAATGATACGGCGGAGGATGGACGGGAGAGGGCTGGGGTGAGATTTCCCCGAAGGCCGTTTCGCGCATTGAACCCTTGAGCCGATTGCCGTACGGAGCGCGGCTGTGTGCATGCGCGAAGGGGCACCAGCCGCAGCCCTCCCGAAAGTTTGGACCTGCTGCGGCTGGTCTTCGACACAGCCGCGCTCCGGAAACGGTTCATGGAGACGTGAGTGCTTTTTCATTCTTCCGCCGGCGCAAATCCGCGCCTTAAACAATTCTCGGTCACCACCCGCGGCACCATAAAATTCTCAAGATATTCGCGTCCCCCTGCCTTCGTTCCGCCGCCGGACATCCGGAACCCGCCAAACGGCTGCCGCTCCACGATTGCGCCCGTGATACCGCGATTGATATAGAGATTGCCGCAAACCATTTCCGCCCTGGCCCGTTCGATATTTGCCGGGCCGCGCGAAAAACAGCCGGCGGTCAATGCGAACTCGCCCGTGTTCGCCAGCGCCAATGCTTCGTCAAAGTTGCGCGCCTTGCTGACCGCCAAAACCGGACCAAAAATTTCTTCGCGAAACAGACGGCTGTCCGGCGGTACGTCGGTAAATAGGGTCGGGGGAATGTAACATGCATCCGGATCGTCAGGAACCTGGCCCCGCCATGCGAGCGTTGCCTCTTTCTTTCCGGCTTCAATCATTTTGAGGATTCGCTGCTGCGCGTCGCGGCTAATGACCGGTCCTATCAAATTTCCAGGTTCGTCTGCCGGCCCGACTCGCATCGAAGCCGCGGCGGCAATAAAACGTTGCAGGAAGACGCTGTAATTGTCTGCCAATACGATCAGCCGTGACAGCGCGCTGCACTTTTGCCCCTGATACGAGAATGCCGAAGCCAGGCACCCGGCCACGGCTTCATCCATGTCCGCGTCGCTATCGACAATCACGCAATTCTTGCCGCCCATTTCGCAGACGACTTTTTTCAAATTCATCTGTCCCGGCCGCGTCCGGCCCGCCGATTCCCAGATTTTCAACCCAACCTCTTTCGAACCAGTAAACGCGATAAAATCCACTTGCGGATGTTCCACCAGCTGCGCGCCTACGGTACCGCCCGGACCAGTCAGCAGGTTTGCCACGCCCGGCGGGATGCCGGCCTTCATTAGCAATTTCATCAAATGACCGGCAATCACCGGCGTTTGGTCGGAAGGTTTGATAATGACCGCGTTTCCCGCGACCAGCGCCGCTGCGGCCATCCCGGTCAATATCGCCAATGGAAAATTCCAGGGCGCAATAACGACGCCCACGCCGCGCGGCCACCATTCCTGGAAATTGGTTTCGCCCGCCACATGCTGCGTGCGTTTGAGCTGTCCCATTGTTCGCATTTGCGCCGCATAGTAACTACAAAAATCTATCGCTTCCGCGACGTCAGCATCGGCCTCCGTCCAGCTCTTGCCTGCTTCCAGGATTTCGATTGCGCAAAGGACGGCCTTGTCCGCGCGCATGAGGGACGCCGTTTTTTCAAGCAGGGCCGCGCGTTCAGCGGCCGGAGTTCGGGCCCATTTCGGCCATGCCGCGCGCGCTGCCGCCAGTGCCGCGTCCGCCTCGATCACCGTGGCTTGCGCCGCGTAACCGATAATTTCTTTTTGATTCGCCGGATTTAGCGAAGGCAGCCAGTCGTGAGTTGAAACGGACTTATGATTGATGATCAAGGGATATCGCCGCCCCAACTGCTTCCGCCCGTCTCGAATCGCGTCCAGTATTTTCCGTCGTTCCTCTTCAATCGTAAAATCGGTCGGCGGTTCATTCTGGAAAGGTCTTATTTTCGTAGCAGCCGACGTAAGGAGGCTCTGACTTTTTTCCACTGTTTCCGGCGGCGGTCTGAAATTCGCAGGCAGGATGCCTGCGCCACTGGAGGGCCTTCTCATCAATTCCTCCCGGCCGATTCCACGCGCATAGCGGCTGGCCAGGAATCCTTCATTGGACGTATTTTCCAAAAGACGGCGGACAAGATACGCCATTCCAGGCAATAGCTCGCCCACCGGACAATATTCGCGTATCCGGCCTCCCAACTGTAACAGCGCCGCTTTTACCGGCTCCGCCATTCCATAGAGCATCTGGAATTCGAAATGCCTCACGTCCATCCCGCGCCGCTCTCCCTCCGCCAGCGCGAACGCGATGCTTCGGACATTGTGTGTGGCAATCGCCGCGTCCACTGTATCATGATGAGCGAGTAGCATTGCCGAGAGTCGTTCGAAATTGGCGTCGGTCTCCCGCTTGAACGCAAATACCGGCGATGGCCAACCCTTTTGCTTTGCCACAACTGTTTCATAATCCCAATAGGCGCCTTTCACCAGCCGCACAGTTACGCGCTGCTGCTGTGACCGCGCCCAATCGATGATATCCGTCAGGTCCGCCTCCGAATCTTTCAAGTACGCTTGTATCGCCAGCCCGCGCGCCGGTTCCTGAGCAAATTCAGGTTCGCTGAAAATCGTTTTGAACAAACGCAACGTCAAATTCTTCAGCGCGTAGCTCTCCATGTCAAAATTCACCAGGGCTCCAACTTCCTTTGCCTTGCGTAAAATCGGCCGAAGCCGCGCCAAAATACGTTCAATGGCCGTGTCCGGGTCGGCAGGATGAATTTGCGAATACAGGGCCGAAATTTTCACGGATATATTTAGGATGGGTGATGGTCCCGTTTCATGCGCTGCAGGCGGTTGGCCCGTGGCGCTGCCACTGCCCTCACGCGGCGTTTCGGTCTTTGCATTGCCTCCCCAACGGGTTGTTTCATGGGCCAACAAACCCAGCATGTCCAGGTATCGCGCGGCATAGTGATCCGCTTCCGGTTCGCTCAAAACCGCTTCGCCGAGCAAATCCACCGTGAAGGCGATTCGCCGCTCATGAAGATCCCGAAGCGCGGCCAGGATCTCCTGCGCGTCATCGCCCAGCATGAATTGCCGCGCCAATGCCGTCACCTGCGCCTTGACCGCGGGCACCATGAGCCACGGCGCCACGGCTGCGGCTTTCAGGCCCGCGCGCACGGCGGGCGACAGGCCTTCGCTATCGAGATACTCCTTGAGATGACGCGAAACTTCGCCCGCCGATGTCAACGTTGGCAGCACGTCCACAAACCGAAACAACTGCGTCTTGAAATGCTCATCCCGCATCGCCCAATCCATGAGCGCTCCTGTCATGCCCTTTTTCGTAAAAAACGAAGGTGCCTCCGCGCTTTCAATCAAAGAGAAAAGTTTTTCGCCCCATGCCTGGACCTTCGATTCCAGTTCATTGGAATCATTTGAAGGTTGAGTCATAGGTATTGGCTCTCTCCATTCAGCCCCTTGCTGATAGTTTCATAATAAACTTTGCCAGTTGTTGCAACCCTGTTGCGGATTTGTTGCAGATTTGTTGCGGATTAAGTCGTTGCTACCCAACGCTGTAGCGGATGTTGCGGATTTTCAGACGTTATATATGAATATCCTATCAAACCTACTTCAAACTCGCCGGATTAAGACCTTTTAAATCTTTTGGGATGAAGACGCCGTCTTTGCGAATCAGTTCGCCGTCGAACCACACTTCTCCTCCGCCCCATTCGGGCCGTTGGATGAGCACCATGTCCCAATGCACGGCGCTGCGGTTGCCGTTATCGCACTCCTCGTAGGCCTGGCCGGGAGTGAAATGGAGCGAACCGGCGATTTTTTCGTCGAACAATATGTCGCACATCGGACTTAGGATGTAAGGATTGAATCCCAGGGAAAACTCGCCCACATAGCGCGCCCCGGCGTCGGTGTCGAGAATTTCATTGAGCCGCTTTGTATTGTTGGCGCTGCCGTCAACAATCTTCCCGTTCCGGAACTCGAGCCGGACGTTTTCAAATTTCGTGCCCGAATAAATGGTCGGAGTGTTGAATTGAATCGTGCCATTTACGGAATCTTTTACGGGACAGGAAAAAACTTCGCCGTCGGGAATGTTGCGGTCGCCCTTGCACATTTTGGCGCCGATATCTTTGATGCTGAAGGTCAAATCCGTGCCGGGCGCTTTGAGATGGACTTTGTCCGCGCTTGCCATGCGTTTTTCGAGCGGGACCATGGCCCGGGCCATTTTGGCGTAGTCCATGGTGCAGACGTTGAAGTACAGATTCTCAAAAGCCTCGGTGCTCATGCCGGCGGCCTGTGCCATGCTGGGCGTGGGCCACCGCAGCACGCACCACCGTGTTTTATTGACGCGATAGTCCTGCACCGGCCGGATGGTTTTGGAGTACAACTGAATGCGATTGGCGGGCACGTCGGAATTTTCGCTGGCATTGGCGCTGCCGCGAATGGCGATATACGCCTGCATCTTTTTCATGCGAAACATTTCGACGTCGCGGATTTGCGCCGCTTGCGTTTCAGTCATGTCCAGCAACAGCTCGCGGGAAACGCGCGTATGGCGAACTTCAACGAAAGGCGTGCCCCCTGCCGCGCGCACCGCGCGGATCAGTTCGACGGAGAATTCGTCCGGCACATCAATCATGTCCAGCAGGGCGCTATCGCCCTTTTTGATTTTGGTCGAGTAATTGATGAGAAGTTCAGCGAGTTTTGTGTAACGTGGATCAGTCATAATGGATATAAAATGAAAAATGCAAAATCAGGTTTCCGGCGGTTCTTCTCCGCGTTCGGCGAACCATTCGCGAAGAAACATCAAATCGTGTTCGTCCTTGGCTCGATGAGTGACCGCCTTCATCCGCCAAAGCAAACGTGGTGATGCGAAGGGAATGGAAACGCCATCCAATTCATGAATGACGACGTCTTTCGCCGCTTCGGCGTAGTCAATTCCTCCTGCCATTCGCATCAGATCCACAATAATTTCGTCGCCGACGCGGACAACCATATACTGTTCAAGTTCGCCTGGCCGGAGCTCCTTCACCGCGTTGTCCGGAAGTGTCGAGAGCGCCGAAAAGACTTTTGCTTCATTCTCCAGGTCTGTCGCCACAAGCAAATCGACATCGCCGGTCAATCTTGCAAACCCAGCAGCGATAATCGCGAATCCTCCCACGACGACGTAATTAGCCTTCCGCTGGTTCAGTTCACGGCAGAGAGCAACAAGATCGTTTTGAACGGGAGGACGAGGCTCTAGGTTTTCTGGTTCCCGCTTCGGGCTAGCATCCTTATCATCCATTTGTCTGCCTCTTCATGGGTTTTGAAACGGTGCACACCGCTTGCGCGCCAATGGTGCCCAAATCCTCTATGAAATTGCAAGCCTGCGGCCTGCATTTGCATGCCAGCCTTCAATCCGTTCGGAGTCTTTGTACGCCGCCCTACAAAGCGATCAATTTTTTCTCCGACGTTGATAAATGGTTGATTCACCGGCGTTCAACATAAACCGCGAGGTCACACAACGCAAGCCAGGCCCATCTCCGGGGTGGTCTGGTCCGTTCACGCATCCCGCGCGGACCACTGGGTCAGTCATATATTTCCAATATCCGGATTAAGAGTGTCTTTTGAATTAATGCGAAGTTTTTTCCATCGGCTCAGGAAAAATAATGGGACCCAAAGGGCAAATAACCCCAAGGCATAAAGCCAGTCTCCAAGAGCCAGGGAGATCAGGGCAACGAAAGGCAGAACAAGAACAGATGCCCAAAAAAGAAACCAGGCCGTATATAACAAAATGGCCACTGGCAAAAGGACTACCGAACGCCACAGCAACCCCCAAAGCCCTCTCAACGAGGGCCATGGTGTGGTTTGGTCCGGATTCGGCATGGTTTATTAGGCGGACGAACATAAACCGGCACGCAAAGCAAAGCAAGTTACGTGCGGTGACGGCGCAGCGCGCCATCCCCTACCATCGCTCCGCTTCAACCTTTCAATCTTTCGACGTTTCAACGCCTTCACTGCCCGCGGCAAGGTTTCGCATCATATCAAACATCTTCTTCGCCGTATCACCGGTGGCAGGCACTTTGTTTGCCTCGGGATCTTCGACGAGTTCGGGCGGCAATTCCCGAAGAAATCGCGACGGATGACATGGCATCAGTTGCCCGTATTTCTTGCGGCCACCACAATGGCTGACGGCCAGGCTGTGCATCGCGCGGGTCACGGCTACGTAAAACAACCGGCGTTCTTCCTCAAGTGTTCCTTCCGCCGCGGACCGCGAGTGCGGCAGGAGCCCTTCTTCCAGGCCGACAATAAAGACGCGCGGAAATTCAAGGCCCTTGCAACTGTGCATCGTGATGAGCGTCACGGCGTCGCCGGCGTTTTCTTTTTCCTCCAGGCGTTCCGCATCGAGTGTGATGTCTTCGAGAAAAGTCTGCAACCGGGCGGCAGGCGCTTCGCCAGCACCGCCAAAGTCATCCAGCGTCGCGATCATTTCGCGCAAATTGCGGATGCGATTTTCCGCGGCGTCAGCGTCCTTCTCGCCACGGCGCAATTCGGCAAAATAACCAATTTCGTCCAAAAACTTCTCGCTCCAGGCTTGCAATGGCCTCGGTGAAACATTCTGCGGCTCGGCCATCGGTTGCAGCTGCGCGGCGGTGCGTTCGATGAATTCCACAAAACTTTCAATGCTTTCGCGCGTTTTGGTCTGAAACGTCGTCTGGACGACCGGGCTCTTCATGGCGGAGAAAACCGAACTCTTCCGTTCGTGGCTGGCGGCCAGGAGTCGTTCCATGGTCACGTCACTCAAACCGCGTGCCGGAACGTTTGCGATGCGCAGGAGACTGATATCGTCGTTCGGGTGAAGAAACATCTTCAAATAGGCGATGAAGTCCTTGACCTCGCGGCGATCGAAAAAGCTCTGGCCGCCGATCAAGTGATAACGAACGCCGGCCTTCCGCAATGCGGTTTCGAGGGGACGCGACTGGAGGTTCGTGCGAAACAAAATCGCGTTATCAACCCACGGCACACGATGGGCGAGCCGCCCAAATTCAATCTGTTCGACGACGCTGCGCGCTTCGTCTTCGTCATTCGGAAATGAGCGCAAGATGATTTTGTCTCCCTGTCCTTTCCCGGACCAAAGCTGCTTTGGCCGCCGTCGTGGATTATTTTTGATGATCGCGTTGGCAGCGTTGAGAATCGTGTTGGTTGAGCGATAATTCTGTTCCAGCTTGACGACTTTGACTTCCGGAAAATGCTTTTCCAAATCGAGCAAATTGCCGATCTCCGCGCCGCGCCAGCCGTAAATGCTTTGGTCGTCATCGCCTACGACGCAAAAGTTCCGGTGATTTGCCGCCAGCGCGTGGATGAGCTGGAATTGCGCGGCGTTCGTATCCTGGTATTCGTCGGCCATCACGTAGCGATATTGGGCGCGGCAGCTTTCCAGGGCGTCGGGATGTTCGTTGAAGAGCCGGAGTGTCAGCAAAATCAAATCGTCGAAGTCCACGGCGTTGCAAGCGTGGAGGGCGGATTCATAGCGGGTGCGGATGTGCTGCGCGAGTGCGCGCACGCTTTCATCGGCGAAAGCCGCGGCATTCGTCCCGCCGTTTTTAAAGCGGCTCAACAGGCTCAGGACGGCCCCCGGATCGGTCTTTTCCCCTTTGGCGGAGATTTGCGACAGGATTTTTTTGACGACGCTTAACTGCTCCGATTGGTCGTAAATGACAAAATTGTTTTTGTACCCCAGTTTTTCGATGTGACGGCGCAGGATACGGACGCAGAGCGAGTGAAACGTGCAGATCGTTGGCCGCTTTTCAGAATCCGTCCGGCCATCGCCGCTCTTTTTACGAGGCGCGGGAATGAGTTTGCGGATGCGTTCCTGCATTTCGCGGGCGGCTTTGTTGGTGAAAGTGACCGCAAGAACGTTTTCGGGCGCGACGCCTTTGGCGATGAGATGAGCGATGCGAAAAGTAATGACGCGGGTCTTGCCGGTGCCCGCGCCCGCGAGGATCAACACGGGGCCCTTTAGCGTCTCAACGGCTTCGCGCTGCTGCGGATTCAATGAACTCAAATTCAACACGGGGGGCGGATTTTAATTTTTAATCCGGGCAAAGCAATTTTTTTCCATTTTCATCGCGTTTTTAGCCACTTTTGCGGTATTTAGGCAGGGACGGCGCTCTTCGCAAGTGGCGCTGCCACCGCTGTCCGCGCCGCGTGTAGCGGCGCAACGAAAGTCGAAGGACGTCCCATTGCGGGCTTTTCCGCGCGCTTTACGCGCGGTGACGGCGTAGCGGAGACTGTCTCAAAACTCGAAAACAAGTTGAAAGAATTTCGAAAAACGCCATCAAAACACCTTCAACAAAAAATAAAATGCTCCATATCGCAAATGCGAAGGTCGATTTTTTCACCTATATAATCTCTCAGCTTGTTTTGAGACAGTCTCAGCGCGCCGTCCCTACCGCCCGCCGGATTCAAGAACAATTTTAAGATGCGCCCGGGCTGCCAAACGCGCCTCAAAATCGCTTGATTCCGGTGCCAAGGCGGTGTTTTCTATCCCCATGACGGATAATTACCGTTCCAAACCGGCCGATACGCCTTTGGTCTTTGTAGTGGACGATGAGGTGATGTTGCTGGATTTGGCGGAAATGGTGTTAGAACCGGAGGGATTAGTGGTGCGAACCTTTGCCGATCCCCGGCGGGCGTTGGCCGAATATAAATCCGCTGCCCGGCGGCCGGACCTCGTCGTGACCGATTATGCCATGGACGGCATGAACGGCCTGGAATTAATTCAAGAATGCCGAAAAGTGCATTCCAAACAAAAGACCCTCCTCGTCAGCGGCACGGTTGATGAAAGCGTTTACGCCAATTCGGAGATCAAGCCGGAGCGTTTTTTGGCAAAGCCGTACAAAACGGACGATTTTGTGGCCATTATTCACGAGTTGCTGCAAGGCTAAAGCCGGATAGACCATTTAAATTGTGAAAAAGATAATTTCAACTGTGGTATTGGCATTGTTGGCTGTAGTGATCATCGCGCTGATCGTTTTCGGCGTGTGCCTCAATCGGATCATCAAGTCAGGCGTCGAAACTTACGGACCTAAGCTCACGCAAACAACCGTGAGTCTGGATTCCGTGAATTTGTCTCTCCTCACGGGCTCGGCCAGGATCAAAGGATTGGCCGTGGGCAACCCGCAAGGATTCAAGACGCCGCAGTCCATTTCGGTGGGCCTGATTGCGGTAGGATTGAATCCCATGTCGGTGTTTTCCCAAAAAGTGGTGATTCACACGGTTCGGGTGGAGTCCCCAGGCATCACTTTTGAAGGCGGCCTGCAGGGAAATAATTTAAGCCAAATTCTGGATAACGTAAATTCGAGCAGCCAGGGCAGTGGAACACTTTCAACGAACGCCGCCACGGCGCCGAAATCGGAAAGGAAATTTGAGGTGGATGATTTGGTGGTGACCGGCGCGACCGTCCAGGTCATCATCACCGGGACCAGCATGACCAAACCGCAGACGATTACACTGCCGCCCATTCACTTGACCGACATGGGGACTGGCGCCGACGGCATTACGGCGGCAGATTTGACGCGGCGCGTCTTGAGCGCCATTTCGAGCGCCACAATGCAAGAGGTCGTGAAGACCGCCGCAAACCTGGATACAAATGCCGCCAACTTGAAAGAGGTCAAGCAACATGCCGTCAAGCAACTGGGGAACATGATGAGCAATTACCTGAACAAATAACAGGTTGAAGCGTTGAACTGTTAAAGCGCTGAAGCGATCACGGACGGAAAATCATTCTCATTCTCATCGTCAATATGAAGCTTTCAGTGTTTACCCGTGCGAGTGACCGTTTCACCGTTTTAACCTTTTAGAGCGGTTTAAAAAATACTGTAGCCATTCGGGAAGGAAAAGAAGGGGAAGCGGTCTTTTTGGGTTTTGGCGTCGTTTCAGCTCAGTCACAGGGTTTTCAAACATGCTCCTTCGCTGAAGCCTCGCCAAAACACCAAAAATCCTCGCTCCGAACCGGCCACATTATTTTTTAAAACGCTCTAAAGCCGGGACACCGAACTACTGCAGGGACGAGCCGCCCCCTGCTCCATTCGAGAAAGTTGCGTTTGAAAAGATTAACCCTCTCCGGCAAAATGACAGGGTGAAAGTGATTAAAATCCTCATTCTGCCGGCTATTTCGGTTTTCATACTGTGCGCAGGTTGTGGAAAACCGGCGACGTCAAATTCCACTGGCGGATCTGGCGATTTAATAAGCGGGTCCAGCGACACCCCCAACGCGGCTACAAACAATTATTATATGCCCCCCGGTCCGCAACCGAAGTTGCCGACTATGAAAATTTATCTTGGCCCGGAAACCCTTGATGCCGAACTGGCCCTGACGCCTATACAACAGGCAACAGGCCTGATGTACCGGACCAATATCACCGACGAAACCGCAATGCTTTTTGTTCTGCCCGAGCCCATGCGCGCGTCGTTCTGGATGACGAATTGTCCAATGTCCGAGTCTGCGGCGTATATCGGCCCGGACGGCGTCATTGAAGAAATCCATCATTTCGAAAAGAATGACAACGTTCCCGTCGTGGCCACTAATGACAACATCTCCTACGTCCTCGAAGTGAATGACGGATGGTATGCACGGCACAATATCAAAACCGGCATGGATATTCGGACGGAACGCGGGTCTTTGGCGGACACGTTTCGGAAGTAGATGGCAAAAACATCGAACGCCCAACGCCCAACGCCGAACGTCGAAGGGGCAGTGGGCGGATTCACGCACTGCGGGTGAATATTCTCATTCGCAAGACTCTCCCTCACCCCTGCCCTCTCCCTCAAGGAGAGGGAGAATTGTCGTCCGATGGTTTCACCGGGTGGACAACCAGCGACAAGGGGCAATTAAGCCGCGAAATAATCAGAGCGAACGCATGTTCGCTGCTACGGACCAGGTTCAGCTTTGGATCTTGACGGTTTTGCCGGTTCGGGCGGCTTCGTAAATCGCTAGCATAATTTTTATGTCCTGCAATCCTTCTTCGCCGGGGACGCGGGTGGGACGGTTTTCCATGATGCATTGGGAAAAATCATCCATTTCGGCGGCAAACTGGTCTATTTGTGGAAAGACAATCGGCTGTTTGTCTGAGCGGATTCCGTGAATTCCGCCATAGCCAAATGCGGGATTCAATTCATACCAGCCATTTTCAGCATAGACGGCAAACCGCGCCATCCCGGAAAAGTGATAGGTTGAAGCGCACTTGGCAATCAAGCCACTGGGAAATTTCATTTCCCAGACGATGGATTCCTCAATCTCTTTAAACCAATCCGGCTTGGTGACGGTGGTGATGGCTGAAACTTCAACGGGTTCCTCGCCGGACAGATAACGCGTGGCTTGCAATGCGTAAATGCCCATGTCCATGAGGCAGCCGCCGCCCGCCAATTTTTTGTCGAACCGCCAGACGTTCGGGTTTCCCTGGCGCCCGCCAAATGCCGCGTCGATCAACTTGAGGTCGCCGAACACTTTTTCCCGGCCCAGCCGGACGCATTCCAGGTTGGTCGGTTCGAAGTGCAGTCGGTACCCGATGGCCAACTGCTTTCCGGCCTTGCGACATTCGTCAATCATCTGCTGGCATTTTTCGACGGACGTTTCCATCGGCTTTTCGGAAAGCACGTGCTTGCCGGCGCGGGCCGCCTTGATGGTATGTTCAGCATGCAGGCCGTTTGGCGTCACGACGTACACGACGTCGATGTCGGGATTGTTGGCCATGTCGCCCATGTTGTCGTAGTTATAAACGTTCTTGCCGGGAATATTGTATTGAGCTTTCCATTGTTCAGCCTTGGCGGGGTGGCCGGTGACGATTCCGGTCAATTGGCAGTATTGCGTTTTTTGCAAGGCCGGCGCCAATTGATGGGTGCTGAGATTCCCCAAACCGCAAATCGCAAAACCGAGTTTGCGTCCCTGCGCAGGGGCGGCCGTCTGCGCGCCCAAGACGGATGCCCCGAGTAACGGCGCTGCGGCAGCGACGATGGAGCTTTGTTTGATGAATTCACGGCGGGTTTGGAGTGAAAGTGTCATAGTTGGGATTATTTTGCCCGTTGGTCATAAAAAGCAACTGAATTTAACATCCGCATTTGGTGTTACGTGGTACGTAACACGGGCTGTTTTTCCTTTTTCCTTTTTCACTTTTACTTTTTAACCTCTGTGGGTGTCGCAAATGTTGAAATCTTCCGGGGCGATGGCTGCGGCCACGCTCACGAGCCGCATCCTGGGCATGGTTCGGGAAATGGCCTACATGGCCTTCATGAACGTTGGCTGGGTCAATGATGCCTTTCAATATGCCTTTACAATTCCCAACCTGTTCCGCCGGCTTCTGGGTGAAGGCGCGCTGACGGCGGCTTTTATCCCCATTTTCAAGGAGAAAGAGAAAATCCATGGCGAAGGGGAGATGTGGCGCGCGGCTAATGCGGTGATATCGGGCCTGGTGGTAACGGCCGCGGTGATCATCGCCCTCGTGATGCTCGCGATTTCGCTGGCCTTGAGCGTTCATCATTTTCCCGGCAAAACCGAGCTGATGTTGCGGCTGCTGCGCATGATGTTTCCGTACATGCTGCTGGTGTGCATGGCGGCGGCCATGATGGGAATGCTCAATGCCCGCGGCCATTTCTTCATCCCCGCCATGGGCGCGACCATGCTGAACGTGGTCATGATTGCGTCCGTTTACTGGCTGGCGCCGAAGTTCGGCGTGGGTTTGCCGCCCGATGAAAAATTGCCGGTGCAGATCTTTGCGCTCGCATACGGCGTGCTTGCGGCGGGCGTGGCCCAGGCTGCGTTTCAGATGCCCACGCTTTGGAAAGATGGATTCCGTTACCGCTGGGTTTCGCCCTGGCGCAATGAAACGGTGCGGCTGGTAGTGATACGAATGATTCCCGGCACGATCGGGCTGGCCGCATTTCAAATCAACGTTGCCCTGGTGCAGTTGATTGGATTTTTCGTGGCGACGGGCGTGGTTTCGTCCTTTAACGGCGCGGTGCGCCTGATGGAGTTGCCGCAGGGCATGTTTGGCATCTCGCTGGCTACTTATCTGCTACCGACGCTGTCGGTGCTGGCTGTGGAAAAAAAATACCCGGAGTTCCGCACCACCCTTCGGCACGGATTGTCCACGCTGATTTTTGTGAATCTGATTTCATCGGTCCTGCTGGTGGCGCTGGCCGAACCGATTGTGCGATTGATCTATGAGCACGGCAAATTTACCGATACTTCGACACTGAGGGTGGCGGGCGCGCTTGAGTATCTGGCGCCGGGGCTGGTGATGTTTTCCACGGTAAACATCCTGGCCCGGGCATTTTTTGCGCTGGGCGACACGAAAACACCGATGAAAATCAGCATGGTGTGCCTGGCATTGAATTTGGCGATTGCCATTATCATGCTGGTGCCGTTGCGCGAAGAGGAACGCGGGCCGGCCATTGCCAATACCGTGACTTCGTGTGTGAACGTAGCGTTGTTGCTAATTGCGCTTCGCAAAAAGTTGGGCAAATTGGAGATGGAATCGCTGCGGTCAGCCACCCTGCGGCTCGCGTGCCTCGCTATATTGGCCGGCGCGGTTGCGCATATAGGTTGGAAGTTTTGGGAGGATAGGCTGGGCCACGCGACAATTGCGTTGAGAATCGGCGCGGTATTTGTACCGGCTATCGTGGCGGGGTCAATGTATTGGCTTGGGGCGATGGCGATAAAAATTCCGGCGGCGGCGGAAATATTTGATTTTGCGGCCATGAAGTTTAAGAAGCGGAGTCCACAGTCGTGAACTGAGTCCTGATGAGAAGCTTTGATAGTTTAAGTGAACGTGAAATCCTGGCGCTGGCGATTTCGCTGGAGGAGGAGGACGCCCGGATTTACGAGGATTTTGCCAATGGCCTGGAGGCGAGTTATCCCGAACAGGCGGCGAAATTTCGCAAGATGCGCCACGACGAAGACCGTCATCGTCATCGCCTGCTCGAACTCTACAAGTCGCGGTTTGGCGAACACGTGCCGCTGATCCGGCGGCAGGACATTCGCGGGTTCGTGAGCCGCCGGCCGGTGTGGCTGGTGCGCCCGCTGGGACTGAAGACAGTCCAAAAAACGGCCGAAAGCATGGAAGTGGAAACGTGCCGTTTCTATGAAGCGGTGGCGCGCCGCACCACGGACGCGGGCATCCGACAATTGCTGGGTGATTTGGCGGAAGAAGAGCGTGGCCACGCTCATACTGCCGAAAAAATTTCCAAGGCAGAATTGAGTCCGGACGAAGCGGCGCAAGCCAACCGGCTGTTTGTGTTGCAGGTAGTGCAACCGGGCCTGGCGGGTTTGATGGATGGCTCGGTTTCGACGCTCGCGCCGCTCTTTGCCGCCGCCTTTGCCACACATAATAGCTGGCAAACATTTGTCGTGGGATTAGCGGCAAGCGTGGGCGCGGGCATCAGCATGGGTTTTGCGGAGGCGTTGTCCGATGACGGCAGCCTGACCGGGCGCGGGCATCCGTGGGCGCGAGGTTTTGTGTGCGGGGCGATGACGGCCCTGGGCGGGCTGGGCCACACGATGCCGTATTTGATTCCAGACGTAAAATTCGCCACGTCGGTGGCCGTGTGTGTCGTGCTGATTGAGCTAAGCGTGATTTCGTGGGTACGGCACCGATTTATGGATACGCCGCTGGTGTCGGCATTGCTGCAAGTTATGCTGGGAGGGGTGTTGGTGTTTTTGGCGGGGGTGTTGATTGGGAAATCGTAGGTAGGGACGGCGCGCTGCGCCGTCGCCGCCCGCGCAGAGCGGGCGGAACGTACGCGTTGGGGCGTCCGACTACGTTCGTTGCGCCGCTAAACGCGGCGCGGACAGCGCCGCGCGCTGTCCCTACCCACTTTGTTGCGGGGTGTCATCTTGTTGTCAAAGTTTTTACGCTTTTTGGTTGCTGCGGTTTGATAAATATGAGAAAAGGGGGTTGACATTGGGGGAAAGGTGCCCGACTCAGGCGCATTCCCATGGGAGTTTGGTTGGATTTTCAATGGAAACAGAGAACGGGGGTGGAAAATTTCGCGATTTTGAGTAAATTACTAGAAACAAAGGACTTGAAAGGACATGATGGCTGGGAAGGAGAAAAATGCGACGCGAAATCCCCTCGATTGAAATACAACGAATCGTTTTCCATGCCCGCCTGATTTTGGACCGGACGGCGGCCAACGTCATTTTATTGGCGGTGGAGGAAAAATGAAATCAAACGGAACACGCAAAACCGACGCACGGGTGAAAGTACCCGTACGCAAGCGGCGCGATTATGTCCGGGACCTCGAGAAGACCCATGAAACGCTGGCGCTGCAAAACGAGTCGTTGCGGCAAACACAATTTGAACTGGAAGTGTCCCGGGATCATTATGCGGAGTTTTTCGACACGGCGCCCGTTTGCTTTGTGACACTCACTCCAAGTGGAATTATCCGCGAAATCAACCTGCCGGGTGTGCGGCTGCTGAGTCCGCAGCATGAGCGGTTGACCGGCTGGCCCTTCATGACCTTTATTTCCAGGCACGATCAAAAGGTCTTCCTGGCGCACCTCGCGAGATGCCGTGAAAATCTTGATCCCACCCGGCCCATCTCGGTGGAATTGGAATTGGCACGCCATACCTGGCAGGACCCGACCTATATCGAACTGGTCAGCATTCCGAGCGTCGAAAAGGAATCCAGGCGGGTAGTCTTGAAAAACGTTTTCCGTGATATTACGGAGTTCAAGCAAATGATGGGTGTCCATCGCTGGCTGGCGGCGATTGTGGAGTCAACGGACGACGCCATCATCGGCAAGGATTTGGCCGGCAGAATCATCAGTTGCAATCGCGGCGCATCGGAGCTTTACGGCTATCCCCGGGAAGAGCTGGTGGGCCAACCCATTACGATACTTTCGCCGCCGGAGCTGCAGAACGAGGAGAAAAAAATCAACGACCGGCTGCGACTGGGCTCAAAAGTTGAACATTATGAAACGATGCGCCGGCGCAAGGACGGGACGCTCGTGCCGGTATCGTTGACGATTTCGCCGATCCGTGACGCGGGCGGGAAGATTATCGGAGCTTCGAATATCGCCCGCGACATCACTGAGCGAAAAAATTACGCGCAAAAACTCGAAGCCAGTCTTGAGCGCGAAAAAGCGGCCAACCGGGCAAAAGATGATTTTCTGGCGGCGCTCTCGCACGAATTGCGCACCCCGCTGAACCCGGTGTTGCTGCTGGCGAGCGATGGAGTCCGCAATGTTGATTTTGCCCCGCAGGCGCGAATGGATTTCGACACCATTCGAAAGAATATCGAACTGGAGGCGAGGCTGATCGATGACATGCTGGACTTGACGCGCATTACGAGGGGGAAACTGACCCTCGATGCGAAGCCGGTGGACATACATGTGGCGCTGCACGACGCGACGGGAACCGTCCGCGCAGATGTTGATTCGAAGAAGATTGAACTGGATTTGAAATTGAACGTGAAACGGCCCATTGTTTGCGGTGATGCCGTGCGGCTGCGCCAGATTTTTTGGAACGTCTTGAAAAACGCGGTCAAGTTCACGCCCGAAGGCGGGAGGATCGCGGTTGAAACCCGGTCGCTGCCGGGCGATAAGCTCGTGATTTCAATCGTGGATACTGGCATTGGAATGGAAGCGAAGGAATTAGAACGGGTGTTCGGGGCATTCGCCCAGGGCACGCATCATTTTGGAGGATTGGGGCTGGGCCTGGCGATCTCGCGGGCGCTGGTGGAATTGCACGCGGGCTCCATCCACGCCGAAAGCGCCGGCAAAGGCAAAGGCGCGACATTTTCGATCGAACTGCCGGTGGCAACGGACCTGAAGCAATGCGACCCGCCCAACGTTAGCGTTCCGCCGCCTGAGACCAGGCCGGCAAAAAAACTTCCGGCGCGCGACATTCGCATTTTGCTCGTAGAAGACCACGAACCGACGCGGGAGAGCCTGACACATCTGCTTTCGCGGCGGAATTACAAAGTCACCCCGGTCGGCTCGCTGGCCGAAGCGCGCTCTGTGGCGGGCAAGAAAAAGTTCAACCTTCTGATCTCGGACATCGGGCTCCCGGACGGCAATGGTTGCGATCTCATGGAAGAGATGAGAAAAAATTCCCATCTCAAGGGCATCGCGCTGACCGGTTACGGAATGGAACAGGATGTCAGCCGCAGCTACGCCGCCGGGTTCGTCGCGCACCTGACCAAGCCCGTGCGGATGGAATCGCTGGATGATGCTTTGAACGTGGCGCTGAAAGGCGAGTAACCGGATGGTAGGGACGGCGCGCTGCGCCGTCCGCGCCGCGTGTAGCGGCGCAACGAGCGTAGTTGGACGTTGTATCGTGGGCGGTTCCGCGCGCTCTACGCGCGGTGACGGCGCAGCGCGCCGTCCCTACCATCGCTCGCGCCATTACTTTTGATTTTCTATTTCAGTTCTTCATTTTTAATATGGGTATTATGAAGTTGAGCAATCTTATCGCGCCGGTGATTGTTGCCGGGATTTTTATTTTCACCGTTATTCCGAGCACCACTTTTGGCCAGGGAACCACGGCTTTCACGTACCAGGGGCATTTGCTCGACAATGGCGCGGAAGTTAACGGCACAAATGGGATGATCTTCACGCTCTACAGCGCTGTCACGGGCGGCAGTGTCGTGGGCACGCCAATCACCAACAGCGTGGCTGTGTCCAATGGCCTGTTTACGGCCGACCTTGACTATGGCGCGAGCGCATTCAATGGGAGCGCGCGCTGGCTGGATATTGCGGTTTCGAACGGAACCACCAACGTGGAGCTGACGCCACGCACGCCAGTGTTGCCAACGCCGTACGCCACTTATGCCGCCACTGCCGGCACGGCTGCCACCGCTACGACGGCCGGGACGGCCACGAATTTCGCGGGAGGAACTGCAACATTTTCTGGCAATGGCAGTGGATTGACGAATGTCGCGGCAAATCTCCAGATGACGGTGTTTTCCACGCCCGGAACGACTACGTTCAAAGTTCCGACGAATGTATTCAGTGTTATTGTCGAGGCATGGGGCGGCGGCGGGCCCGGCGGCACCGGAAACAGTTTTTATGCAATGGGCGGAGGAGGCGGCGGGGCTGGCGGATTCATCAAAGCCGTGGTGAGCGTAACGCCCAATGCAAGCTATCAAGTGATCGTTGGGGCGGGCTCAACGGTTGCCGGCCAGGCGGGAGGAACCAGCAGTTTTGGTTCGACGCTCGTTTCTGCCACCGGCGGGGGCGCGGGACAGTCACCCAGTTCGACCACAACTTCGCCCGCTGGCGGCGCCGGCGGTCATGGATCAGGTGCGGGCACGGCCGCCACCATGTTGACCATAACCGGCGGGATCGGAAAATACGGCTCGTCCGACGGCGGTGGAGACGGCGGCAATGCCGGCGCAGGCGGCTCGGGCGGCTTTGGAAATTTAGGGACTGCCGGCACAGCCGGGATTGCTCCCGGAGGCGGCGGCGGCGGGGGAAACATTAGCGGCACGGCCGGCTATGTGGGTGGAAACGGGGAAGTGATCGTCTATTATTGATTTACGATTTACGCGGGTGGTGCGCGATGGGCGGTAAAAATTTGTTTGGTGAATTACCGTACGCTGGTTGGATAGGTTGGCGGATAATCGTGTCGGATGGTTGAATTGCGAATTGGTTCAGAGCCCCGAAAGCTTTCGGGGCTCTACGTAGAATTGGAGCTGTTTGCGGCTGATTTGCTACACCGAGCAGTGATAGTAATTCACGGTCGTCTTTGATTGTTGATTTTACCGGGCTGGGGACGAGCCGTCCCCGCCCGATTTATGTGCCCCGCATTCAGTCGCGTAAATCGTAAATCGTAAATCGCAAATTAGTCAGGGGGCAGCGGATTGTATTGCTCGATTACGACGTGCGGCGAGACGTTGGGGAAGCCGGGGGTGGGCGTGTTGTGTACTTCGATCACCACGCGGGCGGCGGACTCGGCGGTGACCTGGTAGTTGGTGCACATGCCGAAGAATGAGCCGCTCGAGATAAGGCCGTTGGGCGCGGGTTTCAAGGTCTGGCCGTAGCAATAAACCACATAACGAGGGGGGCTTTGCGGCGTGCCGCTCACGGTCATCAACCCCATCATCTGCTGCGGCAACCATTCGTACATTTCGTCATTGATACCGGCTTGCTCCTGCCCCTGGTCATTCCAATACAATAGAGGCGACTGGACGCTCAGTTGCGGAACGCGAAGAATGTCGCCGACGTGTTCGAAGACGCCTCGAAGCCCGTCCGGGTTGGGGTATGCGACGTAATTTGTGCGCGCACTGTTGATTCCCGTCACAATCTTCCACATTGCCATATTAGTTATGTTACCGCCGAGCCAGCCTCCCAGGGGCGGCGCGCCAAGTGGTTGGTTGGTCCAAAGCCCATAAGATGGCGGGTTAGGGGGATTAAAGCTCAAGGTCTGATCAGTCTGGTTATTGGTAAGCACCACACTGGCGCTAAACAACGCGGACCATGAGGCAAGTCCAGCCAACATATTGGTCGGATCATCCGCGCCAATATTGATTGAAAGCTGCCCACGCATTGCGTCGTCATCCGGCGCGGCGGTAAACAGATCAAACAACAGCCGATCCTGGTCCGGGGCCGTATTGATTGCATCAAATAAATTATAAACATTGCCGGTCCAAAGCTGCCATGTCGGAGCACCAACGTTGATCGTCTGGCTGCCGGCCTGCTCTGTCTGGAGCAAGATATCCAACGATTTCATATAAACCGTCTGCCAGGGCGTTCCGCGATGGACACGGCCAAGCCATCCAACTGTTGGATATTTATTCGTGGGGAAATCCCAATAGTCACCAGCCGTGACCATGGGATCCTTGTACGAGTAATTATAAGTGCTATTTGGGTCGGCCGGGACGTTGTAAAGCGTCGATTTGGACAGGTTACCAGCCTGACCCCACGGCATATAACGATCACTGACCTTACCTGGGCCGATGTAAAGAGGCCCAGGAGGTGGCAAACTAAGGCTATAATGGCTGTTCGTGCTATCGGGGAAATCAAAAAGGTCCTGCGTCATATAATGGACCATTGGGTCATTTATTTGATAAACAAACCTCTGAAGCACCGTTCGCATTGGGGTAAACGGCGCCTGGATATTGAGGTCGGTATTCGTAACAGTCCCACTGCTATCCTCATCTTTTTGCGAGAAGAATGCCTGAAAATATGCAATCTGATCAGCGGGGCTGTTCCGGGTGCCAAGCCCAGGGACAGGCGCAGTGGCCCAACCGTACTGATTTCCGGTCACTTTGTTCCCGGCCAGGCTCCCCGCTTTACCTTCGTCGCTATCTTCCGCCGCAGGAAACGGGGCTCCGCTCGAAACCATATATTGTTCAATGACTCCCCAGGGAGTGTAGTTGTCGCTATAAAGATTTGTGCTCCAAAGCCCGCTGCTGTCGCCACTTACAAGACCGCTATTCGGATCCGCAACGGCTGCGTTCACGTCGAGGTTTCCATTCATACCGCCGAGCTGAACGTAGTCTAAAATGTACGGGGCGTTAGGATTTTGAATGTCCAGCATATAGGCCTGCAGACGGTTCGTTGTTTGCATAACGAGGTGAGGCAACGACGGCGTGCCCTCGGTAGTATCCAGATAGTTGGATGGATCCAGCGACGTTGGGATAAAGCACGGGCCCGGGAAAGTGTATTGCGGGTTTAACCCAAGCGTCACCGGTTTGGGGGTGTAATAATAAACATAAAGATTATTTGTTGAAGGTGGTCCGCCGACGGAAGAGCTTAAATTTTGGGGAAGAAATAGATTTGTTCCCAAGGGAAGCATATAAGAATTCGCGGGCGGGGGAAAATTGCCAGACGTGCCGAGCCAACCCACCAAAGTTTCATTTGAACTCGTGATGTTTGCGTTGTCAACCTCCTGATAGTTCGGAGCATCATTGGATAAGCCCAAACCAAAAGAATCGCGCGCCACGATTACGACTTGATCAGCAAAAGTATTGGCATAGGAATTCCAATCATTGAGCACGTAGGAATTGCTCACGCCCATGATATACATTTGATTGGTCGTGTAGGTTCGCGGCTGATCGACGACAGCGCTGCTACGATTAAACCGCAGTTTTCGCTCGATAAAAAATGTGTTGTCAACTTCAAGGCCGTTGAAGCTCGGAAGGCTCTTTTTCGCCCCGACAATCCAGGGAACTCCCCAGATATTGGTCGTGCTGTAGGTTGGGCCGGCCCCAATGAGCGGCAAATCGGTCGCCTCACCCGGCATCGAGAGTATCGCGTTTTCCCAGGCGGCGGGAGGATTCAGAGGTTCCGGAACATATTGGTAACCTGCTATATAAACGTTTGTATAAAGGACGTTGTTTACAGAATTCCGCTCAAGCACTGATTTAAAGACAGGGCGAAAAACGGACGGGTAGTTCAAATTTATATCCGTGCTGACATTCGTTGAAGCGTCATAAATGTTTGCGGCAAGCTGGAGGAGACGGTTCACAGCAGGCGAATAAACAAACGAACCATTCACGTACACCGGGACATTGGTGACGCCAAAGGATGGAATCTGATTGGTGAGGCCCACATACGCAAAATTGGTCACATTCATGCCGTCCACGTTTGTATAGAAAGGCGGGGTGACGCCGTAGTAGGTCCGCATATAGTTTGACGGCGAGTCTTCATACCATTCCGTTGTGTAAGCGCGCAACAACTGATTGGCTGCGGCGGTAAAGAAATCGTGCGGTGTCCAGGAATTGAAATTCGTCTCCATGTTGGCAACAATGGTGATGTTCGTGGCCACGTTGGTGATGGCGACACCATATTTGGCGATGTCGGTTATGGCGCGGTCGTAATGGATAATGGCATTTTGGTAATTGATGTTAATCTTGCCTGAAGGAGGTTGAGTATCCGTGCCAAGCTGGCCGAGCATCCTGTAAAACGTGTAGCGGTCGTATGTCGAATAGTTCGTGCCCGTCGAATACAGATTATTTACAAACGAGCTGTCGCCGTTCTGCAGGTTGCCGCCGGAACTAATATATTCTTTGTTGGTGTCAAACAGATCCGACTCGAGACTAAAATAATTATTGAGCGCTCCGGCACCTGCCCAGGGATCGTTTGGATATGTGCTTGCGGTATAGGATAGCTCAAAATTTGTGTCAAAGGTTGATTGTTGCCCGATCCCGTATCCGTCAATGCCGTTAAATTGGAAAGCGTTGAAGCCTGGCGTGCCAAAGAGCCCACTCCCAAGGCCGCTGACGCTGGCCAGCGCTGAATAAGAATTTGTCAGCCGCCATGCCACTATCGAGCGGGCATCATCAAATGCAATACTCGTACCATCGACCCCATCCAAATATACTGGATACGGTTCATTCAGCGGGTTGAACAGCGTGGGCGGATCCCAACGGTTTGTGTTCAAATCTGTCAGAAATGCCGCCAGATTCATTTCCCATGTTCCGACGCCCTGATCGCGGGAAAACGCATCTTTGCCCGCAATGTTAGGGTTTACTGCCGTTTTCCCATTGCCATAGGTAGCCAGCACGTCTAGAGCCTGATTGTGAATGTAATTCAGGTCCAGCGAATTGGCCGGAACGGCGATGAAGCAATAGCGGGCAATGAACGGGTTGTTCGGGCCGTGCGGTTGATCCGGATGGGCGAGGATGCCAATCCACTCGGGATCGCCAACTTCGGCCGAAACGGTACCCAAGCCGTTGCTGCCGTTGTCGAGATTGGTCACATCCCAGCCACTGGCGTCGAATCGCCCATTTCGGTTGAGATCCAGGTAAAAGCGAAAATCGTTTGAGTAAAAGACCGGTGGCCGCGGATTATAATAAAGATTGGCGATGTTTTGCACGAAGTCCGCCACGTTCAGCGGCGTAGAGCTGTTGACATAATGATCGTAGTTGACATTTGTCAGATTCGCAAAGCCGCTTGTAAAACCGGGCTGGCTGACAAAATTCGTTGAAACCAAAAGGCTGAAAACATATGGATTTGTCGTCGTCTCGATTTGGGAAACGATGCGCGCCTCGGCCTTCTGCAAAGCAGCGTCGGCGGCCAGTTTGGCTGTAGTCGTATCCTGAACGGTGGTGACGGAGCCGCGTTCGCGTCGGCTGATAGCGAGGAAGGCGACGGCCATTACGAGGGTGACCGACAGCAAAATCAGGGTGATGACGAGGGCGACGGCGCGCTCGGAACGCGGAACGCGGAATACGGAATGCGGACTCCTGCGGGAAATTGTAAATTGTTTCGTTTTCATTATTCGTAAGCCGTGGGGTCCATGTTACGTATCCAGATGCGTTGCCGGAAGACGTGAACTTGACTACCAGCGTTTGAAAGGTAGCTATTTTGATTGGGGCCGCTAAGGGATTCGGCGTGTCGCAAGGTATGGTCTTCAAGCGTGCCCAATTCAATCTGAACGGACGCAGGGATGGCGTTGCTGTAAAAAAAGCACTCGGTGATGCCGTTAGTTTGCGGAATAAAACTCACGAATCGGACGTGGAAAGCCTGTGGATTGACGTAACCGTTGGTCATCCAAACGCCGTTTGTGTCATAGGCCCGGGCTGTCAAATTTACAACGCCATCCATCAAATGACTCCATTCTCCAGTATTGGTGTACTGAAACGCATGATATTGAGCAAACAGTCCAGCTTCACCAGCGGGTCCGGCCGCGGCATTTGTCGCCATGTAAAAACGATAAAGTGGATACAACGTACCGTCGGCGAGATTCGTGGTAACCGAGTAACCCGTACCAATCCAGCTTGGAACACCGCTGATATTGCCTTTGCTGAGGATAAAGATGTTTTCGAGAATATTGGTTCGCATTTGGCTTGTCGGACTGCTTAGCAAGGGTTGAAAGAGCGGTGTTGGCGGACTTGGCACGACAAAGCTTTGCTCAGCGACAAAAAAGTTCACCGGCGCGTAATAGTTGGGAGAGGGACTGTTGTTAATTGGAGAAATATTTGTTTGCCAGTTTGCAGGAGTCATCGTCTCCAAATCATTCGCGATCAGGTCCATGACGGCGCGGCCGCCTTCGAGGGTGTCGGTTTGGGTAAGGCTGGCGCGAAACGCGCGTTGAATGCCGCTGAATACCGCCATCAGGGCCAGAACGATCATCGAGAGGAGGACCAGGGTGACGAGGACTTCGACTAACGTGAACCCTTCGGGTTTGGCGTTGAACCCCGAAAGCTTTCGGGGTGAATCGTTGAAACGGGAGGGACGGATTCTCAGCTGAGACCCGACCGTAAGGGAGCCGTTTTCCCGGCAATTGAGGCTCTGCTCCAAATGCAAACCCACTTCCTTACGGTCGGGGCTCTGTACCGCTTGCTCACGCGCGCGGCTCTGTTGGGCGCGACGGCGCTGAATGGCGACCAGACGCACCGGCTGGTTGCCGAAATCAACGGGCACGCGGCAAAACGTTGGAAATCTTTTCTTCATGGCGGCGAATTTGTGAACGTTTGAGACGCGTAACTCCAAAGATTGGAATCGTACCAAATAGTACTGAACGGAAAGGTGATGGGACTCAGGGACGGTTCGCGTAAAAGCTGCCCGGCCACCAGGGTGCGAAATGTTTGTCGTCCGGAACCCACATTGCCATTGGGCAGTTGCGGCCATTCAAAGGTGAGACGCAGGTCGTGCAGTGCGCCGAGCATTTGAGTGTCGTAGGCCGTGATGGTGTCGTTGATGTAGTCGTTGGTGTTGGGCGCATCCGAGGCGTTCACACAGAAAATGCGGTAGCTGAAGGAGTCCTGCTGCAAAATCGGATTGTCCTGCGGCGGCTTCTCGATGGCCGGACCACTGATGGAATGACAGTAAACGACGATGTGGTTGCTATAAACCAGATCGCCGCTCTTAATATAATAAATGCCAGCTGCTGGAGTCGCACTGGTCAAAAGATATTCTGGCGTGCTCATCAATCCGATGATGATCGCGGCATTCGTCAGCGGACGCGCCATGGAGGCGACGGGGACATTATACGAGCTTCGGTATTCGCTCAGGTAGTTCGGGTCCACCGTGGCAGCGCCGAAAGTATAGCCATTGACGCCAAGCGTATTGGTTGGACCACCCGGCTCATATTTGGCCCAATAATTGGTGATGGCATAGACGTAATTCGTCAAATCGTCGTAACCCATGGTCCCGTTTCGGATGGCGTCCACGAAGACGCTGGCGTCCTCGTTGATGATGGTTTCCTGGCGATTGCTCTGCTGGACGTTCATGCCAATGGGCAGCACACCGATGATGCCGACGAGAGCTACGCCAATGACCGCCAGGCAGATGGCGATTTCCATCATGGTGAAACCGGACGTTGAAGCATAGCGGCGCCTTGCGCCGCTCGGCAGAGCCGCGACCGTGAGGGAGCGGTGGTCTTGGCTATACGCCGGCTTCGTCGATATCGGTTGTTTACGTGCGCGGTTCCGCACCAAATACGGACCCCCTCCCTTACGGTCGGAACTCTGTTCCGTCGGCGAGCAATCGTCCGGACGAGTAACGCCCGAGCCGGCATAAACTGCCATGGGTTCGCCTTGTTCGTGGAGAACGTAATGAATCGCGCCTTCTAAATCCTTCTTGATGAAATAGGCACGCGGTCCGGTCGCGGGCGAAGGCACACCTGGCGTGGCCGTCAATTTGGTTCTGATTGAACCCACTCCCTCACGGTCGGGGCTCTGTTGCGCTTGCTCACGCGCGCGGCTCTGTTGCGAAATCTTCATTGCATCTTGTGATATTCCAGCGTTGCGCGGCCGGTGAGAGGGTCGATGTGGACGACGCGATAGCTAATATTGGTGCTGTTGCCGGGGGGCATTTCATTTACGCCAGGCGTACCCATGATTGGAGCGCGCGAAATTGGGTCTTTGCCCGGAATGATCGTGCCTTGCGCCAGCGGAATGTCCACACCGCCGCCAGCGAAATCCAGGTCGTAATCCTGGCTTGCCGTCCTATCTACCGGCGATAACATATTGCCCGAATAATCCGACAATTGGCCAAGGTAGTTGAAGGCGATGTAGGGCAGCACGGGCAAACTTCCCGCGTAAAGCGGGTTCGTGGAATCTTCTGTTGGAAACGGAAATGCACTGTTAACGCTGAACGGATTTATATTGAAAATATAGTTCGGGTTGACCGGGTCGGAAAAACTGAACGGTTGCGGACCCAAACCATTAAGACTGGAAAACTTCCAGGTCGGAATAAACGACCCCTCAGGCAGCGATTGCCATGGAGCGAGATAGTGCCAAGTGTGCCGTCCCGGCTGATCACCGAGCGCCCCATAAGCCAGATACGTGTAACCGGTGAGTTGTTTGTCAAAAAGGTTTGAAACGACGCCTAATTGAGGCGTGGTCAGATTCTGGTACCACGTCGAATTAATTGATCCACCCAACACCCAAAAATTTGTCGGCACGAAGACCATATATACCGTCGTCCGATCGCTCATGGCAAGCTGGCGGGCGCGGCCAATGTCATCGAGCAATTGCCGCGACGCGCTTACGGTGACGTTCGATTGCCCGAAATTCTTGATCACCGGAACCGAGAGCGCCGCGATGATGCCGATGATGGCAACGACCGCGAGCATTTCGATGAGCGTAAAGGCCTGGGAGTGGCTACGGCGCGGCAAGCGTCGGCTCCTACACCGCGTAAATCGTAAATTGGAAATCGTAAATCTCATTGTGCCCAGCTTAGAATGTGGCCCTTGTTCGAGGGATCGATCGCCCATGCGCCACCACCGGGCGCCTGCGAGGACGTCTGCGGATATGTGAACGAGGATGGACTATTATTGACTGGGCCATTGGGTCCCATGGACCAGACCATCACGTTGCCATGGTACTGGTAATATTTGTCATAATCCTGATAGCTAAGTCCGTAAACTCCCGACCCGGGAGTCGTGGCACCAGAGGACGAGGACATCCAGACCGGCGCATAAAATGGATCTTCGGCCTTGTTGTCCTCATTCAAATCCATCGTGATGATATACGGATTTCCCCATGGATCGCGGTAATTCAAATCTGTGCCGATGCCCGGTGAGCGGACGTCGGCGCTGTAAGTTGGGCTCAAGAATATGGTTTTCATCGGATTCTTCTGGTAATTGGTGTTCACCGTGAAGGCGGTTGTATTGGGATAATTTGTCAGGTTGCACAAAATGGCCATCACGTCGGCATTGCTGGTAACAAAGAGGCCTTCAGGGGAGGAATAGCAATTGCCGCCCGGGCCCGTGTACGGGGCCCAACCTGACGCAGCCGGTGAAATTGGCGGAAACTGATTTTCAGTCGCGGCGGCACCGCTTGTGTATGTGTAAGCGAACGTCACGTTATTCGATCCAGATTGCTGGATGTAACTCGGCACCGGCATCCGGCTGTACTGCGACTGGTACTGCTCGATGGCGTTCGCGATCTGGCTGACTTCGAGCTTGGCTTTGGTCTTTTTGGCGTGGGTCACCGCGACGTTGATCACCGGCAGAAGCATCGCCGCGAGGATGGCGATGATGGCGATGACTACGAGAAGCTCGATCAGCGTGAATGCGGAATGGGATTTGCGATTGAGGATTTTCATATTTTTTACTGAAGTTGCACGTCGAGTTGCGGCTGTTTGGCCCAGTTGCAGATCAAATTGGTATGGTTGCCCACAAAAACCTGCACCCAAAGATCGTAAGAATTGGGATTATTGGTGCCGGGGCAAATATAACGCCAGGCATTGGCCGGCTTGCCGGCCAGCGAATAGACGCCGGGCATGGGCTTGTAGACATCGTCCGAATTCGCGGCGGTCACGATCATGAACACGGCGCCATTGGAAGCGATCTCGCCGGACTTGAGGCCCGAAAGGAAAGTTTGCGCCGGTATGGAATTCTCAGCGTCGGAGTCTCTCTTGCAATTCATAAACGCGCTCACGCCGAATGCGGTTACGACGGCGTCGGTTTTCACTTCGCTGCTGCCATCCAAAGTCGCGAAATAGTTGGGTCCGCCGGGCGTATAGTTGGTCATGGTGGTGCCAATCAATTCGTAATAGAGCTGGTTGGTCAGATCTCTCCCGGTCGTACTGCTGGGCGGGTAAAATCCGTACTTGGCCTTGTAGGCGTCGATGGCTGTTTCAAGCTGGTCGCGTTCGGAGATGGCGTGCTGGATATTTGACTTTCGCATCATGACGCCGCCGGCGGTGAGGAGCATGGCTGAGAGGATGGCGGCGATGGCGATGACGACTAAAAGTTCAATGAGCGTGAAGGCCGTTCGGGTTTTGGCACATCGTTGGGGGGTTAAACTATTCGAGGGCCGAATATCCAAATTCCAAGATCCAAGCACCAGAGAATGTTCAAGCTCCAGGATCTCAAGGCCAGAAGTTGGACGTTTGGAGCTTCCCTGGGTGTTGGTGTTTGAGGTTTGGTGCTTATAGCCACCGATTCGTGATAATGACACTTCACTGTTTCGGATTATTTCAATCTTATTTGGGATGCGAGTTTTCATTTTTCTCTCAGTTCGTCTTCCATCCGTTCACTTAACCATTGTTTGATCATGCTCTGATAGTTCAGGTAGCGCGAGCGGGCCAGGCGTTTGATGCGCGCCAGCATGCGCGGGTCCATTCGCAACGTGATGGTCACCGATTCTGCCTCCGAATTTCCCGCCACTGCCGCCTCCATGAGGCGCAGGTCCGGACGATTCTCGGACCAATACTCCGCCTCGCTCTCCTCGTTGTCGAAGAGCGGCACGTCTTCCCATTTTGCGAAGGCACGCATTTATATTTTCTCGCGGTACAACCTCGATCCGCACTTGTTCCGCGCGATACGCGCGGTGACGCCGGTGGCAGCGCCACTTGCGAACTGCGGCCGTCCCTACCTCGGTTGGCAATCGTCCGCGTTTTCACAATTGCAACGTTTGGTTCACTTTGCGCTGATAAAAATATTGTTCTTCGGGTTCGAAGGCACGGGCCATAAGAACCCGGACTTGACGGCCATTCGTGCGATACACACTAAAGATGCCGATGCCAGCGGCGGAGATACCCAGGTTAAAGAACCGGGCCTGCACGCTAAATCGCGATGAATCTGGCAACAGCCGAATGGCAAAAGGATCCTCGAAGGACTCCTCGATTTCGCGCTGAGTCAAAGAACCATCCATTTCAAAAGGCGTATTGCTCCAATCAAACTCCATAAGGCAGCCGACTGTATTGCAAACGCCTATGCAATGTTATTACAATGTATTTACACACACAGGCTTGTTTTGTCAACAATTTATTTATTTAGGGGTTTTTTGGCAAGGAAGTATCGTGAAAAGCTCCTAGGTAAAAAGCACCAAGCACCAAGCGCCAAGCTCCAAAGAAGCACCGGGGGAAAGCTCCAAATTCCAAGCCCCAAGCTCTAGAGAAATCACAAGCCACAAGCGCCAACACTTTCAAAGCGCCAAGTTGTTGGATTGGAGCTTGGAAATTCTCTGGTGCTTGGAGGTTGGGGTTTGGTGCTTTTCTCCGGATGTCGGTCCTTGGAATTTGGAGTTTTAACCCGCGGACCGGACAAATGAGCCCCAGGAAAACCTGGGGCTACAATCGCAAATCGGCAATATCCTAGTCTCCGCCGCCGCTACCGTTGTCATTGCTGAGGTTGCCGATCATGGCGATGAGGGGCAGGAACATGGCGATGACGATGCTGCCGACGATCACGGCCAGGAAGACGATCATGATTGGTTCCAGGAGCGAGGTCATGGCCGAGACTGCATTGTCCACTTCTTCGTCGTAGTTGTCGGCGATACGCAGGAGCATTTCGGGGAGCGCGCCGGTTTGTTCGCCGACGTCCACCATGCTGACGACCATGGGCGGAAACGCGCCCGAAGCTTCGAGCGGCGCGGTAATGGTTTCGCCTTCCTTGACGCTTTCGTGAACGCCGTTAATGGCGTTGGCGATGATGACGTTGCCGGCGGTTTCCCGGACAATGGTCAGCGCCTGTAAAATGGGAACACCGCTGCTCACCAGCGTGCCGAGCGTACGGGTGAATCGGCCGATGGACACTTTGCTAACGACGGGACCGAGGACCGGCACTTTCAATTTAAATTTGTCCCAGATGAGGCGCCCGAGTTTGGTTTTGTTGATGATGATTAAAAAGATTACGACGCATATCGCGAGCATGCCCATGGTCTTGACGATGTGGTCCTTGATCATTTCGCTGCAGCCCAGGACGAACAGGGTGAAGCCGGGCAATTGCATACCCATGCCGGCGAACACGTCACGGAACCTGGGAATGACGAACACCATGAGGAGGATGAGAATGCCGATGGCCACGATGAGCACTGCCGTGGGATAAAACATGGCCGCCTTGACCTTGCCTTTGATCTTCTGCGCCTTTTCGGAAAATTCCGCGAGACGCTTGAGCACGACTTCGAGCACACCGCCCAGTTCGCCGGCTTTCACCATGTTCACGAAGAGGCGATTGAAAATTTTTGGGTGCTGGGCCAGCGCCTCGGAAAAGGTGCTGCCGCCTTCAATGGACAGCGACAACTCGCCGAGGATTTTCTTGAGCGTGCGGTTGCGCTCCTGTTTTTCCAACACACGCAAGCCGCGGAGCAGCGGCAGGCCGGCGTCCACCAGGGTGGCGAGCTGGCGGGTAAAGGCCGTCAGGACTTTGGGCTTCACGCGGCCGCTGAGGAACGGGATATTGATTTCCAGATTCATCGCGCCTTTTTTGCCCTTCTTGCCCGGCGCTTTGCCTTTTTTGGCGCCCTTTTCCTTGACCTTCTCCGATTCGAAAATTTTGGTGGGGAACAACCCCATTTCTTTCACGCGGCCAATGGCTTCATTCTGGCTGGCGACCTCGATGACGCCTTTTGATTCCTGGCCGCGGGCGTCGAGGGCTATATAACTGTATTTTGGCATAACGTTAAGGGGTTGTATGACTAGCGAAAGGCCGTGATGACGCGTTGTGCCGCGACTTCGTGACCGGAAATTCTACCGCACAGGTTCCGCCCGCGGTACGGGCGGGGACATCGCATCGCGATGTCTTTACCATTGTCGAATGTGCGGCGCTCAGTTTCATATATCGGTAAGACAATGGTCGTGGACGATGCTCACGTATATTTCACGACTTCTTCAATCGTTGTATCACCTTCGAAGATGCCACGCAAGCCGTCATCGCGCAAGGTAACCATGCCCAGCTCAACGGCTTTCTGGCGCACCACCACCGTGGGCGCGCGCTCGTTGATGAGCGTGCGGATTGGCTCGCTCACGACGAGCAATTCAAAAATTCCTTTGCGGCCCTTGTACCCGGTGTCGTTGCAGGTCGAACAACCGCGGCCGTAATGAAACACTTTATCGCCCAAATCGTGCGGCGAGAGGTTCAACATGGACAATTGCTCTTCGGTGGGCTCGAAGGTCGTGCGGCAGTTTTTGCAAATTGTGCGGACAAGCCGCTGGGCGAGGACGGACGTTAAGCTGGAGGAGATGAGGAACGGTTCCAGTCCCATGTCAATGAGACGCGTGACGGCGCCGGGCGCATCGTTGGTGTGCAGCGTGCTCATCACAAGGTGGCCGGTCAGCGATGCCTGTACGGCGATTTGCGCCGTCTCAATGTCGCGGATTTCACCCACCATAATGATGTCCGGGTCCTGGCGCAGGAACGAGCGCAACGCCTTGGCGAACGTCAGGCCCGCGCCTTCGTTCACCGCCACCTGCATGATGCCCTCAATATCATATTCCACCGGGTCCTCGGCCGTCAGCAATTTCGAGTCAATCGTATTGACGCGGCGCAGGCACGAATAAAGCGTCGTGGTCTTGCCCGAACCAGTCGGCCCGGTCACCACGAAAATGCCGTTTGGACGCTGGATGGCTTCAGTGACAAAATCATGGATGTATTTCGGAAAGCCGAGGGTTTCGACGTCCAGGTTGACCGCGGCACGGTCGAGAACGCGCAACACCACGGATTCGCCGAACTGCGTCGGCAGCGTGGAAACGCGCAAGTCAATCTGCCGGCTGCCCGCCGTGAAATTAATACGGCCGTCCTGCGGCAATCGCCGTTCGGAAATATTCAGGCCGGACATGACCTTGATACGCGAGATGACCGGCAGCGCCAGGTGTTTCGGCGGCGGCGACATTTCATAGAGCGCGCCGTCCACACGATAGCGGATGCGAAATTCCGTTTCGAACGGCTCGAAATGGATGTCGCTCGCGCGGTCCTGGATTGCCTGGAACAAAACGACGTTGACGAACTTGATGATGGGCGCGGCGTTGGCGGCTTCCTCGGCGGCCGCGGCGTCGTCCACGGCCTCGGCGGCTTCGCGGGCGATATCTTCATCCGCGCCAAGTTCCTTGAGGATCTGCGAGAAATCCTCGTTCTCCATTCCGTAAAGCCGGTCGATGGCCTTGTTAATTTCCGCCGGGTCGGCGACGACGACCTGCACTTCCTTCTTAATGGCGAATTGGATTTCGTCCGCGCGCGCCGGGTCGAGCGGGTCGGCGAGCGCGATCTGCACGGTCCCGTTTTCGGCGCCGACGGGCAGGCACTGGTACATGCGCGCGACGTTGGAGGGGATAATCTTGAGAAGGTCCGGGGCAAATTCGCGGTCGCGAATTGAAACCACTTGCGAGCCGATGTGATTGGCGATGACGTGCAGCAGGTCGTCCAGGTTCATGATGCCGAAGTCCTGCAACAGCTGGAGAATCGCCGTGCCGCTGCGCTTGAACTCGGCAACCACTTCCTCGTATTGCAGGTCGTCAATCAGCCCGTTTTCCTTGACGAGCGACAGCAATGGATCTGAAATTTCGTCGGCCATGGTCGGTTATTTTTTCTTTCCTTCGGCGTTTTGGGCCACAGCCGCGGCCAGTTCCAGTTCCTGCAACTTTGCCTGGATGGTTGTCGCGTCCTGCGATTTGGTAATCACTTCCTCGCGCGAGATCATTCCCTGCTGGTACTTGTCGATCAGGAACGAGTCCAGCGTAACCATGCCCCATTTCGCGCCGGTCTGAATGTCTGATTGAATACGGAACGTCTTATTGTCGCGGATGAGGGCGGCGATAGACGGCGTGTTGATCATAATCTCAAATACGGCCACCCGGCCGGGCTTGTCAACTCGCGGAATCAACAATTGTGAGATGACCGCCTGCATGACCGTGGAAAGCTGGATGCGCACCATTTCCTGCTGGTTGGTTGGAAAGGCGTTGGTGATACGGTCAATGCTCTTGGCCGCGCCGGTGGTGTGCAAAGTTCCAAAGACAAGGTGTCCCGTTTCCGCCGCGGTAATGGCGGCCTCGATGGTTTCAAGGTCGCGCATTTCACCGACCAGGATGATGTCCGGGTCCTGCCGCAACGCGCGGCGCAGTCCTTCGGCAAAATTCGGAACATCCACGCCGATCTCGCGCTGCGTCACCAGGGCCTTTTTATGTTTGTGATAATATTCGATCGGGTCTTCGATGGTAATAATATGCGCCTCGTCGCGCTCTTCGTTGATGATGTTGAGCATCGAAGCCAGCGTGGTGGTTTTTCCGGAACCGGTGGGCCCCGTCACGAGAACCAGGCCACGAGGTTTGTAAAGCAATTCCTTGACGCTGGGCGGAATGCCGATTTGCTCCATGGTGAGCAACTTGTTGGGAATCTGCCGGAGGACCAGCCCGAAATTGCCTTTCTCCTTAAACACGCTCACGCGGAACCGCGCCGCGTCACCGAAGGCGAACCCGAAGTCGGCGCCGCCGCGCTCGCGCGTGCTTTGAATGTGTTCTTCGGACGTAATGCTGCGCATCAATTCCTCGGTGTCTTCGGGCTTGAGGGATGGCCCCTCGACGCGGTGCAAAATGCCGTGGACCCGGATAACCGGGGGCGTATTGACACGGATGTGCAAATCGGACGCGCCTTCGGCGACGCTCAACTGCAACAAATCAGACATTGCGTACGACATATTCTCTAATAAAAAATCATGCTCACCCGACCGCCGCAGCTTTAGCGAAGGCGGGTCCGCAAGTTAGACGGTTCGTGCCCGGTCTAACAGGACACATGGGACAAATAAGACTTTCATTCCGACAATCCGCAAGCCACTTCATCACGCTTCATCCCCCACCGTTGAACGGATCACTTCTTCCGCCGTCGTGATGCCCGCCAGGACTTTGCGGATGCCGTCTTCGCGGAGGGTCCTCATGCCCATTTCACGGGCGCGCGCTCTCAGGACCGACACCGGCGCCTGGTCGTAAATTAATTTTCGCGCCTCGTCATCAATGATAAAGATTTCAAAAATGCCCATTCGTCCGCGGCAGCCGGTGCCGCTGCAATCGGCACAACCGCGACCTTTCATGGAGTTGGCTCCCTGCAGCATTTCCGGGGTGATGCCCAGCGCGCGCAGTTCGTTGTCCGGCGGCATAAACGGCTGGCCGCATTTCTTGCAAATCTTGCGCACGAGACGTTGCGCCATGAGGCAGCGCGTAGACGAAGCAACCAGGAAGGGTTTCACGCCGATGTCCACGAGACGGGTGACGGCGCTGGGCGCGTCATTGGTATGGAGTGTGGAAAACACCAAATGGCCGGTGAGCGACGCGTTGATGGCAATGGTCGCGGTCTCCACGTCACGAATTTCACCAATCATCACCACGTTCGGCGCCTGGCGCAGGATGGACCGCAGGGCCATGGAGAAATTCAGGCCGACAGCTTCGGCGACCTGCACCTGGTTGATACCGGCCAGCACATATTCAACCGGGTCTTCAACGGTGATGATTTTTCGGTCCGGACGATTGATGAAGTGGAGGCAGGAATAAAGTGTGGTGGTTTTGCCTGAACCGGTCGGCCCCGTCACCAGCAGGATTCCATCGGGCAGCGCGATCATGCGCTCGAACTTTTGCTGATCGTCGGTAAAGAATCCCAATTCCGGCAAACCGAGCCGGAGACCTTCCTTGTCCAAAATACGCATGACGATGCTTTCGCCGTGACTGGTCGGCAGGCACGAAACACGCAAGTCGATCAGTTTATTTCCCACCTTCGACTGAATACGGCCGTCCTGCGGAATCCGGTGCTCGGAAATGGACATGTTGGACTGGAGCTTGAGGCGCGCAATGATCGAAGGCTGCAGTCGTTTCGGCGGACTCTTCATCTCCTGCATCACACCGTCAATGCGATACCGCAATCGAAACCGTTTGCCCATCGGTTCCAGGTGAATGTCCGAAGCGCGCATCTTGAACGCGTCGACGATGATCTGGTTCACCAATTTGATCAATGGCGCGTCGGCGTCCACGGCCTCGACTCCGTCTTCCCCCACCGCGACAACCCCCACGTCGCTTTCGGTCACTTCAATGATCGCGGCGTCAATCGCACCCTTAGCTACGCCCGTGCTGCTGCTGCCACCGCCGTAATAACGGTTCAACGCGGACTCGATGTCCTGCTCCGAAGCCACGCGCAATTCGATTTCCGCATTCAGCAGGTGCGCGAGCGTATCCGTCGTGTTCAGGTCGGACGGGTCTGAGGTGGCCACGGCTACTTTGCCGTCGCCTTTGAAAACGGGAATGACGCGGTATTTTTTGGCGAGGTGCCTCGGGATGATCGAGATGACGTCGTCGGGAATTTTCATCCCGGAAAGCTGGATGACTTCCGCGCCGAACTGGGCGGCCTTGGCCTGGATCACGTCGGCCGGTTTGACCGTCTTGTTGGCCAGCAGCAAATCAATGACCCCAACGTTTGAGGCGCCCGCATCGGCACGCGCCTTTTCCAATTGCTCGGACGTCAGCAGGCCAAGGTCTACTAGAACGTCCGCTAAATAATCGTCTTTCTCTGCCACAATGGATATGCGCCACAATGTCCTGTCTGAAACTGTGACGTTTCAAAAATTTTTCCATTGAACGAGACAAATGTCAACATTAAGAGCCCGCTAAATCACTATGGGCATTAAAATATGGCCGGCGATGGCATCAATGGGTCATGGACAACCGGGCAGCCTGTTGAATACTATGCCCCGATTTCACGATACAAAACTTCTGTCCATTGCGTCCGGAATTGCGTAAATCGTAAATCGAACATCGTAAATGAATAACAAGATCACCCAATTTGTGGCCCTCGGCGGCCTTTTTTCCACTATCGCGTTCGCGTCAAGCGCGGCAACCAGCCTGCCCCTCTCCCAATACGTCAACCCACTGATTGGCACCGATCCGAATCCATTGATTCGCGAGGGATATGGCTGGGACACCGGCAATGTTTTTCCCGGCGCGGTCTGTCCCCGCGGCATGGTCGCCTGGAGCCCGGATACTACTCACAAAAAAATCATCGCCGGCGGTTATTGGTATCCGGACAGTGTGATTGAGGATTTCAGCCTCACGCACTTCAGCGGTCGCGGCGTCGTGTGTCTCATGGATGTTCCCTTTATGCCCACCGTGCAACCAGTCAACGCGTCGCCCGGAAAAAACTGGGAACCGTTTGCCGCAAAATTTTCCCACGCGAATGAATCGGCCTCGGCCGGTTATTACCGTGTCACGCTGGACAACGGAATCGAGACCGAACTAACCGCGACGCCGCGAACGGGCATGGCCCGTTTTACTTTCCCAAAGGGCCAGGCGTCCCCCACCCTTCTGGTCCGCGCTAATGGCTCGATATCAGTCCACGGCAATGAAGTCACGGGCGTATACAACGATCACATCGGCGGCGCAAAGGATCATACGTTTACAATTTATTTTGTCGCGCAATTCGACCAGTCAATCGGAAAGGCCCGGACCTGGAGCGGCGACGACCTGAGCGACTCGCCCGAGGCCAAGGGAAATAATTGCGGCGCGATTTTAACTTTCGCGAATCCCGTGGTCCAGTGCCGCGCCGCCATTTCCTATGTCAGCCTCGAAAACGCCCGCGCCAATCTCGCCGCGGAAAATTCGTCCTGGGATTTTTCCGACGTTCGCCAAAAGGCGGACGCGCTCTGGAACACCACGCTGAATCACATCCAGGTGGACGGCGGCAGCGACACGCAGAAACAAACTTTCTACACTGCGTTGTATCACTGCTTCATGCATCCCAATCTACTCGATGATGTGAACGGCCAGTATCCGGGAATGGACGGGAAGCTTCATTCCGTCGCGGCCGGCCATCATCAATATCAAAATATTCCCGCATGGGACCAATACCGCTCGCTTGCTCCATTGATCGCCGTGCTGGCTCCGAACGACGCCAACGACATCGCCCAGTCGATGGTCAACTACGCCCAACAGGACGCCACCGCCCGCACCGACGGCGGAGGCCTGCCGCGCTGGCAACAGGTCAATCGAAATTCCGGCGGCATGGTCGGCGACGGCGACGACATTATCCTGGCGGACGATCTTGCATTTGCCGGCATCAACGGCTTCGATGCACCCGGCGCGCTGGCGGCGATGGTGAAAGGCGCGTCCGTGCCTGGCACAACTTCGGACGGCGTCGAAGTCCGCAGAGGATTGGACGACTACGAGAAGCTTGGCTACGTTCCCGGCTCTGCTTCGGTCACCCTCGAATATTGCAATGCCGATTTCGCGCTGTCCCAATTCGCAAGCGCGCTCGGAGACGAGCCGGACGGCGCCAAATTTCAAAAGCGCGCCCAGAATTGGAAAAATATTTTCGACGATTCCACCGGCCTGGTGCATCCGCGATCTGCCAACGGCTCCTGGATTAACGAACATTCCGCAACCAACAAAACTGGATTCACGGAGGGAACCGCCGCGCAATACGTCTGGATGGTCAACTTCAACTTGAACGGTTTGATCACGAAACTCGGCGGCGATAAAAAAACACTCGCGCGCCTCGACCACTTCTTCAGCAACTTCAACGGCGGCGTCGTTGCGGATACCGTGTTCATGGGGAACGAACCGTGCGAAGAAACTCCGTGGGTTTATGATTTTGCGGGCAAACCTTCCGGCGCGCAACAAGTTGTCCGCCGCATCCAGGAGACGTTGTTCACCAGCGCCCCTTCCGGTCTGCCCGGAAATGACGACGCCGGCGCGCTGTCATCGTGGTACGTCTTTTCCGCACTCGGAATCTACCCGGAAATTCCCGGCGTCGCCGGATTCGTCACCGGCAGCCCGATGTTTTCCAAGGCAGTCATTCAACCCGACGGCCGGGCGGCGATTCAGATCGTGGGCGCAGAAGCCTCGCCGGATAATTGTTACGTTCGCAAACTAACAATCAACGGCAAGACCTGGAAGAGCGTGTGGATTCCCTGGACCCAATTGTCGAACGGCGCAACCTTGGATTTTACGCTCACGGACAAAGCCACGTCGTGGGGAAGAAATTCCCGTCCGCCGTCGTTTGATTGAGACCTTAACGTCGCGCATAAACAGATGAGTGGCGAGAGATTCATTTTTCTGCGTAGCAGCGGACATAAGTCCGCTCTAATTATTTTGCAGTTCAATCATAGGATCTCCGTCACTGTCCAGCATATCAAACCAACGGCAGAATATTCTCCCTCTCCTCGGGGGAGAGGGCCGGGGTGAGGGCGAGCTCTCTCAATCGAGGAACGAGGTTCCAACTAAATAATGACTTAATATATGAAATTCGTCTTCCCGACTTCGCGCGTTCAGCGCTATCAATTCCCCACTCACATTAATGATCTGGTCGTGGACCGGGCGGATGCCGAGACTTCGGAAGTTTTCGTCGTCGTCATCCAACCTGGCAAAGCCCCGCCCCTGCACAAGCATGATGACACTGAGCAGATTTTTTATGTGTTGAAAGGGAGCGGAGTTTTGAGCGTCGGCGCTAGGCGCAGAAAACTCCCCGTCAAACCCGGCGACGTTGTCCGCATTCCCCCGCACACGTTGCATTCGATTCAATGTACCGGTAAAAGACCGCTGGTCTATTTGGCGGTTGATTGCTTTTTGTCAGGCCGCCCAAAAAACGAACCCACGTGGGATTCCCACGCCCGCGTTGTGTGCAAGCAGAACGGGTGGGATTATGATTCATGCCGCAAGCGCCGTCGGTCTAGTTGAACTGGCATTAAACTCCGAATGTAGGGCACGCGGACTACTCCTTTCGATGTTGGGCGTTCGGCGTTCGCTGTTCGATGTTTCTCCACCCATCTATTATAATTACCGCTGGACGCGTCCCGTCTTTTGCCTTAGTGTCTTTTGGTGGCTAATTCATCGAAGAACGCGGGAGGCGGCTCCAGCGAGGGGATGCCATTCGAGGAGGCATTGAAAAAACTGGAAGGCATTGTCGAGGCCATGGAGTCGGACGACCTGCCCCTGGAAACGCTCCTGACTAAATATGAAGAAGGTTCACGGCTCGCGAAAATTTGCCGCGAGAAATTATCGGAAGCCGAGTTGAAGATCCAGCAGCTGGAAAAAAATGCCGCGGGCGAACTGAAACTGAAATCTCTGGAGAATGTCGAGGTTGAAGAGGCATAATGCCTCAAATGCTAAATTGTTGAACCGAAGCAGTTTGAACCCATATACTCTTTGGCTTGTTAACACGAAAACACAATTATGAGTGGATACCTGGACATGATAGACGGGCCTGAACACGTAAAAAAACTAACCCTGCCGCAACTACAGGAACTGGCGGGAGAAATCCGCGAGGAACTGATTCACGGCCTGGCGAAGAGCGGCGGGCACCTGGGGCCAAACCTCGGGGTGGTCGAGTTGAGCATCGCCCTCCACCGCGTCTTTAACACTCCCGCGGACAGGCTGGTCTGGGACGTCAGCCACCAGGTGTATGTCCATAAACTTTTGACGGGCCGAAAAAATCGTTTTCGCACCATTCGGCAAACCGGCGGTCTCAACGGTTTTGCTTTGCGCACCGAGAGCGAGCACGATTGTTACGGCGCCGGTCACGCCGGCACGGCTCTCTCCGCGGCGCTCGGCATGGCCGCCGCCCGCGACAAGCGCGGTTCGCACGAGAATGTCGTCTGCATCTTCGGTGATGCCGCGCTGACCAACGGAATTTCCTTTGAGGCGTTGAACAATATCGGCCACACCACCCGCAAGTTCATCGGCATCCTGAACGATAACGAATGGAGCATCGCCAAAAACGTCGGCGCCATCTCGCATTATCTCAACAAGCTCATCACCAATCCCAACTACAATAAACTGTCGCGGGATTTCCAGAATTTTCTCCGGCGGCTGCCCAAGGGCAACCTGGCCTTGCGCCTCGCGCACAAGGCGGAAGAAGGATTCAAGGGCGCGCTCAGCGTGGGCTTGCATCAAAAGCCCGAAGTAACCATCGGCTCGGACGGGCGCGGCGGCTTCGGCAACCCGATCCTGTTCGAAGAAATGGGAATGCGTTACCTGGGACCCATCGACGGTCATAATTTGCCGCTGCTGGTCAGCACCCTGGAATTTGCCAAGACCTGCGACCACCCCATTGTCATCCATATTCTCACGCAAAAGGGCAAGGGCTTCGACGCCGCGTTGAAGTCGCCGGAAAAATTCCACGGCCTCGGGCCTTACGACGCCAGGACCGGGGAAACGCCGTCGCCCAAACCAAATTCGCCGCCCATGTACCAGGACGTCATGGGCCAGACCCTGGCGAAACTATGCCGTCGCGATAACCGGCTCGTCGGCATCACCGCCGCGATGCCCACCGGCACTGGCCTCAAGCACCTCGAAAAAGAACTCCCCGAGCGTTACTACGACGTCGGCATTGCGGAGGAACACGCGGTGATTTTTGCCGCCGGAATGGCCACCATGGGTTTTCACCCGGTCGTCGCTATTTATTCCACGTTCCTACAGCGGGCTTACGACTGCATCCATCACGATGTTTGCTTGCAGGATTTGCCGGTCATCTTTTGCATGGACCGAGCGGGCTTGTCCGCCAACGACGGCCCCACGCACCACGGACTTTTTGACATTTCGTACCTGCGCTGCCTCCCCAACGCCATCGCCATGGCGCCGGCCAATGAAGATGAATTGGCGGACATGATGTTTACCGCGAGCCACCAAAACCATCCCACTTTCATCCGCTATCCGCGTGGCGCGGCGGAAGGCGTGCCAATCAAGGACCAACCGAAGATGCTGGAAATCGGCAAGGCGGAAATCGTCCAGAATTTTTCCAATAACGGAAAAAAGAAAGTCGCCCTCTTCGGCCTGGGCAACATGAACTTGATCGCCCGCAAAGCGGCGCAACTTGCCGCCGAAAACTACGATTGCGCCGTGATCAATCCGCGATTCACGAAACCCCTGGACGCCGGCGTCCACGAATTTTTTGGCCGCGCGGCGGACGTGGTGGTGACCCTGGAAGACCACGTGCTCATGGGCGGCTACGGCTCGGCCGTGTTGGAATTGTTCAGCGAAGCCGCAGTCACGACCCCGGTTATCCGGATTGGCTGGCCCGACCAGTTCATTGAACACGCCACGACCCAGGATGAACTGCGGAAAAAATACGGCCTTACCGTGGAAGACGCCCTGGCCAGGATCAACGAACAGCTTGAAAAGAAGGCCATCACGCCCGGGCTCGCCGCGGCGCCTGCGGTGATGTGATCCCAATTGGGGACAAGCTGTCCCCACCCCGGCTGGCTGCAGAAACGCCGTGTGAGGGCACACGGCCTACAACTGCACAGAATGTTGCAGGCCATGTCCCCTGACACGGCGCGCTCGAACCGGATCATGAAATGACTGACCATGGCATTTTTCAACAGATCTGCGAAAATCTCAGGAATCTGCGGATAAAACAACCATCCAAAAAAAATTGAAAATTTTTGTGGCATATTTCATTTGCTCTGATAGATTCCCGCACTCTTGACGAACCGGCCTTTGTGCCGAAAATTAATTGATAATTTTGTGACTGCGAAGAAACAAGAAACTAAAAACGCCGCGCCGCGCGGAAAATCGCAAGCATCGGCCACCGCGGCCGCCATCTTGGGACGTCCCGTGTCCAAAGGCGGTGAGACATCCGACGCGAAGAAGGTCAAGCCCGAGTGGCAGAAATATTACGCCCATTTGGTTGAGCTTCGCGACCAGTTGCGCCGCCAAATGGACGGTCTGGCGCAGGAATCGGCCCAGGAATTGGCGGGTTACAGCCTGCACATGGCCGATTCGGGCACCGACAATTTTGACCGCGATTTCGCCTTGAGCCTGCTTTCTTCGGACCAGGACGCCATTTATGAAATCGAGGAAGCGCTTAAACGCATCGAGAAAAAGACCTACGGCGTTTGTGAATTGACCGGCAAAGTGATACCGAAGGCGCGTCTCGAAGCCATTCCCTGGACCCGATTCACCGTCGAGGCGCAGGCCCAACTGGAAAAAGACGGCGCGCTCAAGTCCCGCCGCCTGGGCCAGCTCGGCACTATCGAAACCGCCGGTGTCAGCGATGCGGATTCCGACGAAGGCGACGAACCAGCCGAGGAAGGCAGCAACAAAACGAAGGAAAAGGAGTAGAATAATATGCCCCGCGAAGTCGTTACAATCGAATGCACTGAGGCGCGCAAGGAAGGCAAATCGCCCTCCCGCTACAGCGGTAGCCGCAACAAAAAGTTGAAGACGGACAAACTCGAATTGAAGAAATACAATCCCGCGTTGCGCCGCCATACCCTTCACCGCGAAATCAAATAATTTCTTATGCCCCGCAAAACTCATAAAGACAAAAACAAGCGCGGCCAGCGCCCCATCGAAAACCGCACACCCCGGCCCAAACCCAAAATTGATTTCACCGCCGACGCACTGGACTACAAGAATACCAACTTGCTCCGCCAGTACGTCACCGACCAGGGCCGCATTCTCCCCCGCAAGTACACCGGCATGCCCGCCCACTATCAGCGCCGCCTGACCACCGCCATCAAACGCGCCAGGCAGATGCTGCTGATGAAGTAGTAGTAATTTTGACCGGCAGCGGTTGACTCTGAAACTGTTCAGAATCCGCCGCTGCCTTTTTTGTTTTCCTCCTCGTCCTCGTTCTCGTTTTCGTTTTCGTTTTCGCTCGTCACAGGCCGCCGAAGGGCATGCTCCTTCGCTCAGCCTCGCCAAAACACCGGGATCTCCCGCTGCCGAACGGCTAGAGCGTTTTAAAAAATAATGTGGCCGTTCGGAGCGAGGATTTTTGGTGTTTTGGCGAGGCTTCAGCGAAGGAGCATGTTTGAAAACCCTGGACTGAGCTGAAACGACGCCAAAACCCAAAAAGACCGCTCCCCTTCTTTTCCCTCCCGAATGGCTACAGTGTTTTTTAAACCGCTCTACAATCTTTCTTCAAACGCTCTAACGCTCTAAAAGTGTGCAAAAAACCTTTACCACGGAGGGTTGTGCAACGTCTACCTCAGCATGATGGGTCAACGAATGAAAACACTATCGCAGGTGCTTGTGCGAACTTTCCTATGGCTTTCCGTCCTCCCGGCGCTTGTCTCGCCTTGTCTCGCAACGCCCGATCTGAGATTTGACGTGGTCACGTTCTGTTGCGTTTGCTCCAACACCATCATGTGCGATCCGGAGTTTCAACATTTGAACTTTCCTTCCGGCAACGGCCATTTCATAGCCATGGGCGACGATATCCATCGCGCGGAGTTGCTGGCCAACGGCAATATCCTTGCGATCTATTGGAACGACCTCAATCAGGGCCCGTTCACGAACGGCGCAGCGTTCGCGGCAACGATTGAGCAAACTTCGGAAAGCCTTTTTTTGAACACCGGGCCGCGGCCCGATTGGATTGTCCTGAACGAGATCTCCGGCAGCCAATGGCCGACTAACCAGACTTATCGCACCTGGGTGGAAGATGTCGTCCATGCGCTGCATAACACCTACGGCTATTCTGTCATCGTGTATTCTCCTTTCGCCACGGTCGCCGGCAATGACGCATCATGGCAAACGGTTTCGGCCGACGCCTATATTGCCATTGAAAACTACCTCAGCGGCGAGGAAGTGCAGGCGCAGAATTTTTCTGTGAGCTGGTGCCAGAGCCAGTACGAGAATTCTATCTCGTCCTACAATGCCCGCGGAGTGCCGACCTTGCGGCTAATCCTTGGCGAACATTTTGGCCAAACCGTCGCCGGCACCGGTTGGGGGCGCTCAGGTGTCTCGAGCAACGATTGGGACAGCGCCATCATCGCGCGCGACGCGGGAGCGCTCAACGATGGGTTCGCCGGCTTCATCGGCTATGACTGGGGCAATAATAATATGGGAGTTGCGACCAATGAAATGATGCATTTCGAAGATACCTATGGGAGCAATCCTTTGCCTTCTGTCTTGGGCATGACAACTCCGTACATCGCCCAACAACCGCAAAGCCAAATTCTGCCCACTGGTTCGACGGCAACTTTTACGGTGTATCCAGCAGGAACGAATGCCGTATCCTATCAGTGGCAGTTTAACGGGACGGACATCACCGGAGCGACTTCCAGCGATTTCACGATCACAAATGCCGCGCCTGAGAACGCGGGAAATTATAGCGTGCTGCTCTCGAATTCGGTGGGTTCATGCCGCAGTTCCAGCGCGGTGCTGAGCGTGAGCACTCCCCCTCCCCTGGCGGCGGAGCCGTTTGCGTCCGCCGTTGAAAGCGGCGGCACGACGTATTCCCCCGGCACGGCAGTGATCGGCCAGACAAACGCACAGGGCTTCGCCTGGTATCAGGCTGGTCCGAACAGCAGCAATCAACCGCTCATTCAATCCGGCAACCTGCAAGTCGCGGGACTGGCAGCGGCGTCAGGCAACAGCGTTTCCTTTGGCGGCAACGGGACATCGTCCCGCTTCGATTTTCTTAACAACTCGTCCAGTATCAGTAGCGGCACGATTTATTATTCCTTTGCCTTGAGGCTCACCGATATTACGGGCATGAGTTCGGGAGGCGTTTTTTGGGCGGGCTTCAACAATTCGGGCGGCGCCCAAACAAGTACACCGACCACCGTGGCGACCCGTGTCTACACGCGGGCATCGGGCAGCGGATTTAATTTCGGCCTGTCGAAGGCCAGCAGCACCGCTACCAATATTATTTGGGACAACACCATCCATTATTCTGGCGAAACGATTCTTCTGGTTGGCAGTTACACATTCAATATTCCCGACACGAACGATGACGTCTCGGATTTGTGGATTGATCCGTCGTCATCCACATTCGGCACCGCTCTTGCGCCGTTACCCACACTGACGACTTCGTCCGGCGGCGATATTAATTCCGGCGCCATTGAGAGTTTCGTGCTCATGAACCGCAATGCCGCGGAACCGGCGAACGGAATTTTTGATGAACTGCGAATCGGCACGTCGTGGGCCAGCGTCACTCCCCCGGCCCAATCGCCATTGTTGGATTACACTGTGAGCGGCGCCAGTCTCATTCTCTCCTGGAGCACCAACTTGACCGGCTTCACATTGCAGAGCAGCCCAGTGCTCAACGACTCCAACGCCTGGGTTCCAGTCTCCTTCCCGGTGTCCATTGTGAACGGTCAATACGTCGTAACCAATCCGGTTTCCCCCGGCGCACAGTTCTTTCGACTGGTCGAGCAATAAATCGAAGTCCGAAACAAAGTCATTCGGCATCCAACATCCCGAGGGACCTTTGTGCGGCGAGTTTGCTGATCGTTTTTGAGGAGGCGTCAAAACATCGCCTACCGACACGAACAAAATTTAATCTACTTTACCCTTGAAACCGCGCAGGGCTCGCCAATAACTTAAATGTTTACAAACCATTTACAGACCGTTTACAAAAATAAGTTGTTGGACTGTAGAAATTTAAGTGTTTACAAGGCGACCGGTCCGGCTACGGGTTACGGCAATGGTGGACCAATTTTGACGCGGTAGAAAAATGCCTGAGGCAAACTTAAGTGTTTACAAACCATTTAAAACCTTTTACAATCATTACGAGCGTTGGCCTATAGAGAGTTGAGCAATCATCTGCTGCCCCCGAAATGAGATTTTTGATTTTTTGGAGCAGGAGTTGAACTTCTGCCGTGCTTTCTTACGCCACGTAACCTCTTACGAATGAAATTACTAAAATGTCCTGTTGTCGCGCTGGTCATGGCGGCGCTCTTCTCGTCAATCTGCTCGCGCTCCGGCGCGATCACCATTCTCTCCGGCCCGGCCTTTACGCCTGCGACTAATGCCCCCCTGGCGGGAATTCTCCAGTTGACCACCGATGTGCCTTCCAGGGTCAGCGTTATCGTCAGCGACGGCACAAATGCCTGGGAGCGGGAGTTTTACGACTATGCCGCGTCCAATTCAGTGCCGCTGTACGGATTCCAGCCCGGGCGGACCAATTGGATCCTGGTCACCGCCTTCGACAAGTACCGCAACGCCACCACGGCTCCAAAACTGTTGACTTTCGTCACACCGTCTCTACCGGCGGATTTCCCCGAAATCACGCTCCTGACCAATGAGCCAGGCCGGGTAGAACCGGGAGATACGTTGTTTACGGTTTATAACCATTTCGATAACAAAGGGTACATGACCATCGTAGACCCTGACGGAAATGTGATCTGGTACCATCCAACGTTGCAGAACCTCGATATTGATGCGGAGCAATTGGCCGATGGCAACCTGTTCATTTATGAGGAGCCGCCGGCGAATCGGTTTGTGGAAATGAACCTGCTCGGACAAATCGTCCAAACGTGGGCGCCCGCGGCCGGCTATCCGATCAACGTTCACGGAGGTATTTTCACGTCTCGTGGCACGCTTCTCTATATCAGCGATGTTCCCGAGAGCGTGCCAAATTTTCCGACCGTTCTGCCCAGCCACAGCAGCACCACCAATCCGCCCCTGGGCACCGTCACTGTGGATGATAACCCCATTGTGGAAATATCCATGACGAATGGCGCGCTGGTTCATGTCTGGTCGCCGATCAACCAATTGGACCCGACCCGGGTGTCTTATTTGACCGCCGATTTTCCCAATAATTATGGATTGGACGCATACCACGCTAATGCCGTCGTTGATGATACGAACGATGATTCCATCATCGTTTCGCAGCGTGACGAGAACACCATCTACAAATTTTCCCGGGCGACCGGACAGCTGATCTGGATTCTGGCGCCGCACGACGCCGGGGTGTCGCCGGACGCCAGTTGGTCCGCCAATTGTCTGCCGTATCTTTTGACTCCTGTGGGCACCAACTTCGAGTGGTCCTACGGCCAGCATGCCCCGGTATTGACTCCTCAGGGCACTCTGTTGTTGTTTGATGACGGCCCCAACCGGGCGACTCCTTTCGAACCGCCTCTTCCTGATACGAATAATGACAGCCGCGCTGTAGAATACAGCATCGATCAAACCAACATGACTATTTCCCAGGTTTGGGATTCTTTTGATTCGGGTCTGGGAGGCGGAGACCGCCTTTACTCGTATATTATGGGCAATGCGGTATGGCTGCCGCAATATCGCAACGTTCTGGTCACTTTTGCCTGGATCAATGATACCAATGGCGTGAACCTGCCGAATGGCGGAACCATGGCGAGGATCGTTGAATACACCCACGATCCGGTGCCCCAGGTAGTGTGGGATCTTGCCTTGTGGAATTATCGCGGCACCACGCCGCAAAACGGAGGTTTTTATGATTATCGCAGCTACCGAATTCCCGATCTCTACGCTCATCCCGCCGAGCCGGTGGCGAATATGATTATCATCCAGCAGGCCCCGGCGGCGTATTTGGAATTTACCGCGGATCCAACGTTTAGCTATGTGATTCAGGCCTCGACCGATTTGAAAACCTGGACGACTATCGGTTCCGCATTTGAGGAAGACGACGAGGGAGATTTCGGTTTTGATGATCTGAGCGCCGGCCGATTTGCCGGCCGCTTTTATCGCGTGGTCACGGTTGCACCGTAGAAACTGGAATGGTGGGCCCGCTCGGATTTGAACCGAGGACCAAGCGATTATGAGTCGCCTGCTCTAACCGCTGAGCTACAGGCCCGAAATCACTCGAATGATAATTCCTGAAAACCCCCGAAAAGGCAATTTCATTTGGTGATGGTTGGTTTGGTTATTGGTTATTGCCCCCGTACGTGCCAAGAACATGCAAAGCACACACCCAACTTTGCGCATTGCCTTGCTTATTTTCTTAATTTGGCCGACGGAAACACCCACGTTGCAATTTATCGTGGCCATGTTATCCGCCACGGAAATCTTTCCCTGGCCCCTCGTGTGACCCTCAGCCCGTTGGGCGTGGTAACCGGTGCCACACCGGGCAACCAGAATCTCACAACAGAACACGGCTTATTTCTGAAAGGTCTGCAACAAGGCTACGGATTTTTTATGGATGAAAACGGGCAATTCTGTGGCAACAGAGGACGCGCTGAAATCCATATGCAATTGCTTTCATCATTGCATGAAATTGAAAAGATGCGGCGAACGGTACCAGGAAAAAGGATTGTGACCTTTATCAACACCTGAAGCCCTGGCATCGATTCTCCGGGCAGCTGACAGAGACAATATTCATTGGCTTCGGAAGGTTTGCGATGACATTTCCCTACAAGCGTGGGCGTCCTTTCAGGCGAGAAACCGCCTCTGAGTTTTAATATATCTACTGTTTCCGTCATTCGTCATTTGCTTGTGGCAATTTGTCACGGTTCACTGACTCGGTAGAAGCGGGATGGAAAATTCGTCCGATAGGTGTGGTTAAAATAATTAGTGCCCCAGCTCAAAGTATTTGTGGCCACCGGAATCCAGATGGGATAGTAGAGATTAGTGCATTCTTCTACGACGATAGTGGCGTTCGTTCGTCCGGTAATCTGAAAACTAAGTTGTCCACTCGCTACGGCTACCTTGGAGAAGGTGATGGGTATAGGGTCAGAGACTGCTGTAATAATGATCTCGCCGTTGGGCGGATTGGGCGCGATGGTGTTGGAACTCTTGGCGAGGATCGCAACTGCGGATGTATCGATATAAGAACCTCCACCGCCGCCAGCGCTGCTGGAGCCGCCGCCGCCGCTGTAACCACCGCCGCCGCCAGCGCCGCTATAGCCCCCTCCGCCGCCGCCGCCGTAGCCGCCATTGCCGCCGGTGCCATTTTGGTTCACACCGCGGGAGCCGCCGGAACCACCGTCCTGGTAGCTACTACCGCCGCTGCCACTGCCGTTCCCGCCGTCGCTATTGAAGCCACCGCCACCGCCGCCACCGCCAGAAGCGCCGGAACCGCCAGAGCCGCCAGAACCACCAGAGCCACCGGAGGCTGATCCGCCGCCGGTGCCAGTGTTGCCCGGGCTGCCCGGTGCCGTGTGGGTGCCAGCACCGCCGCCGCCGCCAGCGACTACCAGGGGTGTATAGTCATTGTCATTTATAACGAAGCTACCGCCACCACCGCCAGCTCCTCCAGTGCCGCCCCCGGCGCCGCTCCCACCACCGCCGACTAGAATCGTCAATGTCGTTGCGCTTGCGAAATAAAATTGGCCTTCCATTTCGGCTCCCAAGCCGCCGGGAACGATATTAGGGCCTCCTTTGGCACCGTAGGCAGTTATGTCGTAGAGGCCAGCCTGTAGCGTGATCGTTTGCTCGGAGCCAGTATAAATGTAGTTGCCAGTTTGAGCGGATGTGACAAGCACCCCGAGATTCAAAATTGTCGTAATCGCACAAGCCACTTCGAATAAATGGCATCTATTGGAAACGAAGTAATTCCAGTTCGTCTTCATATAATAACGTGTCCTTCCGCAGGATGTCTGAGCTGCTCCGCCGGAGCATTCGTTAGGATTCCAGTTCTCAGAATTTTCGGCCTTGGCACACCGATTGGCAAGCCGTTTTTAAGGACCTTGGACCGTTTTATGGAAATCTGGGGCTAATTACCAGATGGTCGCCTGAGGAACACGGTTAATATTCTAATAACTGTCCTAGCGTTGGATGGACAATCGGCTGCTCTGGATTAGACGACCGCGCAATGTGCCATAAGTACAGGCGACTGGTCCGGTCCGAGCACTTCTTCTTTTCCTTTTGACTTTTTGTTAGGCATTGTTGAAGCTCGGGTTTGAGCGTTACGCGTTGTTTATGGACCCATCTCCAACTCCATTCAGTCAGGAAGTGCTGAATAGGATTTTTACGGTATCGGCCAGGCATTCGAATCGGCTCGTTTCGCGTGAAAGCGGTTGGCTCGAATTCAAGGAGTCGTTCGGTTTTCAGAACCTCGGGAAGTATATTCGTTCTGCGGCGGCCTTTGCGAACGCTAAAGGTGGGTACATCGTCTATGGCGTCGCCAACTCCCCGCATGAATTGATTGGTCTAAAAGACAATCGCTTCGACCAATTAGACCCGGATAAATTATCCGCATTCTTGAACGAACATTTTGATCCGGAGATTGAGTGGGATCGTCATATACACGAAATCGAAGGCAGAGAATTTGGAATCCTGCATTTTCGAGAATCGCGCAACAAGCCCGTGATTTGTCGAAAAGGGACGGACGATGGTCGGGCGCTGAAAGAAGGTGAAATCTACTATCGTTACAAAGGCCGGACGCAAACCATTCGTTATGCTGAACTCAAGGAGTTAATCGACGACCGGCGCAAGAAGGAACAACTACTTTGGTTCAAGCACTTGAAAGAAATTGCACGAGTTGGTATCCATGAAGCCGGCGTCTTTGACTTGCGCAGCGGAAAAGTCAGCGGCGCTGGCGGCAATTTTTTCATCGATGAGCGCTTGCTATCCCAAGTGTCATTCATCCGCGAAGGAGCATTTAATGAAACGGCCGGCAAACCCACTTTGAAAATTATTGGCGAGACTCGCGTCATTGGTCCGGGAACCAACGGGATTTCAGGGAAAACTCAAATCGTCAGGACTAAGGGAATTCGTGCCCCCGATATTATCCTGGGCTTTCTCCGGTCTGAAAAAATTGACGAGGCGCAGAGCTACCTCACGCAAATTTGTTATGAAAGCACTGCATTTCTGCCCTTTTACTACTTGCTTAAGGCAGGCAAAATGTCTTTAGAGGCCGCTGCTAAAATGGTTTCGGAGGAATGCTCGACGCAGCCGGCAAAAGCCAAACTGTTGGCGCGTATCGCGAATGATTCAGCACTTCCAATCCCGATGCCTTTTGCGGGTCAGGCCGCTGGACAGCGTAAATTGAAAATCCGAGAGATCCTGTTAAAGAAACAGATTCCGGCCAATCCCGATCCGCAGTATATGAAGGATGTGCTGACAATGGTCCGCACCCTGAAAAAGGAAGAGCTTGATGCTGGTTTTGTGAAAACTCTATTGGGAAAATGGTTCAACAAGCACTACGCCCAATTAGATTCTGGAATAAATCACGATTTGCGAAGGTCAATTTGCTATGTCGATTGGCTGGTAAATCGTCAAGAAGCCAAATTATCACAGCCCGCCAAGATTACAATTACGCCAACGTTGGCGTCAGCACGTCCGGCAGCCGAATAAAGGACTATGGCCTGGACCTCCAGAAAGAACTTAATTCGGTTTATGTGCGAAGCCTTGGGGGATGGAAAATGCGTAGCAGTCTGGTCGTGGCCAGAGTCGTTGTTGGACCTGTGACGTTATTCGCGCCAAAATTTGCGATTTCCTGGTGGTGACGGTTTTGAAATTGGTTCTGCGAGAGGAAATGGGGCACAGGGCCGATTTAAAAATTGATCACGACCAGGCTTGCATGGGGCGAGCGTTCTCGTGATTGGCGTACTGGCTTGGCCCGCAAATTAGCGAGTCAGATGACAAACACGTGAACGCGAGTGGGGAAAGTTTTGCGAGAATATTACCCCCTAATTGTATTTTGCGTCGCTGCATTCATTTCATTTGTCGGCGTCCGATGTGATTTTTATAAGATCACGAAGTCCTTTTGTGGGATACCCATACAGTTCATTTTTGGTCTCGCAACCCCCGACAAGTATCGCCGATACTTTTCCCGATGGTTCAATAATAGGGTAAGCGTCACGCCAAGCACCTGCTTGACAATGCAAGTGTAGCGGCATCATAAGCGTCATACTGTTAAAACAGTATGACGCTTATGATGCGGCTGGTCGTTGTGCGGACAGTTGGTTTTTAGCCCAAGCCTGAGGTATGACGTCCGGGATTTGCCGGTTGGTCATGTTGGGCAGTCGGGTGAGGACATCGCGCAGATAGGCAAAGGGATCAAGCCTGCGCCGCCGGCAGTTTTCGATGAGGGTGTAAACGATGGCGCTACGCTGGCCGGCATCAGCATCACCGATAAAGAGCCAG
>DATAST010000098.1:0-22299 GCA_036269115.1 Verrucomicrobiia bacterium | reverse complement strand
GGCGCCGGCCCTGTCTCTGCGAAAGCTGCTGCAACGGGGCAGCAAAATAGCACACGGCTTGCGCCAAACGCGCCGCCGACGCAAAATGCAGAGATCCAAACTAACCCGCATTTTTCGAATATATTAGGTTAACGCTTATGGCGCGCTGTCCCTACCCGGTGCCAGGATTCGCCAACCGTGCTCCGTGCGCTCGCTAAAAACTTTTCATTTTAGCGTTTTAATCCACACTACACAAATGCCTTTAGTGTTCACGAAATACCATGCATTGGGAAACGATTATCTGGTTGTGGATCCAAAAAATCTGCCATCGTCGCTGACGCCGGAGCAGATCAAGACTATCTGTCACCGGAACTACGGCGTGGGCTCGGACGGGATATTGGCGGGACCGTTGCCTTCAAAAAATGCGCAATTTGGCCTGCGCATTTTCAACCCGGACGGCAGCGAGGCCGAAAAAAGCGGCAATGGGTTGCGCATTTTCTCCCGTTATTTGTATGACAAAAAGTTGGTGGGCAGCGAGGAATTTTCAGTTGAAACCGCTGGAGGCGTTGCCCGTGCCACAGTCATGCAACGGGGTAAGATCGTGCGGGTGGAGATGGGCAAAGTCAGCTTTTGGAGTGATGAAATTCCGGTTGCGGGACCGCGGCGGGAAGTCATCAACGAGCCGATCCATTTGCGGGGCGAACGATATAATTTTTGCGCCGCGACGATTGGCAACCCCCATTGCGTGCTGCCGCTTCCAAAGATCAGTCCGGAGCTGGCCCGGCACATCGGGCCGTTGCTGGAGACGCATTTGCGCTTTCCCAACCGCACCAACGTCCAGTTTATGAAGGTGATCGATCGCTCCAATATTCAGATTGAAATCTGGGAGCGGGGCGCGGGATACACGCTTGCCAGCGGAACGAGCAGCAGCGCCGCCGCCGCGGTGGCTCACAAACTCGGTCTCGTTGACAGGAACGTGAGCGTTCACATGCCCGGAGGCAAAATCGAGATCGAGATCGGGGACGATTTCTCGATTCTCATGACCGGTGGCGTGACCAAAGTAGCCGAAGGAACGATCGCCAAAGAGATGTTTGGCTAGTTTCCCGTTTTCGGCTGCAGCTTGCTGCGGAGCACGTGCATCAGGGCCTTGACGGTAAGTTCGATGAACAAAAACGGCTTGCCGATAAAATCATTGCCGCCCGCCATGGTTGAATTCGTGCGGCTTTCGAAGTCATTCAGCGCGGTCACGAAAAGAACCGGCGTTTTCTTGTGATGCGGCAATTGACGCAGCTTGGCGCATAGTTCGAACCCGCTCATTTCGGGCATATCCACGTCGAGGAAAACCAGATCAAAGGGCTTATGGGAGAGCAACTTAAAAGCTTCACCGGGATTGTCAACACCCACCGAGGGCAGTTGCGTTTTTTCAAGCGCATAAATGATGGCGCGGCGCGAGATGGCCTCGTCATCCACTACGAGGATATTTGCCGGGGGCATTTCCTGTTTTTCAGGCGCCAGTCCGGATTGGAACAGGAATCCGAGAAAATCCGCGGCGGCGGCAATCGTGCGCAAGGAAGAAACGTTGATGTTCTTCGGTTTTTCGTAAAGCTCCTTGAGCAATGCTTCGAGCGCAGCAGACATCTGGCCGATGAGGAACAGCCCGGCGATGCCGGCGTTGCCTGAAAGGGCGTGGGTACGGCGATGTAGATCGTATATGTGTTTCAGCCGGGTCACGTCGTCGGTTGAGCGGGAAAGATTCTGGAGGGAACTGCGGAGCGTTGCCAGGGTGGCGGGCAGGCTTTCAATAAACGTCTTTCGCAGTTCGTTCTGAAATTCAGCGTCGCCCATCATTTCCGGGGAAGCTGCGCCGGGTGCGGGAACTGAGCCTGAGCGCATTACGCCGTCACCCCCGACAGTCTGTCGCACAATCTCTAAAACGTCTTTGGGCGAGCAGCGGGCTTTGGAAAGGCATTTGGTCGCGCCGGCCTTCCATGCGTCCTGGATGAGGTTGGTCAGGTAGGTATTCGAAAAAACCACGATGGGAAGCTTGGCAAAATCTTCTTCCGACCGAACATGCCTGATCACGTCAACGCCCGGCATCTGCGGAAGCATGAGGTCGAGCAAAATCATGTTCGGCTTGAAGGTGCGCATGAGCGCCAGGCCGGATTCGCCGCTGTTGGATACTTCCACCTGGTAATGTTCCACGGCCAATTTGTTCCGGTAAATATTGGCCAGAATTTCGTCGTCTTCAATGATGAGGATCTTTTTCATGAGTAAACAGCGGCGGGCGCGGGAGCCGGAGAAGCCGGCAGGGACGCCAAAAAGTTTTGAACCCGCGTAAATTCGGCGTTTGCCGAGGCGACCAGGGGCAGGGCGCCGTCGACAACGCCCGCGCGACCCATCTTTTCGAGTTCGTAAAAAATTGCGGCCAGCGGACCCATGCCCATGGTTGCGCTGGCGCCTTTGCAACTGTGGGCCAGGTGGCGAACTTCTTCCGCCTTATTAGCGCGCACGGCGGCATCCAATTGCGAGAGTTGCCGGGCCGTTTGCTTCGTAAATAGTTCGATCAGTTCGCGCAGAGTGTTGGAGTCTCCGTCTGCCAGTTCGGAGAGGCGATCCATTTCGATCGGCGGCGCTTCCGCAACGGGCGAGGCTGCCGGGGCCTTCGCGGGCGCGCTTTCCACGCTGCTCCCCGGGGCGGTCCATTTGACAATCATCCCGCTGACGTCGGCTGGCCGAATGGGCTTGGCCAAATAATCGTCCATGCCCGCGGCGATGCACTTTTCCCGGTCGCCTTGCATGGCCTGCGCGGTCATAGCAATGATCACGATGCGGGAGTTGTAATTTTCCAATACGGCAGCCTTTTGGCGCTTGCGGATTTCACGGGTTGCTTCTATGCCGTCCATTTCCGGCATCATCACGTCCATGAAAACGAGGTCGTAGCGCTTTTTGTCGAGGGCGTCCAGTGCTTCCAGTCCGTTTGTGGCGATGTCCGGCTTATAGCCAATTTGTTGCAAAATTCGCGTGGCCACCTTTTGGTTAATTGAATTGTCATCGCAAAGCAGGATTTGCAATGGCTGGGTGGCGGCTTTGGGAGCGTCCGGCTTGACCTCAGGCGCTTTTTCAGCGGGCGCCTTGGTGTTGGTCAGGGCGCGGCGAACGGCGTCGAAAAGCTGCGTCGTCTTGATTGGCTTGGGGGCGTAATTGATAAACGGAATCTTGACTGATTGTGGAGGTTCCAGGCGGACGCCCAGCGGCACGAGCAAAACGATGGGCAACAATTCGGCGCGGGGCACCTGATGAATTTCGGCTGCCAGAGTAAAGCCGTCGGCGCAGAGCATCTGTGCATCCACCAACGCCAGGTCAAATTGGTCTCCGGATTTGAGGAGTTCCAGGGCTTTTTGTGAATCCTCAGCAATATGGCTGATCATTCCCCAGCGCGTAAAACGTTCATGGAGGGCGGAACGGCTGGCACAGTTATCGTCCACAATCAACACACGTAGTCCCGCCAGCTTCTCCTGCCGCCCGGCCAGCTCAAAGGGGGCCGCGGTGGTTTCGATCCCCGTGGCGATGGTAAAATGAAAGCTCGAACCAATATTGGCAACGCTTTCTGCCCAGATTTTGCCGCCCATGAGTTCGACGAGCCGTTTGCTGATGGTCAGGCCAAGGCCAGTGCCGCCAAATCTCTGGGCAGTTGAGGCTTCAGCCTGGACAAATGGTTTGAATAGGCGCGCCAGTCCCTCGGCCGAAATGCCGATCCCGGTGTCGGTGACGGAAAACTGGAGGCGCGATTGGTTTTTCCCATCACTCGCGCGTTCCGACGCAATCATTCTCACAGATAGCGATACGTGCCCATTTTTGGTGAACTTAATTGCATTGCTCAGCAGGTTTGTCAGCACTTGCCGCAAGCGCAACGGGTCGCTTTCAATTTTTTCAGGGATGTCGTCAGCAATGTCAGAGACCAAATCGAGGTTCTTCTCGAACGCTCTGGCGGCCATGAGATCGAGCGTTTCCTCGATGGCCGCGCGCAGGCTAAACGGATGGGGATTCAATTCGAGCTTGCCCGCTTCAATTTTTGAGAAATCCAGAATGTCGTTGATGATGGTCAACAGAGCATCGCTGCTGGCATGGATGGTCTCCAGATAACCGCGCTGCTCGGGCGTCAATTGCGTTTCCATGAGGAGTCCGACCATGGCGATGACGCCATTCATGGGGGTGCGGATTTCATGGCTCATGGAAGCGAGAAACTCGGCCTTCGCGCGGGCGGCGGATTCAGCCGCGGCGCGCGCGACGGCCATCTCGCGGTTCAGTTGGACCAGTTTGTCGCGCTCGCGCTTGGATTGCAGGACGGTCAACACGCGAGCCCGCATCTCCGATGGCTCGGTGGATTTAATGATGTAATCAGCAGCCCCCAATTCAAAACCCAGCATCTTGTCCTGCAGACTTTGAGACATCGTCAGGATGATAACGGGAGCCTTGTTGATCAACGGGTCGTCCTGCAGCCGGCGGAGCAGTGTAAAACCGTCCTCGTCCGGCAGGGATAAATCCAGCAGGACAAGATCAAGCACCTTTTCGCGCATGACCCCGGTGGCCTGGTGGACGTTGGTGACCACGTGCGGGACAATGTTGGCCTGTTGCAGCACCTGCGACAACGAAGCCTGCATGTCCCGGTCGTCTTCCACCAGCAGAACCTGGAATTCCGTTTGGCTCATCAGGATATTATTTTGACATTAGTTTTTGGTTACCACCCGAGCACACGAGCAAAAATAAGGGGCGCGACGATGGTTGCGTCTGATTCGATAATAAATTTTGGAGTGTCCACGCCGAGTTTGCCCCAGGTGATTTTTTCGTTTGGCACCGCGCCGCTGTAGCTGCCATAGCTGGTCGTGGAGTCGCTGATTTGGCAAAAGTAGCCCCAAAGCGGGACATTTCCACGCTGCAAATCCTGGTGAAGCATGGGAACGACGCAAATCGGGAAATCGCCCGCGATGCCTCCGCCAATTTGAAACATTCCCAGCGTGCTCTTTTGCGTTGTGCGCGTGTAAAAGTCGGCAAGCCACGTCATATACTCGATACCGGTACGGACCGTGTGCACATTTTTGACATCTCCTCGAATGACCGCGGCGGCGTACATGTTTCCGAGGGTTGAATCTTCCCAGCCCGGGACGACGATCGGCAGGTCTTTTTCGGCGGCAGCCAGCATCCAAGAGTCTTTGGGATCAATCTGGTAATACTTCTTGTATTTGCCGCTGCGAAGGACCTGATAAAAGAATTCATGAGGGAAGAACCGTTCACCTCGCTTATCGGCGGCGGTCCAGACTTCGATCATGGCTTTTTCCATCCGACGCATGGCTTCGCCTTCGGGAATGCAGGTGTCGGTCACTCGATTAAGATGGCGATTCAGCAGCTTTTCTTCATCGCGGGGAGAGAGTTGGCGGTAGTGAGGAACGCGCTCGTAGTAATCGTGCGCGACGAGGTTAAAGACGTCTTCTTCGAGGTTTGCGCCGGTGCAGGTGATTAGTTGCACCTTGTCCTGGCGGATCATTTCCGCGAGGGAAAGCCCCAGTTCGGCCGTGCTCATGGCTCCAGCAAGGCAAATCATCATTCGCCCGCCGTCATCGAGATGGGCGACATAGCCGTCTGCGGCGTCGATCAGGGCGGCGGCGTTAAAGTGCCGGTAATGGTGCCGGATGAATTGTGAAACGGGACCGGCAGCGTTGTTTTTATTTTTTTTGCTCATTCGTTTAGGTTTAAGGAATTTTGCGCCGTCTACAATACGAATGTTCCGGCATTTGCCAACTTCAAAAGAATTTAAGGCAAACCGGGCACAACGCGGACTTGAGATGGTTCCCTCAAAACGAATCATCGGGCAAAGACAGCAAATTGCCTGCCATTTTGAGCGATTTTCGCCGGATTTCTGAATAAAAATCCCCGCCCCAAACGCCTGAATCCAAAGTGATTACTTAACCGTCACCAAATCCGGGGTAGGGGTGGAAAGGGCCCGCACGGCCCCGACAAACGGAGCGAACCAGCTTTCACGGGGTTGCGGGTCAATGATCACGTTATTGGTGCACGCAGCGTCGTTAATCCGAAAAGCCGCGCGGCCATTTTGCGAGTCCACCAGGCTAATGAATGAATTGTCCGTGCATTCGGTATCCGGTTCGGGTTGGGGGCCGCGATCAACCGTTTCGAAGGCCTGGGCCATGAAAACTCCAAAGTCACGATTGTTGCGGATCCTAACATTGCTGAAGCGATTTTTGCTGCTGTCCCGCATAAAAATACCCAGGTCATTGTTTTCCAGCACAGCATTGGTAAAGGCATTGTGATCGAAAGACAGGTCCAGTGAAATGCCGGCGCCCGGGTTATCGTGCAGATGCAGTTTTTCAAACGTTGAGTCCATCGTGAGGTAGCACGCCAGGCCGTCGAATTCATTGTTGGAGGAATCGAAATTCTTGACGGCGAGCCGGCGCACGCCAAGGGTGGTCACCAGCCCGCCGGAACGGCAGCGCGTGCAAGTGACGTTCTCGACAAGCGAATCGCTGACGTTCTGAATTGTGATGCCATTGTTTCGGATTTCCGAACCTTCTCCCTTTTCGCGCCAAAGCTCGCGCTGCTGATGGGTCCGGTTTCCGTCAATGAACAAATCCTGCACCCGCAAATTGCGAATGGTCTGCATCGGGCGATTGATCGGCTGGCCCATAATGATGACCGGGCAATTGGCATCGTTCATCAAATACAAAATCGTGGTTTCGTTCGATGCGCCGCAAAGGATTTCGCCATTGTGGTCCAGGATCAGGGGCTGGCTTATTTTAATCCGGCCCGGCGGCAGGAGCACCTCGCCCCCATTAGTCAAATGGTTTAGCGCCTGCTGAATCTGGTCCGCAGTGACGCCCGTGGGCAAGGTCAAGACCTTGAGAAGGGGCGCGGAACCGAGTCCGGCAGCTGAAACGATAGCCGATGCTATAAAAAGAATCCCCAGATAAAACCCGAAATGGAGCAATTTTCTGCATTCCCGCGAAAGGCCCATTTGAATGTTACCGAATATTCTATCAATTTTTTGCCTGTAAATCATTCGATAGACGGCTTAGTCACATCACGTCAACCATTGGCCGTATCTTACTATCGCTCATATTCCCTAAACTTCCAAGCAGAAAGTTAAGGTTATTGAAAAAAAATTTCGATTACCGGGGCTTGCGCCGTTGAACAAACAGGCCGAACGTTTTATTCTTCGGCAAATTTATGTTAAACAAAAAAACTGTGGCAGGCATGACGCCCGCCCATGCCGGATTTTCCATGCCCGCCGAATGGGAGCCGCACGAGGCCACGTGGCTCGGGTGGCCGCATAATGCCGGCGATTGGCCGGGAAAATTTGAAACGATTCCATGGATCTATGGCGAAATGATCCGAAAAATCGCGGCGAACGAAAACATCCGTCTGCTCGTTCGCGGTGAGTCCGATAAAAACATGGCGCGCCGCATCCTCAGGAGCACTGGTGTGAACCTGCAAAAGATCAAATTTGTCCTGCATCCGACAAATCGGGGTTGGACGCGCGATACAGGCCCGATTTTCGTGAGACGCAAGACACAGGGAAAAGCGGAGACCGCGATTGTTCATTTTCATTTCAACGGTTGGGCCAAATACGATAATTGGCGCAAAGACACGAAAGTTCCCGAAACAGCCGCGCGCATTCTGCGTAAAAAATTATTTCACGCGGAGCACGAGGGCATGCCCTTTGTCATTGAGGGAGGGGGCATTGAGCTGAACGGGGCGGGCACGCTGATTTCCACCGAACAATGTTATTTGCACCCGAGGCTCCAGGTGCGCAATCCCGGCCTGGGCAAATCCGGGATCGAAACAACCTTGAAGGAGTATTTGGGGGTAAAGAACATTTTCTGGCTGGCCAAAGGACCGGTCGGAGACGATACGCACGGCCACGTGGACGATATCTGCCGGTTTGTGGATTCAAAGACCCTGGTACTGGTTCGCGAAAGAAACGAGCGCGACGTCAATTTTCGTCCTTTGGCGGAAAATTGGGACCGAATTCCGGATTTACGGCTGGAAAATGGGTCGAAGCCCGAAGTTGTGGAACTTCCTATGCCCTCTCCCCTCTATTTTGATGGCGTCCGTTTGCCGGCCAGCTATGCGAACTTTTATATATGCAATTCCTGCGTGATTGTGCCGACGTTTAACGATCCGAATGACCGGCTTGCGCTGGGTATTTTAGGGGAGTTGTTCCGGGACAGACCGGTAACCGGAATCCATGCAGTTGATTTGGTTTGGGGATTCGGTTCTTTACATTGTCTAACGCAACAGCAACCGGTGTCATGAGTTTTCAGGACTGCCTGATAGTCCAAAAAACGCGGAATTTGGTGCCTTTTGGGCGTTTTGGGGGGCACAAAAAGAAGCATAAAAATTATGTTGCGTATTAAGATGCATTGTGGGTATAAGAAGAATGAATCAAAATTATTGGAACATGAGGAATCAGAAGTCGCCGACGTGGTCCATGAACCGGAGCCTGCGCGCCGGTATTTGGCGGGCTGTTTGCGCTTGGATGGGCTGAAAATTTTTTGAGCATTTAACACAGTTATTGAATCAGAGAACAAATTGAAATATGACTCTTACTAAACGGCATTTGGTAACGCGAATCAGCGAAGAAACGAACCTGGGACAACAGCAGGTATTTGATGTGGTTCAGAAGACCCTTGATTATATCTCCGAGGCACTGGCCAGGAACAATAAGGTGGAACTCCGCAATTTTGGAGTTTTTGAGGTAAAAATCCGCAAGCCGCGAGTTGGACGCAATCCAAACCAGCCCAAAGACAATGTACCCATTCCAGCCCGCGCCACGGTCAAATTCCGGGCGGGAAAGGAAATGCGGGCGGAAGTATTGAAGCTGCCCGCCAAGGCGCAATAGCCAATTTAGCTGGCCGTCAGGGTAACTTTGACCGTTCCAACCCATTGGAGCGTTAAAGTGGGATTTACTTCTGCTTTTGAGCTTCAACCGTTGAGGACTATCCTTTAGCCTGAGGTGATGGAACGATTGCCCGGTTTTCGCGACTTTTACCCCGAACCGCTGCCGCACGCCGATGTCTGGAGTGCCGCCGCACGCCAATATATTTTCGACAAATGGCGGGATGCCGCCCGCCGCTATAATTTCAGGGAATACGACGGTCCTCCCCTTGAGCCGCTTGAGTTGTTTACGACCAAAAGCGGGGATGAAATTGTAGGACAGTTGTACAATTTTACCGACAAGGGCGACCGGCAGTTGGCTCTGCGGCCGGAAATGACGCCAACGCTCGCGCGGATGGTTGCCGCCCACGAACGGCAGTACAAAAAGCCCATCAAATGGTTCGCGATTCCGCAACTGTATCGCTATGAACGGCAGCAAAAGGGGCGTTTGCGCGAGCACTTTCAGTTCAACGCCGACATCATCGGGGAAGTCGATCCGGCGGCGGACGCGGAGTTAATAGCTTTGCTTATCGACACGCTGCGTTCCTTTGGCCTGACCGAGGCGGATTTCGTCATTCGCCTGAGCAGCCGAAACGCGTGGCAGGAATTTTTTGACAAGCATGTCCCAAAAGAGGGCAACAATGTGGAACGGGCCTATGAATTCTTCCAGGCGATTGACAAGCTGGAACGGGCATCGAAAGAGGAAACAGAAACTAAATTGTCAGCTTTGGGAATTTCGCTCGCGCAGGTGAATGAGTTTATCGAAGCAGCCAGGCCGACGGCGGAACTTGAAAATATCCTGCAGAACCTTGCGGCGCGGGGATTGCAGGAATTCGTCAAAGTGGATTATCACGTGATTCGGGGGCTCGCATATTATACCGGAGTTGTGTTCGAAGCGTTTGATCGGAAAGGCGAGTTTCGGGCGATTGCAGGCGGCGGGCGTTACGACAATCTTGTGAAACTCATCAGCGGCGGCAAAACCAACATGCCGGCGCTTGGATTTGGCATGGGCGACGTCGTGTTGCGCGAATTGCTGACTGAGCGCAATCTCCTGCCCGCGTTTGATCCGGGCGTGGACGCGTTTGTCCTAATTGAAGATGAAAACCGGCGGGCGGCCTCGCTTAAACTGGTCAGCGACCTGCGTGCCGCCGGGATGAGCGTCGAGTACGCATTGACCGCGACCAAGGGAGACAAGCAAATCAAACGCGCCCAGGAATTGAAAGCCGGCAACACCGTCCGGGTTGAAAATGACACGACCGGACGTCTTCGAAGTCTAAAAACACGCGAGGAAAGATTGCTGCCATTGGGTGAGATCGCACAGTTCTTACGAGGTTGAAATGGCCAGGCGTTCCGCGACGAACCATCTGCCGGCGCTTCCGGGCCTGCAGTTGCCCGGCGCCGGAACTAAAATTCTCGTGGCCGTTTCCGGTGGGCTCGATTCGATGGTGTTGCTCCACACGCTTAACGAACTTTCCCGCGTGGAACGCTGGAAACTGGCTGTGGCGCATTTCAATCATCGTCTGCGAGGGCGGCACAGCGACGGTGATGAAGCGTTTGTCCAAAAAACGGCCGGCGCGATGAAGTTGCCATTTTATTCGGCGTCCGCAGACGTTGAAAAAATTGCAAAGGAGGAAAAAATCTCTATTGAGATGGCCGGGCGCCGGCTGCGGCATGAATTCCTGGCACGAACGGCGCGGGAACACGGTGCAAGAACCATCGCGCTGGCGCATCACGCGGATGACCAGGTGGAGCTGTTTTTTTTGCGGCTGCTGAGAGGCGCTGGAAGCGGATTGGGAGGAATGCAGTGGCGCTCGCCATCGCCAGCGGACAGCCGGGTTTCGCTGGTCCGGCCATTGTTGGACATCCCAAGGGTTGCGTTGGAGGCGTTTGCGCGCGAAAACCAAATCCGCTACCGCGAGGATGCGACGAATAATTCGCAGGACTATTTGCGAAACAGAATTCGTCATGAGTTGCTGCCGTTGCTTCGGCGGAACTATGAGCCCGGATTAAATAAAACGATTCTACGGTCCATGGAAATCGTCGGCGCGGAATCTGATCTGGTTGCGGACATGGCGCACCGTTGGTTGGCACCGTCAACTAGTGACAAGGCAAATTTTGATGAATTGCCAGACGCCGTCCAGCGTCAGGTCTTAAAGCAGCAAATCATCGAATTGGGCCTGAGACCGGATTTCGAGCTTATCGAATCCATCCGGCTGGAACCGGGCAAACCGGTCGCGGTGAGTGTAAATAATCGAATATCCCGCGATGCAAGGGGACACGTTAGCCGTTGCCGCCCTTTGGTTCCGTCTTTTGGCGGCCACAGTGTGACCGTAATATTGAGAAGACCGGGGTTGGTTTTCTTTGATGGCGTAAGATTCGTTTGGGGAACCGGCACAGCGCCGAAACAATTTAGACCGCCGCGAAAACCGGCAGCGGGGAAAGAAGTTTTTGATGCCGATAAAATTGGCCATGAAATTGTGCTGCGGCATTGGAGGGTGGGGGACCGATTTCAACCAATTGGCATGGGGGCGGCCGTGAAATTGCAGGATTTGTTCACCAATGCAAAAGTTCCGCGGGAGAGGCGGCATCAATTGATTGTCGCGGAGGCGGAGGACGGTATTTTTTGGGTTGAAGGAATGCGGATTGCCGAACCGTTCAAGGTGACCGCCGGGACTGAGCGCCTCCTGGTTTGGAAATGGCGCCGGAACGGTAGCTGAAATGGAATCATGATACGGATTGAGAAGATATCTTCGTTCGACGCGCCTGAGCTGCGGCCTTATGCGACGATGCGCCGGCCCGTGGAACACGAAGTACAGGGCATTTTCGTGGCGGAAGGGGAAAAAGTCGTGCGACGGTTGCTGGAGAGCCATTTCACGGTGGTTTCGGCCGTTTTTTGGGAACGCTGGTTGGATGATTTTCGTCCGCTGCTGGAGGCGCGGCCCGAAAATATTACGGTTTATCTCGCCGAAAAGGAATGGCTGGAAACCTTGACCGGTTTCACGATGTTTCAAGGCGTGCTGGCAGTGGGAAAGATTCCCGCGCCAATATCGCTCGGGACTGTTTTGCTCGAAGCTCCGGCGCCACGCCTTTTTGCGGCCGTGGACGGCTTGACGAGTTCGGAGAATTTGGGGGCGCTCGTACGAAATTGCGCGGCCTTCAGTGTTCACGGTCTCATCGTGGGTGAAACCAGCACGAGTCCATTCTTGCGGAGAGCGGTCAGGAACTCAATGGGCGCGATATTTCAATTGCCAATTGTCGAACTTGGGAAGGCCGGTTTGAAAGCGGCCCCAGGCAAAACTCTGCCAGAAACGCTCCGGACGTTGCGTGAGCGCGGCATCTGCTGTGTCGCGGCGCATCCGCGGGGAAACAAGTCCCTTTACCAGGTCGATTTTTCCAGGGATTGCTGCCTTGTATTTGGAAGCGAGGGAGAAGGGATTTCCAAAGCCGTTTTGGATGTTTGTAATGAGGCAGTCAGTCTTCCTATGCCAGATAAAGTGGATTCGCTGAATGTGGGCGCGGCGGCGGCGGTGTTTCTTTATGAGGTGAGCCGGCAGCGGAGAAGATTGCGGTAGGAGTGTTATTTCAACGCGAACACTTTGGAGTATACTGAGCGAATATCTTTGCGCCATTTGGCGAGGGCCGCGCGAAAGGCTTCGGGTGAATCGAAGCCGCAACGGACGGAGACGCGATAATATGGAGCGTCGTCGTTGGGGAGCAGGGCTTCGCCTTCGTCGCTCCAGCGGCGTAAAATCGCTTCTACGCGCCGAAGGCTGATGTAATTTTCAATAAGTTTATCCGCGTCCGGGAGCTTCTTGTTTTGCCTGCCGCGTTCGAGGGCCCGGAGTGTGTTGGGCTCATGCCAGCCGTTTTCCAAACAGAGCGCTTGGGCGATGAATTCGCAGTCCATGAGGCCGCCAATGCCGGTCTTTATGGCCAGATCGTTCTTGCCCGGCGGGGTGCGTTCCTTTTCCACCCGCATCCGCATGTGATGAATTTCCGCCTTCCAGTTTTTGAACCGGTGCCGGGCACCGGCGTTGGAAAAATCGGTCAATTCAAAAGTAAGTTTCTGGAACTTTTCGCCGACGCCAGCGTTGCCGGCAACAAATCGCGCCCGAGTCAGCGCCTGAATTTCCCAAAGCTGGGCTCTGCTGCGATAATATGCATCACATGTGTCGAGGGCGGGGGCGAGCGATCCTTTTTCGCCGTCGGGACGCAATCGGGCGTCGGTGCGGAAAACAATTCCGCCTTCTGTCCTGCGCGACAGTAGATCCATCACTTCCGCGGCCATCTTTTGCAGGGCGGGCAAATTTTTTTCTTTTGAATCGGCGACGAAGCAAATGTCGAGGTCCGAACCGTAAGCGATTTCGCCGCCGCCGAGCTTGCCGAGACCAATGATCGCCAATGGAGGCGATTTAAGCTTATTTTTTTGCAGAACGGTTTCCAGCGCGTATTGGAGGCAGGCGTCGGCAAACGCTGACAGTTCAGCCGGAGTCTGTTCGATGTCGACCTGGCCGGAGATGTCGCGGAGCCCAAGGCGCATGAGTTCGGTTTCGTGATAACGGCGGAGCCAGTCGAATTGGTCGGTGTCACCCAGGCCGAAACGGAGTTCATTTAGAATTTCAGCGGATGATTTTCGGCGCTGGAGCCGGCCGCCCACGACCAGGCCATCGATCAGGTCTGGCGCATGGATTGCGGCGAGAGCCAGGAATTCCGAGCGATCGAACAACAACAATACCAGTTCGAAATATTTCGGGTTGTTGTTCCAAACTTCAAACAGCGTGGCGCGTGAACCGTAGGCGCTCACGAAACTATCGAGACGGGCGAGGACGCGGTCGGGGTCGGATAGAACGGGCAGCTGGTCGTCCTTTGGCGAATGAGGCGGGCAAAGCGCGAGAAATCGCGGAATCAATTGCCGGGCTAGTTCGGTCGTGCGTGGCGAGACGTGAAGGTAGCCGGGGCCTTCGGCAAATTCTCTGAACAAATGAAATGCTTTGTCTGGTTCACGAAACGAGCGTGCTGCAAGCAGAGTGTTCCATTCGTCGCCTCCACCTTCAAATTCCGGAAGGTGGATGCTTGAAACATCCGTCAATTCCTTCTTAAACAGGGAATCGTAAATGCGGCGGACATTGGTCGTGTGTTCGCGAAGGGCGGACTGGAAAGGAGGCAGTGTTTTAAAGTCCATTAGTCGCGCGAGCCTGAGTTGAAATGCGGCATCCTGGGGAATGGTGTGTGTTTGGCGGTTGTCATCCATTTGCAGGCGATGCTCCACGTCCCGTAGAAAGCGATAGGCGGCATCCAGTTGGTTCGCTTCTGCGGATGAGAGCAGATCGTATTGCGTGAGTTTTTGGAGGCAGGGCAACGTTTGCGAATTTTGCAGGAAGGGCTGGCGCCCCGCGTGCAGAATCTGGAGGGATTGAACGATGAATTCAATCTCGCGAATGCCGCCGCGGCCCAGTTTTACGTTCCGATCCAATTCACCGGCGCGCACGACCTCACGCTCTATACGGTCCTTGGTGGCGGCGATCTCGCGCAGGATTTCCGGACTTATGGAACCGGGAAAGCGAAACGGCTGGATCATTTCCACGAATTCGGATGCGAGGCTTTTATCGCCGGCGGTCACGCGGGCTTTGATTAACATCATGCGTTCCCAAGTCTGTCCCCATTGCGCGTAGTAGTTTTCGCAGCTGTCCAGGGAGCGGGCGATAGGACCCGCGTCGCCTTCGGGACGCAATCGCACGTCAATTCGGAACAGAAAGCCATCAGCGGTCGAGCGCGCGACTTCGGCGCTGAAAGCTTCGGCAACCTTGCAAAAGAATTGATGGTTCGAAAGGACGGGGCGTTGGGTTTTTGCCTTTTGCGGAGTTTGCTTGAAGACTTCCCCCTCATCGCCGTAAAGGAAGAGAACGTCTACATCGGAGCTGTAGTTGAGTTCCTGGCCGCCGAGTTTGCCCAGGCCGATGACGCAAAAAGGCGTTGGTTGCCAGTCGCCATTGACGTCCTGATGAAACGGTTGTCCAAATTTTTCCGACAATTGTTTTAAAACAATCTGCAGAACGGCATCCAGGCAGATATCGGCAAGGTCGGAAAGCTCCTGGGTAATTTCGACGACGTCGCTCAGTTTGCCGAGGTCACGCGCGGCGATGCGAACGATTTCGCGCTGTTTCAGGCGGCGCAATTCGGCCAGGGCGGCCGCGTAATCACGTGCTTCGAGCCGAGGTTTTATGGAATTTTGCGCCTCACGCCGGAGTCCATCGACACGGCGAGGGAAGCGAAGGCGTTCGAAGTCAAAAATCGAGAGCAGGCTGGGATTGGATTGAAGAAGTTCGGCCGAAAATTGCGAGCCACTTAACAGCGCCGCCAGAACGCGGGCGGAATCAACGGAACATTTGGTGAGCGATGATTTTTCCTGCGATGCTGCCGCTGATTTTAAAAATTCCCGGACCCGGGCGGGGTCGGCGGAGGCTTTGATAATTTTTTCCCAAGCCGTTTTATTCATTTCGAACTACGGGCGTAAATCTCTTCGACGAAATTGACGGCTTTGCGGCAGAGCGGTTGCCAATCGAGTTCGGCCTGGACGCGGGCGGCGGAGTTGCAGGCATCGATTTGCCAATTCAGCGGCGATTCCTCCAGCCAACTGACAATTTTGCGGCCAAAATCTTCGCCGTTGAATTTGGCAAAACGAATCATGGGCTCGTTTTGGAAATAGCGTTGGATGCTTTTGAGCGGCGTACAAACCGATGGCAGGCCGATGGCGACATATTCGACGACCTTGGCCACAAAAGCGCAGTGCGTACCGGCGGATTCTTCGTAGGGCACCATGCCCACATTTGCGTCAGCGAGGTGCTTTGCCACGTCGACGTAGGAAACGAATCCTGTCGTTTCGAATTTAAAGCCAGAGATTTCGCTTTGTGCCTTGCGCAAGAATGCCTGGAGCGAAACGGTTTCCCGTCCGACGAAACGAAAAACGGTCCCGGGCTTTTGCTTTGTCACGTAACGAATGGCGTTCAGCGCGATGTCCCCCAGGTGGTGCGCGTCAAAGGAACCGTGCATGACGACGACGGGCGGACGGGGTTTATCCACGGTTCGTGCGAGGAAGGGGAATTTGTCCGAATCGTAGCCGTAATAAATGGGCTGAATTCTGTCGCGGGCAAAACCGCGCTCCGCGAAAAGATCGGCCAACGTGTCGGAAACGGTGAGAGCTCCATCCACGCCGTAACGGACGGGCATGGAGATTTCATAACGTTCCAGGGCGTGAATGAGGGGGCGGGGCGCCACCCAGGCGGGCCATGTTTCCATGAATCCTGTGAGCAGGTCCGGAAAATTCATCACCACGGGCACCTTTAATTTTTTCTTTAGTTTGCCGGCGGCGACTGCGGAAATGGCGTGTTGGGATAAAATCAGATCGAATTTTGCTTCGTTGGCGGCATCGACGACCATGCGCTCCAGATTGTATGGGTACGCCAGATACTTCACATTTCGAAGCCGGGCGTAGCGGCCCATTTTCCATTTTTTGAATTCATGGAACTGGACGCCGAAACGTTTGGCGACGTTTTCAGTATCGGCGATTTGGGGGCAAAAAATGTGGACCTCATGGCCGTGCCGGACCAATTCCTCGACCAAATAGACGGCCTCGGCCGAACCTCCGCCGGAGGGCGGAAAGAACGGCTCATGCGTCAGGAACGCAAGGCGCAACCTGGAATTTGGTTTTTGCACGCGCAAACGTAGTCAAATGGGTTGAATGAGGAAAGCAGGAATACAGGAAGGGGATTTGAATCCGATGTATCTGGCGGATCCGACGGATCGACTCGATGATACATTAGTTCTTCACATTCGCAGGCGTCTCACCAAGGAACGACGGAAACGAAATGCCGAGAGCAACGGGCCCGCACCTGCGGCCACTGCGGTAATGCAACCCATCAGGGTGACAAGGGGACTACGCGCCCACCGTCAACGTTTCCATTGCGCGTAACGATGACGTCGTTATTCTTGTAACGATTCACGGTTCAAAAATTGGCCGTGATGATTCTAATTTAAGATCGCTACGGGACAGCATGGCCGGAACAATTTGGAAAAAGGAATGAGTTAATTATGACAGAAGCTGCAAGCCAGTTGAGATATTTAGCACATGAATTGCGTCTGATTACCGGTGGCAAACCAATACGCTGGCTGATTCTTTTTTTTGAACCATCAGCGGGCGTAGTTATATCCTATCGCATTGACAGATTTTTTTTCTTGATCTTCGGAGACTATTGGACTTTGTTGCGCATAGCTGCATTTCCCGTGTTTTTTTTACTCCGCCTATTAAGTTGCCGCCATGAATTATGCTGGCGGGCAGATTTTGGCAAGGGGCTCCGAATACTACACCCGACACTTGGGGTGGTTGCGGCAGGTGAAGCTGTTGTCGGTGAAGATTGCACACTTTGTGGCGGGAACAGTATAGGAATGCGTAAAGGGCTTCAACGTGGCGATCTTATATTGGGAAATCGAGTGTTTATGGGCATAAACTCGTGCGTCCTCGGTCCCGCAAGAATCGGCAACCGCGTCATGATCGGGGCAGGGGCAATTGTCATTTCGGATTTAGCCGATGACTGTGTTGCTGTTGGAGTGCCAGCCGTGCCAAACGAGAAACTGTAGTTTTCAAATTGCCTAAGTTATCACTGGAGCCAGCACTGGTCGCGCCGGTCAGTTTACGCTATGGGTTTCGGGCATCGAGCTGAAATAATTTCTCGGGGACGATTTGCCGAAATCCCTTCACAACCACGTTCGAAAGCAAATGGGGGTGCGTCAGAAGTTCTGACCAAACGAAAAATACGGAAGTCGTGGAGTAAGCGGTGATTTAGCTGCCTCCTATTGCTGGCGCGGGTGATGTGATAAAAGTGGGGGCGATGAGTACAAGGCCGACTTTGGGCCGTCGCCAGGCCGCAACAGCGCGACGGGAACAACTATTGATTGAGTTTGAGCGGAGCGGCTTGTCCGCGGCCGAGTTTGTCCGACAGCAGGGCTTAACCTATACCACCTTCTGCGGTTGGCGAAAGCGATGGGAAAGAACCAAGTCGCTGCCGTCGTTTGTTCAAGTGGAGGTGGCATCGGAGCCGGCACCGGAGGAACTGGTGATCGAACTGGGAGCGTTGGCGCGAGTGCGCGTCCAAACCGAAAACCAAATGGACTTGGCGGCGCGGCTCCTGGAGCGCCTCAACCGGAGAGGCGCATGTTAAGCTTCCATTCTCAGCTCAAAGTGTTTGTGGCCACGGCGCCCTGTGACTTGCGGATGAACTTCAACGGGCTGTGGGCGGCGGCGAGCGAGCGATTGGGCGAGGATCCCAAGAGCGGGGCGTTGTTTGTGTTTGGCAATCGGCGGCGCAACCGGATCAAGATCCTGTATTTTGACGGCACGGGCGTGGTCATTCTGGCCAAACGACTGGAGGAAGGGACGTTCCACTGGCCCCAAAGCGCCGGCGAGCCTGGCGCCAAGCTGCGGCTCTCACCGCAAGCATTGCAGTTGCTGCTCGATGGCGTAGAACTCAAGGCGGCTGGACGGCGCGCCTGGTATGAAGCGGCCTGAAAAATCTCTTGCAGAAAGTTTTTTAAAATTATTTGAACCAATTTCCCTCTCGCTGCGTCTGTAAGTGCAACATGGACGCTGCCGTGCTGCAAACTCAAAACGATCTGTTGCAACGACAGGTCGCGTCCCTGCAAGAGACTTTGGAAGATGCCCGCCGTGAGATTACCCTGCTGCGCCAAAAGCTGGACGCTTTGGCGCGACGGATTTTTGGCAAGAAGAGCGAGCAACTGGACGCGGCCCAACTGCAACTGCTCCTTCAAGGTTTGGCGCAAAGCCAGAGTGAACCCTTGCCGCGACCTTCGGCTTTGCCTATGGTCCGCGCGCCTCGAAGCGCTCGCACTAACTCTCAACGTCTGCGCACCCCGGAGAACCTGGAAGTGGTCACCGAGGTGATCGAACCCGAAGTGGTCCAGGCCCAACCCCGGCAATGGAAGCGCATTGGAGAGGAAGTGAGCCGGCTGCTGGATTACCAGCCTGGAAAGTTTTTCTGGCGCCAGACGGTGCGGCCCAGGTATGTGAAAGTGGATGAGCGGGCCTTGCCGCCGGTGGTGGCCTCTGCGCCAGTGAGAGTTTCGGAAGGGTGCCTGGCCGCACCCGGACTGCTGGCGCATTTGCTGGTGAACAAATTCGCCGATCACTTGCCCTTTTATCGGTTGCAGATGATCTTCTGGCAACGGCACGGCGTGTTTATCGCGCGACAACAAATGGTGTTGTGGACCGGGCAATGCGTGGCGTTGCTGGAAGCGGTGGTCATCTGCCTTAAGAAGGAAATCCGACAAAGTCCTTACGTGCAGGTGGATGAAACGCCGGTGCGGTATCTGGATCCCGGGCAACCCGGTCGTTGCGGACAAGGGTATCTGTGGACGGCCCTGGTTCCCGGCAAATGCGTGGTGTATGATTGGCACGCCAGCCGGGCGGCGGGATGTTTGAACGACCTGTTGGGCAAGGATTTCAAGGGCAAAATCCAGTGTGACGGTTACAGCGCTTATCCTGCATTTGCCAAAGACAAGCCGGCCGTGGAACGGGTGGGCTGCATGGCTCATGCGCGGCGGGGATTTTTCGAGGCGAAGGAACAAGCGCCGCGGGTGGCGGGCTGGATTCTCCACCAGATCGGGATTTTATATCGGTGGGAAGAACAGTTGCGACAGAGCCGGGCCGGACCCGGCAGCCGAGAAGCCCTTCGAGGTTCGCACAGCCGAATGGTGATGGACCGGCTCAAGCGCGCATTTGAAAAACTCGCGCCTCGCTACCTGCCCAAGAGCCCGATGGGCCAGGCCATCAGTTACGCACTGAACCAATGGCCGCTGCTGGAACGCTTCCTGGAACACGGAGAAGTGGAAATAGACAACACCCTCGTCGAGAACGCGATTCGGCCCACGGCGGTCGGAAAAAAGAATTGGCTGTTCTTTGGTTCGGAAGAGGCGGGGCGGCGCAACGCGGCGATTTTCACGCTCATCCAAAACTGCCGGATACACGGCGTGGAGCCTCACAGCTATCTGAAAGACCTGCTGGAACGCTTGCCCACCATGACCAATCAGGACAAGCTCGATGACTTGACGCCACTTAACTGGAAAAAGACCCGAGAAAAATCCCTCCCCCAGGCCGCCTGAGTTCAATCGGCGCCAAAATCGCAAAGCACCTTCCGCGCCTCAACAGGAGGCGGCTAAATTACCGCTTACGTCGTGGATGCAGTGACTGCTGAAAATTCACATTGGCATGAACCAGACTATGTGCTTCCTATTCGTCCAACTATTTCGTGCCTTGTCATACTCACTCTTGGCGTAGTGATCTCGGTCGTAGGCCAATCGTTGACGCGGGTTTTGTGGGATTTACTAGCGAACCGGTTGGTGGAGCCGAGGGGATTCGAACCCCTGACCCCCACAATGCCATTGTGGTGCTCTACCAACTGAGCTACGACCCCAACCGGTTTGAAGAGTGTACCAACCGCAGGTCCTTTGTCAAAGCGTTTGTGAACGGCTCGGAAGAGCGCGAGTGCCTTACTCTGCCTTGCGCTTGTAAGTGACCAGGAAGATTTGTGTTCCGGCGGGGCTTTTGAATTCCATCGGACGCGGGCCGTTGCCGAGTTGGTAACAGACTTTGAGCTCGTTACCATGCAATTCATAAATGCATGGGAAATGTTTCCCGGCGTTGGGCCCATTGGTGCCAAAAATGTCCAGGGTCTTCGGTTTGGCGGTCGGGTCGATCCGGTAGGTTCCTTTGTCGAAGTTTTCAGCCTTCACTACATATTGGCCCGCGTCCATTTTAAGCGTGATGCTCCTTGCCACTTGCGCCGGAAATAAGCTCCCGCCTATTTCGGCGCTGGCAATGGCCCATGTGCCCTGGATGTTTTTGGCATCATCGCCTTCGTTGCCGGCTGAAGCGGGCATAACGATGGCAATTGCGGCGAGGATAATCAGGACACGAATATTCATGTGGCACGCGTTGTTTAGGGGTGAAAGTCTGCTGAATTCGTGGAGCTGGATTCGATTTGCTGCAAATCGTTTGATGCCTGGATGTTTCCTTGCGCGGAGGCTTTGATCAGCCAGAAGAGGCCCTGGATTTGGTTGGTGTCGCAGCCGACGCCGTGCATGTAGTGATAGGCCAGGCTGTATTCGGCCGAGCTGTCGCCGTTGGTGGCGTAGCGCTGCAACTCTGCCATCGTCCGTAAATCGGATTCGCGACGTTTTTCTTTTGCGTCCTGGAGTTGTTTTTGCATGGCCGCAAGCAGGATGGGGTTGGGGCCGGACGGAGTGCCATAATCCAATTTGCGAATGGTGCGCGTGACGCCGTGTACGGTTTTGTACGTGTAGTCGCCGGTATACCACGCCATGAGATGTTTGTCCGAGCCGAATATTTCACCCGGGAACACCTGATAAGGAAAATTGGTGACGAAATAATCGTTATAAACCTTTCGATGATCGTCATCCTGCCAGCCGAGCGGGGGATAATAGGGCCTGCCTAAATCGCCCCATTCGCCTTCGATGCGGATACCGTCGTGCATGATTTCCATGATTTGTCCGCAAAATTCGACGCCGTGCAACTTTACATAATTGGTTTGACCATCAACGACCCGCCAGGGGTCGTAGGGAACGAATGTAGTGCGCCAATCCGTGTGCTGGGCCAGGGCGGGGGCGCAGGAAAGAAGGCAGGCGAGCAGGGCGAGGCGGATTGAGGCGTTCATATTGGCCAAGTTTTATCAGATATCCATTGAAGCATTGGGGGGAAAAGGGTGCAAGGGATTTGAAACGAAAACATCGAACACTGAACATCCAACATCGAACATCGAAGGGGAGCCGAGCGGGGGATCGGATGAGGGTTCATAGACCGTAGACTTTTACAGATCGGAAGATTCGCCCCGGCCCTCTCCCCCGAGGAGAGGGAGAATTTTCGTCAGATTATTTGTCACGACAAACACCATCTCGGTTCGGAGGTGCAAGGGATCAAAAACACGAAAACATCGAATATCGAACGCCGAACATCGAAAGTGAGCCGCCTAGAGCGGTTTAAAAAATACTGTAGCCATTCGGGAGGGAAAAGAAGGGGAAGCGGTCTTTTTGGGTTTTGGGGTCGTTTCAGCTCAGTCACAGGGTTTTCAAACATGCTCCTTCGCTGAAGCCTCGCCAAAACACCAAAAATCCTCGCTCCGAACGGCCACATTATTTTTTAAAACGCTCTAGGGCCTGTTAACACTAAAGCCGTAAAGCTTCGACAATGAGTGCCAAGACGATAAATCCCGTGAACAGAGCGTCGAGCTTGTCGAATCGGCAAAAGACCCGGCGATAACCTTTGAGCCGTCGAAAAAGTCGTTCAAT
>DATAST010000097.1:0-4501 GCA_036269115.1 Verrucomicrobiia bacterium | reverse complement strand
AATTGAACGACTTTTTCGACGGCTCAAAGGTTATCGCCGGGTCTTTTGCCGATTCGACAAGCTCGACGCTCTGTTCACGGGATTTATCGTCTTGGCACTCATTGTCGAAGCTTTACGGCTTTAGTGTTAACAGGCCCTAGTCACCGGCCCCTTGCTCCATTTCGGGATGAATCCCCATTTCATTTCACGACAGGCCAGCTTTCCGTTTTCAATCAGAACGACCGGCGCCGCCTGGGTGGGAGCGATGTTGAATCGCTCCATGAAATACAAGTCCAGGGTTTCGTAGTCTTGCAGAATCAGCTCCTCCTGCCTTTTGCTCAGGGCATACCGGTTGCACATGCCTGGAATATACGGGAAAGGGTGGGACAACGGCAGTCCAAGCCTTGGGAATATCCGCGAATTTCGCAAATTGACGCGAATTATTTTTTCGCGGTCAGCGCTCCGCGGGATTTCAAGGCGTCATATAATTATCCAGAATTTGACAGAGGGGGTTTAGCCCCAACCAGCGGAGGCCCAGCATATCGTTTCACCAACTGTGCTTGGTTTTCAGTATTCCGTTTTAGACCGCAATTAGCCCAAATTGCGTTAAATAGTGGTTCCAAGATATCCCAGGCAGGTACCCCATAGGCGGGAAGTTCCCCGTCCCAAATAACCTCAGTCAAAAGGGATTTCCCCCCAAAGCTCAAACTGACATCGATTGGGTAATCCTTTATCCCTACCAAGCCGGCTTCAATTTTTAATGGCAACGGGAGCTTTATATGTGACTCTGCAAATATTAAATAGACGTGGAGTGCATTAATAAATGAATCTTCAACCAGATCCCCGGGAATATACCGTTTAGCTCCCAAATTAAAGACGTCCATCATGCAGTCAGCGTTGACGCACTTCGCGTCAATTCCCCAAATCTCCCCTGATAGGAATAGTTGAGTGAAGTTGTATAATTTCCCATCTTCTCTTGGTTCAAAAACGATGCCGCCGTAGATATTTCTATCGAAGCCGTATCCGTCTACTCTACCCATCGGCTGAAGCTTTTGGTTTGCTAAAATTTTTGCTTCAAACGCGCTTTTAATTGCCGGGACGGAAAATTTCGGATAGACGCGCAAATAGGCCTTCGCCCCTTCGGGGACGACAAATTTTTGGGAACGGTCAGATACGAGTTCGTCCGTATTCTCGTAAAACACAGCCTTGTTTTTCGTTTGTTTTTTTGGAGTAAATTCTTTAACCGGCGCTGCATTCGGCGAAGGGTGCTTCACGAGAATCAAGTGGATCGCGTTAGCAAGCTTCTGAGTCAGTTGCTCAAATTGTACATCTTTGTCGGAGGAGGAATCGTCTAAACGATATTGAATCGGCCAAAGAAGGTGACGAAGATCAAATGGAAGCGATTCCCGGTCCGGTTCGCCATAGGCCGCGTTCATTACTCCGATAATTTTAGCGTGGGATAGGCATTTAAGGGCGAAACCGTACTCGACCAATACGTTTGGGTTTGGAAACAATCGAGGGTTACCAAACGCATTCAAAAACCCGTTTTTAGATTCTCCTACAAATGAAAGATCCGCCACAAAAACAGCGCAGTCCTCGATTTTTCGCAAAATGGTATCGGCAATGGGCGGCGAGCCGGGCACGCCAAAAGTGTCCCTGTCCAATTCCACTCTTACGTTTCTTAGTGCAGTGATTAGAATTGCATCTGCATTTAATCGTCTCAACGCTTCGTTGAGCGCATCTTCGATAAAAGTGAGGTTATGCTTCGATGGCGAGTCGCTCTGCCACGAATAAAAAACTGTTATGCGCTTCACCATATAGTGCGCGTCTGTTGGCATGGTTACATCGTGGGGGCTGTGGACGCCCGACGCTTGGTTTTCCGTGCGCCTTTAGATGTTGTGACCGGCAGAAGGGGCGCGGTGAGTTTCTCGTAGAGCGCAAACAGGTATTCGACACGCTGGCGTTCGGTCTCGAATGTTTCGGCACGGTAGCACAGGTCAACGGCGCGGTCTAATTCAGCGTGGGCTTTTACCAGCGCAGGCGGCATGGCCAGTGGATCGTAAAGGTCGGCAAGGGTTGCGCCGGGGAATTGATGGCGTGCGTCTAGGACGGCCTTCGCGTTTTCTTCGACATTTTCTCGCAGTTTGGTCGAGGGATTTTCCGGCCACGGAAAAGTATTATAGACCATGCTGCCGGAATACTGGTAACGGCTTTCGAGCCGCCCGGCTATCTGTTTAATCCATGCCATATGCATAGCGGATGACAAAACGCCAAAAAGAAAAAGGCTTGGCGACGGAATCACATAGATTTTATTACTGATAATAATTTCTGGTGGAAGAAAACCAATGGGAATGTATTGACGACGTTCCGAAGATACTTCAGGTATGGCAATGAAATGGCTGCTTGGCTGGGAGATGAAGAAAAAGAGTGAAGGGGTCTTTGCGGCTTTTCGTGTTGGCTCTGCAGTGCTTTTTAATCGAAATTCTCTAACCTTTTCGACTCGCTCCATCACCTTTGGCAAGCCGCGTAATTCTGAGGGGCTTGCGTTTTTAAGCCAAAAGCACCATCTCATATTGCCATTGATAAACTCTTCGGAGCCGGTGAAGCGGTGCAAAAACCTTTCAGCGGCGGGCTCGACTTCGACAAATTCCTTTTTTTCGGCGTCCGTCAAAATGAAATTCCCATCGTCCGTTGGTTTATTTCCGCAACGCATCTCGGGGACGTTGCAAAGAGGACTCTGGCGTTTCGTGACAAATGTATCGGGACCAGGGGTAAGATAGGGACTGATGTTCGAAGCGGGAACCACAGTGACTTGCCCTGTTTCGTAGTCGTAGATTTTTTTGTTTCCCGCGTCGAAAGCCCCGAATCCTACGATGATAACGTGGACGTGCGCTTTGCCCCGGGCTTCACTTTCCCACGCGAACGTCCGATGCGCGAAATGAATCTTGATTTTGAAACGGTCGAAAAGCAGCCCCCAGACCAACGGCACCTGTTCACCTTGTGTGATTGAATTTGTTGCGACCAGGCCTACTTTGATTTTTGTTCCCTGGATATATTCAGCGGCGCGGTAGAACCACGAAACGACATAGTCAATGTCACCTGTGTTTTTGAAACCACGAAACACTTGGATCATGTCGGCTTTCTGTTCTTTGTTTTGATAGTGTTTCCCGACAAACGGCGGATTGCCCAGAATGTAGCTGCACTGGTTTGGCGGCAGGACGGTTTTCCAGTCCACGCACAAGGCGTTGGCGCAATGAACGTGAGGCGATTTTTTCAGAGGTAGTCGCTGGTATAATTGGCCGAAGGCTTCGGACACTTTCAAATTCATTTGGTGGTCCATGAGCCATAGCGCAACTTCCGCGATCCGCGCCGGCCATTCGCCGATTTCGACGCCGTAAAACTGGTCAACGTCCACCCGGGACAACCGATTGATTTCGTCCAATGTCAATTCGCGTTGCAGGCGGCGCTCCCCTTTGTGCTCGACCGTCAGAAGTTGCTCCAGTGTCTCCAGTTCAATCTGGCGCAGTTCACGATAGGTAATGACGAGGAAATTCCCGCAGCCGCAAGCGGGGTCAAGAAAATGGAGCTCGCATAATTTATTGTGAAACTCTTCCAGCCGGGCTCGCCTTCCGGTTGACTTGTCGTTTTTTCGGGCTTCAAATTCCGCTCGGAGGTCGTCGAGAAAAAGCGAGCGGGCAACCTTTAGTATGTCGCGTTCGCTGGTGTAATGGCCGCCGATCTGGCGCCTCTCACGCGGCTGCATAACGGCCTGAAACAATGAACCGAAAATTGCGGGGGAAATACGGGACCAATCAAAGTGGGTGCAGGCGAGCAATGCGTTGCGCATCTGCCGGTTGAAATCGGCGAAGCCGAGGTGCTCGGCGAATAGATCCCCGTTGACGTAAGGGAATGCGGCCAGGCTTTCATCTAGATTTTTTTGGCGTTTCTCGGCGGGTGTATCGAGCACCCCGAACAGCCGTGCGAGGTGCAATCCCAAGTCTGAGCCGTCCTCGGCGGTGCGGTTTAAAATGTAGAGGTGGAAGGCATCGCGCTCGAAAAGTCCGGTATCCTCCGCAAACAAGCAGAACAGAATCCGGACTAGAAACCGTTCCAATGCATGCCCGCTGTAACCACCTGCTTCAAGTGTGTCGTGGAGTCGGCCAACCTCTATTTCTTTGGCCTGCCCGAATTCGAGCAAGCGGAGCATCCGAAAAATGCCGTGGTAAATATCGAATGCTGGATGATAGAGTAACATCATTTAGTCCATTTTATATGGCAGTTTCCCGTGAGAAAATACAACATACCATTAATCTCGTCGGCATAATGGCCCAAGACGTTCTCGCCAAGAATCCCAAGTAAAGGGTCAATGATATTAGCCCGGATTAGGGCCTGTTAACACTAATTGACAATTGCTGAAAAATTGGCATTTTTATGGGCGTGGAACTAACCGAGAGTCAGTTTCAGCGGATTGCGGATTGTTTGCCGCGTCAGCGCGGCAACGTCAGCGTGACGAATTTGCGGC
>DATAST010000096.1:0-65853 GCA_036269115.1 Verrucomicrobiia bacterium | reverse complement strand
GCCGCAAATTCGTCACGCTGACGTTGCCGCGCTGACGCGGCAAACAATCCGCAATCCGCTGAAACTGACTCTCGGTTAGTTCCACGCCCATAAAAATGCCAATTTTTCAGCAATTGTCAATTAGTGTTAACAGGCCCTAATGAGGACAAAGGAACATTTTCATCGAAGCCGGGTGAGGGCACGCGGCTGACAGGAATGTGGGAATTTTACAAACTAAAATGAAATTGCCTGACGTCCTGTTTGCTGATGTCAGTCGGTGTCAATGGAACTGGCGACGAGCCGTCGCCACCCCGCCCAGGTACGTGAATGTGTATTGAAGTTGAAAATCGTGTTACATTGTTACATCGTTGAGCCTTAATAGGTTACGGTGTTACACAATTTGTTACATGCTGTTACATTTCGCAATGCTTTGATTATCAATGGCTTGCAGTGTTACAGTAACGTTATCGCGGGGTGCGGAGATCGCGTGGCAGGCGTGTGCGTGTGCGGCTTTATCAGCGACGGGGCCTTTGCCACTTTTTGGAATAACGCCCCATTTGGGAGGGATGGCCGGCCAGGGATTTGGCGTAGCGGCGCAAGCGAGATGCGGGGAAAGTCCGTATGGCCCGGCGTGGCGGGCGGAGACGACAATGACCTTGACTGGATTTCCAAAGAGTTAAATATGGGCGTGGCGGGTTCGCGGGCGAACCTGTAGCACAAAAACAAATGACTAAAATTTGCGATTATGCAGGACCCGTTTAATGAAAGAATTGCCTAAAGGGTCGCCAGAGAAGGCGGTTTTGGCTGGTGGCCGAGGGAGAAACGCGACGGCAACGGCCCGATGTTGCCCTTGTCTCGGCTGCCGCGAATTTATGTGGCCCAGTCATTGTGAATCCTTTAATAGCGCCGAAACCTGAACAGTTTTTGTCTGATTCCGACACATGGAACGAGAATTACGATTTTTTGGATGCTAGCCAGCCGAATCCGACGCCCGCAAACAGTGCGTGGCCGTTTGACTAAAATAACCTATGCGAATTACAAACATCCTTCCTTTGGCCGCGTTAGCGCTACTGGTTGGGTGCGGCTTTAACCTTAGTAGAGGAAATGTCCCTGCGAAACTTAATTTGCTTGAACAGAAATTCGGCGTTAAGTGGCCTACAAGGTATGAAAACGCTTATGGGGGTTCGTTGACAGATGACCGTGGAGGTTCTGTGATCCTTGTTAGAATGGAAATCACAAAATCAGATTATTTGGCTTGGCGCCAATCTGCGACAAATATATTGCATGATGCGGGTTTCGCGACGCCTCCTCCTGAGGATCCGAAACTCGAGCGATATTTTCCTTGGTGGGATTGTTCTTCGGTTCCCTCGGTACAGGGACGCCTATTTGACAACGAGATTCAGTCTGCGAAGGGCCTTTTATTTGTCTATGCTGTGCCAACAAATAACAACGTTACGATGTATATTGACGGCACGCCTTAATTTTCAATCTCCGGCACGGATGAAACAGCAGGCAACCATTAGCAGGCTTTTGGCCAACTTTTCTTATGGCGGTACCGGTGGCAGCTTCATGTTACTGGCGTACCCTGTCTCTCTGGAGAGGAGTTTTCACTTCTCATTCCGAACGCTTCAACACAGCGGCAAGAGAGATGCAAGCAAGGTCCGTATAGAGAATAGTCAACCAATCATTGAGGCGATCGGCAGATTTGAGGCAGAGGAAAATGTTTTTCCTTCGGCATTGACGGCGCTTGTTCCAAAATTTGCGTCGAACATTCCAAATACCGGTATCGCAACATATCCGAATTATGAATATATTCGAAATCAGAATCCGTCTTTGTACGGCGGAAATTCGTGGATAATGGCCGTGCCGGTTTCTACAGACAAACTGAGTTATGATCTCCTTCTATACTTCCCTAATCAGAAATATCCAAAAGATGAGTTAGGTCGAAACGTACGGAAATTCGGTGATTGGGTGTTGGTCGAAGAAGGCTCCGTAGCTGCAAAAGAAGATGGCTTCATATTTTCGAATGAAAAGAGCGGTGGCCATTAAGCATCGAAGCTCTCACTGCTGGAGTCATGCCACATTAAAGGGGTTGAGCGGGAAGAAGTTTGCGGCTTTGGTGGGCATTGAATATCCGACCTTGGCAACCTGGGCAAGCAAGCGACGGGGAGTGGACCGGGGAGGAGTTTGTAAAGCAGTCAGAAGCGTTGTCAAAACAGCCGGATTTTTGAATTTTGATTTTTGAATTGCGATTTGGGAGACTGGCCGCGTGAATCCTGCGGCAAATCAGTTCTGGCAGAAGCATCGGGGATTGGTGTGGTCCAATCCCAATGCTGATGATTCGACGCACATCCGGGCCTCGTTGCTTCGCCCTCGATTTAGGTTGTTGCTGGATATCGCATTGGAATTCGGCCTTGATCATGTCCGCAAAGAATGGTCGGAATTGCAAAAAGATGATAGCCGCGAAGTCGTTCGCGCGCGCGAGCCGGTGGGACGCATTTTATCCAACATCGAGAAAGGATTTGCCCTTGCTGCCAGTAGAAAGCTCCAAGGACCAACATCCATGCGCCAGAGAAATTGCAAACTTCAAGCGCCGGGTTGATTCAAAATGTCGACGGAGGGTTTGATAGTTGGTGCTTGGATTTTCTCTGGTGCTTGGCGCTTGGTGCTTGAGGCTTTATTGGAATTGGCGCAGCTTTGCACCGTCCTTAATTCTGGCAATGGTAGGGACGGCGCGCTGCGCCGTCACCGCGCGTAAAGCGCGCGGAACCGCCCGCGATACAACGTCCAACAACGCTCGTTGCGCCGCTGCACGCGGCGCGGACAGCGCAGCGCGCTGTCCCTACCAAATGGATTTTCTCTGGTGCTTGGATTTTGGTGCTTTATTCTTGGTGCTTTATTTTATGACGCTCGAAAATTGCCCTTCTTTTATAAACGGCGAGTGGATCGACTCGAAATTGCCGGGTACCTCGGTTTTTAATCCGTCCATTGGGGAAGTCATTGCCGAATGTCCCATGGGCGGAATTGCCGAAGTGAATGCCGCTGTCGAAGCGGCGGCCGCGGCTTTTCCCGGTTGGATGGAGACGCCTCCGGTGGAACGGGCGCGCGTGCTGTTTCGATTCAAAATGTTGCTTGAAGAGAATTTCGATGACATTGTCCGCTGCAATACGCGGGAGCACGGCAAGACGCTCGTCGAGTCGCGCGGGGACGTGAAGCGCGGCATGGAGGTTGTGGAATTTGCGTGCGGAACGCCGTCGTTACTCATGGGCGAGGTCCTGGAGAACATCGCGCGCGGTATTGATTGCGAGGCCATTCGTCAGCCGCTTGGCGTTTGCGCCGGCATCACGCCGTTCAATTTTCCGGCCATGGTTCCGCTCTGGATGTATCCGATAGCCCTCGCGTGCGGGAACACATTTGTGCTCAAGCCGAGCGAAAAGGTGCCGCTCACGGCCATCAAAATCGTGAGACTCCTCGATAAAGCCGGCTTGCCCAAAGGTGTCTTAAACATCGTTCACGGAGGACGTGAAGTCGTGGACGGCCTGCTTACCCATCCGAAGGTCAAAGCCATTTCTTTTGTGGGTTCCACACCCATTGCCAAATACGTTTATGAGACCGGGATCAAGCATGGCAAGCGGGTGCAATGCGGCGGCGGCGCGAAAAATTTTGTCTTGTTGATGCCGGATGCCGACGTCGAAAATTCCACTCGCGGCGTGATTGAAGCAGCCTTCGGCTGTGCCGGGGAACGTTGCATGGCCGGCTCGACGGCGGTTGTCGTGGGAGAGGCGGAAAAGAAAGTTTTGCCGGCGTTGGTTGAGGCCGTCCGCAAGATCAAGGTCGGCCCCACGGACCGTGATGCGCAGCCCGATATGGGCGCGCTGATTACGCGTCAGCATCGGGATCGGGTACTGGAGTTGATTGAAGCTGGTGTGAAGGAAGGCGCCAGGATTTCCGCGGATGGACGCGGTGTGAAAGTTGCCGAAGCGCCGAATGGCTTTTATGTGGGCGCAACCATTCTTGACCAGGTGCAAAGCAAAATGACCGTCGCGCGCGAGGAGATCTTCGGCCCGGTGCTTAATGTCATGCGCATGGAGGATTTGAATGCAGCGATTGAATTGGCCAATCAATCGAACTACGGAAACGGCGCGTCAATCTTTACACGGTCGGGCAAGGCCGCGCGCGAGTTTAAACACCGCGTCAATTGCGGCATGGTCGGCATCAATATCGGCGTGCCCGCGTCGATGGCGTGGTTTCCCTTCAACGGCTGGAACGACTCCTTTTTTGGAGATCTACACATGCAGGGCAGGGAAGGCGTCCAGTTTTATACGCAGCAAAAGGTCACGACGAGCAGATGGTTTAGTTACGGCGAGGGGGATGTTTGGCATAGAGAGAAGTGACCGGTGGGCAAAAGGGGGAATCATTCTCATTGTCATCGTCATCGTCATCCTCAATTTTTGAAGCACCAAACCCCAATATCCAAGCACCATGAAAAAGCCCCAAGCGCCAATCACCAAGCCCCAGAGAAACTCCAAGCACCAACTATCAAGTCCTGGCGTCGATATCTGGAATTTTCCGGCGCTTCAAGTGTGGAAGATACCTACAAAAACACATCGTCCTTTGGCGGTTTTGAAGCTTGGTTCCCTGGTGCTTGGTGCTTGGAAATTGGAGCTTTCCGTACCTTTCCGCACCATCACACCGCGTTCTCATCCGTTTCGCCTGTGCGGATGCGGTGGGCTTCGGCGATTGAGGAAATAAATATTTTTCCGTCGCCGATTTTGCCGGTTTTGGCGGCCTTAATGATAGTGTCGACGGCCTGCTTGACCATGTTATCGGGGAGAACGGTTTCAATTTTGACCTTGGGCAGGAAATCAACGGTGTATTCGCTTCCGCGGTAGATTTCAGTATGACCTTTTTGACGGCCGAAGCCTTTGACTTCGGACACGGTCATGCCGTGGATTCCAATTTCGCTCAGGGCATCTTTAACTTCCTGGAGCTTGAACGGTTTGATGATGGCTTCGATTTTTTTCATAATTCTTAATTTGGGCTTTGACCCTATTCACTATAGGCGCGTTCACCATGCTGGGTGAGGTCCAGGCCGAGGCTTTCGTCTTCGATATCCACGCGCAGGCCGACGAGAGCGTCAACAACTTTAAAGAGAATCAACGTGATGACCCCCGCGTAAACCGCCGTAAAGACCACGGCCACCCCCTGGTTACCCAGTTGCCGGAGGCCCGCGGTCAAAGGCACTGTAACACCATTCGAGTGAAAAGTATTGGCAATCGCGGGATTCACAGCGGCGCTGGCCAATCCGCCCAGCGACAACAGACCCACAGCGCTGCCGACACCATGAACGCCGAAAACGTCCAGGGCGTCGTCATAGGCAAACATTGCTTTGAATTTTGTGACGGCAAAATAGCAGACGGCGCCCCCGGCCAGGCCAATGCAAAAAGCGGAAGGAATCGTGACAAATCCCGAGGCCGGCGTGATCGTGGCCAATCCGGCGATCATGCCGGAGGCTGCGCCCAGGACGCTGGGTTTGCCCTTGTGACACCATTCGACGAATGCCCAACTGAGCGCGCCGGCAGCGGCGGAAAAATGCGTTGCCGCAAATGCGCTGGTAGCGAGTGTGCTTGCCGTGAGAGCGCTCCCGGCGTTGAAACCAAACCAGCCGACCCACAGCAATCCGGTGCCGATGAGCGAAAGCACGACATTGTGCGGCATCATCGGTTCACGCAGATAGCCCGCGCGGTGGCCCAGCAAAATCGCGCACACAAGGGCGGATACCCCGGAACTGACGTGCACGACAGTTCCGCCGGCGAAATCCAGGACCGGAATTTTTCCGCCCAATGCCCAATTAAAGTATCCGCCCGTGCCCCAAACCATATGGCACAACGGAAAATAAACGACCGTGACCCACAGCAGGATAAACAGGACGTAACCTTTAAATTTTATTCGTTCCGCCATCGCGCCGCTGATGAGCGCGGGCGTGATGATGGCAAACATCATCTGAAAAAGCATGAATGTTTCCTGCGGCACAGTGCTGGAATAATCCGGATTCGGCGCGCCGCCCACGCCGTTTAACATGAAGTAGGTGAGTGGATTGCCCACGAAAGCATTTCCGGGCGCAAATGCCATACTATACCCAAAGATCATCCAGACCATGGATACGAGCGCCATGAGAATCAAACTATGCATCATCGTAGCCAGGACATTTTTGGCCCGCACAAGCCCGCCGTAAAACAGGATGAGCCCGGGCGCGGTCATCATCAGGACGAGCGCGCAACTGGCGAGCATCCAGGCATTGTCACCGGAGTTAAGGACCGGTTGCGAAATCGAAATCGTGGACGCCGGCGCGTCCGCGGCAGGGCGGGGGAGTTGTCCGATAATCGCCCCCGCTTTCGATGAATTTGCGGCTATAAAAATAAAGGCTGCTGCGGAAAAAATGGCGACGGCGGAACGGGGATAGCTTTTCATGCGCGAGCGGATAGATAAACAATTCCAGCGTGGGGGCGTCAACACATATCGTGGCCCGATACGGAGTGGTAGGGACGGCGCGCTGCGCCGTCACCGCGCGTAGAGCGCGCGGAACAGCCCGCGATACAACGTCCTACTACGCTCGTTGCGCCGCTACACGCGGCGCGGACAGCGCAGCGCGCCGTCCCTACCGCCGCCAAAATAAAGGACAGTGTCAAGATGCGAACCTCGAAAACCGGGCGCCCTCTTTTGGCTGGCCACGGCGATAGTGCCCGTGGTACAACCCGCCTTCGTGAGGATCGCGTTTTATTATGCCATTACTGATTAAAAACGGTGAAATTGTCACGGCAAGCGAACGGTATATCGCCGATATCTATTGCGAAGACGAAACCATCACACGAATCGGCCGTGGCATTCAGGCGCCGCCGGGTGCGGAAGTAATTGACGCGGCGGGCAAGTTTGTCTTTCCGGGATTCATTGATCCGCACGTTCATATCTACCTGCCGTTTATGGGGACGTTTGCGAAAGACAATTATGAAACCGCCAGCCGGGCCGCGCTGGTGGGTGGCACCACCACGCTTATCGAAATGTGTTGTCCCGCCCGCAAGGATGACGCTCTGGAAAGCTTTGAACTTTGGATGAGCCAGGCTGCCGGAAAATCTGCCTGCGATTTTTCGTTTCACATGGGAGTTTCAAAGTTTGATGCAAAGACTGAAAAGCAATTGCGCGAAATCGTGAAGCGCGGGATTAGTTCGTTCAAAGTATTTCTGGCCTATAAAGGCGCGTTTGGTGTGGATGATACCGAATTGTTCCGCGCGCTTAAATTGGCGAAGGAACTGGGCGTCATCGTGACGGCGCATTGCGAGAATGAGACCCTGATTGCGGAATTGCAGACGCAGTTGCTGGCCGCGGGAAAAACGGGACCGGGTTCACATTACGAAAGCCGGCCGCCGCGGGTCGAGGCCGAAGGCGTTCATCATCTTATGACTTTCGCCGAAGCCACGGGCGCCGAGACTTATATTGTCCATTTGAGTTGCAAAGAAGCTCTTGATGAAGCCGTCGCCGGCAGGCAGCGGGGCGTGCGCGTAAGTGTGGAAACGTTGATTCAATTTCTTACGCTGGACAAAACCTGCGCCGAGAAGCCGAAATTTGACGGCGCAAAATATGTTATGTCCCCGCCGTTACGCGACAAAAGCAACCAGCAGGTTTTGTGGAGCGGCCTGCGGGACGGCCTGGTCCAGACGGTGGCAACGGACCATTGCCCGTTTGACTTCAAAACCCAAAAGGTCATGGGAAAAAACGATTTCACGAAAATCCCGAACGGCATTCCGTCCCTCGAAGACCGCATCAATGTGCTCTACACCTATGGCGTAAAGACAGGAAAAATTGATCTACACACCTTGGTAAATTGCGCAAGCACGCAGGCGGCCAAGACGTTTGACCTATTCCCGCGCAAAGGAACCATTCAGCCCGGCGCAGATGCCGATCTTGTCATATACGATCCGAAGTATCGCGGCAGAATTTCTGCCAGGACGCAACAGGTGAATGTGGATTACAACGTGTTTGAAGGCTGGAAAATCGAAGGCCGTCCAGCTGTGGTAACCGTACGCGGCCAGGTGGCCGTGAAGAATGGCAAATTTGTTGGAACGATTGGCAGAGGTAAATTTTTGAAACGGCAGGCAGGAAGACATTAAAAAGCCCTAAGCACCAATCACCAGGGGAAAGCTCCAAGCACCAATCTCCAAGCTCCAGAGAAGCCACAAGCGCCAGAGAGTCGTTCAAGCACCACGGCCGTAAAGTTGGGGATTTAAGTTTGAAGATTCCCTGGTGATTGGGTTTTGGGGTTTGGAGATTCATTAAGCTTCATGCCACAAGCCACAAGCATCAAAGAAATCTTTCAAGGACCAACGCGGCCATTTGATGCTTGGTATTTGGATATTCTCTGGTGCTTGGAGTTTGGAGTTTGAAGCTTTCCCACGGCGCTGTTCCGAATGGATAATGCTCTAAAGAAACTTCCATATTCGACGCCCATTGTTGGTGCTTGGAGTTTCCCTGGTGATTGGATGTTGGGGTTTGGTGCTTTTCCCCGATGCTTCTCCGCAGCTCAGATTTGGAGATTTCCCCTCAGTAATTGTTCAAATTTTTTCTAACGTGCTGCAATATGTCCCTGCGCTTTTCCAAGTCGAGCCAGCCTTCCTTGAGATATGCCGCTTCCAGGTTAGTGGTGAGCAGGAGATATTGTGTCACGTAGCGCGGATCATCTATTTCCGTGATCTTGGTGGCTTTGGGGTTGGGCAATATTTTCGAGCCGCTTTGTTGGTCCACGCCGAAGTCCTTCATCAGGATGGCGAGCTTTCCATCCAGGTCGGCCTGGGTTTTTTCGATCGATGCCGCCTGCGTTTCGATCGCTTGCGCCGCCGGGTCGTCTTTGATCTTCAGGGCAGCTTGCGCGTATTGTAGGGCTTCTTTGAAGTTGCCCTTCGACAGGTCCGCGTTTCCCGCTGCGATAAAAGAATTAAATTTCCCTGTCGACGCGTCGTCCTGCAACTTCATTGCCTGGGCATCGCCAGGTTTTGCATCCAGCGCGATTTTCGCCTGCTGACTTGCTTCGGTAAATCTGCCCGCCGAAAGCGCGGCGTTTCCGGCGCTTATGGCGTGGGCGTAATTTAGTTGCGTTTGGGCGTCATTTCTAAGTTTGGCAGCCTGAGAATCGTCCGGCGCATTTACCAGGGCGGTGTTCGCCTGGTTGATCGCCTCGTCATACTGTCCCTTTGAATAGGCGGCGAGTCCGGCGGCCATTGCTGCGTCGTAATTTTTCTTGCGAGCCGCTGCATCCGCGGCAGCTTTGGCTCGGGCATCCGCATCACTTTCAAGCTGCTTCGCCTTGTCGTCGCCGGGCTCGTTTTCGAGAGCGACCCTGGCCTGGGCGATGGCGGTATTGTAATCGTTTTTTTGCAGCGCGGCGCGAGCGGCGGCCATCGCCGTTTCATAGGCGCGCTGGTGCGCCAGGGCATCAGCTGCTGCCTTCGCCTGGCCCTGCGCATCCGACTTTAATTGGGCTGCGGCGGAATCGCCCGGCTCATTCGCCAGCGCAATATCGGCTTGCCGGATGGCTTCGTCGTATTGGTTATTTGAGAGAGCGTGTTGTCCGGCGGCAATGGCAGCGTCATATTTTTGGCGGCGGACCTGGGCTTGAGCGGCCGCCTGCGCCTGGGTTTGGGCGTCGCTTTGCAGCTTTGTGGCGTCGGCATCGCCCGGTTTGATGCTCAAGGCGATTTTTGCCTGCCGGACCGCTTCATCGTAATTCCCTCCGGAGAGCGCAGTTTGCCCGGCGCTCAACGCAGCCTGATATTGTTGCTGCCGGCCTTGCGCTTCGGCGGCGGCTTGCTGCTGGTTGGCGGCTTTGACCGCCAACTGGCTGGCATCCGCGTCCCCCGGTTCATTTTGTAGAGCGACATTCGCCTGCTTGATGGCTTCGGTGTAATTGTTCTTTTCCAGGGCGTGGCGTCCGGCTTGCATCGCCGCGTCATATGCCTGCCGGGCTGCGACCATTTTGGACGCGGCAGCGTCTCTGGCGTTTTGGGCCTCTGTCTTTAGACGGGTGGCCTCGGCATCTCCCGGTTTATAGTCCTGGGCCGTGACTGCCTGGCGAATGGCTTCGTCATACTTTCCCGCTCCCAACGCATCCCGAACCGCCTTAATGGCCAGTTCATAACCGTGCTCGCGCGCGCCCGATGCCTGCATGTCGACCGCCCCCTTTGCGTTCGCGCAATCGGCTTGCAGGTCTTCGGCTGCTTTGTCCTTTGGACTGTTTTCCAGGGCTACATGGGCCTGCCGGATGGCTTCGTCGTAATTTTTGTTCTCGAAAGCCTGTTGCCCCGCACTCATTGCGGCGTCATAAGCCTTTCCGTGCTGAAGCCTTTGATCCACGCTCACAAGGTCAGCGTCGCCGGGATTCAGTGTTTTAGCCGCGTCGATTTCTTTTTCGGCGGTATTCCAATTTCCCACCGCCACTTCTTTTCGCGCAGCTTGCACAAGGTTGCCAAGAATCTGTTGGCTCAGTTTTGTGGCCTCCGGATCGTTGGGCCTCATCTTCAGGGCCTTCTGAATTTCCTCCGCGGCAACAATCCAATCGCCGTCATCCCTGGCAGTATCCGCGGCGCGGACGTGCCGTTGAAATCCACCCGCGGCATACAGGTAAATGGACCCGCCCACAACCGCCAAAACTACGGCAGCCGCCACGGGAATCAAAATGACCTGGGCGCTAATCCCTGCGGAATAATTTTTGGCCAGCCAATCGAGATTGGTTTTTTCCAGGTCCAATTGGGGATCAATCAGGCGATTGCAAAGCCCGCGCCACTTGGCTTCGTCTCGGCCGAGTTTTTGCCACCCGGGCGATGACTCAACCGGGAAATTGTAATCCGAACCGCTTTCGATGAGACGCCCTTCGACCAGTTGCAGGATTAACTCGCCGATCGCCCGGAGGTCCTGCGCTTCGAATATGTTTTGGACCATCTTTCGATTGTCCGCGCCCAACTCCGATACCCGTGAAGTCGAAACCGGCACGGGATCAACCATCAGCAACGGCGTCGACTTCAAGGGACGGGATTTGCCGTGCAACAGGACGTTGCTGGGTTTCAAATTTCCGTGGGAACGCCCGCAAATCCGTTTCAACGATTTGCATCCTTGCGCGATGGACGAGACCACCTGGCGAAGGGCGGCCGAGTCCATGCCGCCGCGAAGATTGATCCAGGTCTTGAGCGAGCCTCGCGCGCAAAATTCGGTGGCATACCACGAGCCATGATCAGAAGTGCCAAAGGCGAGAATGGGCAAAAAATCCCTGGATCCCTCGGACTGTGCCTTCTTTAGTTGTTTGACGGTTTCAATGAACTCCAGGCCGGGGTCGGCCCCAAGAGCTTCATCGGAAACATGAGTCCGTTCGTCACGATGGATGGCGAGGCATTTGACGGCAAATTGACGCCCATCCTGCGCCCCGCTTTTGCGCGCGAGCCAGACGGTCGTCGTCTGGTTCCTTGTCGGTGTGACGGCGAGCGGCTCGTCATTGGTTTCGTACTCGCCAAATACAGGCATCGGCAAAAGTGTTTAAACTAAACTGGTTCTCGCATTGGGCGGCAGCGCCGCATTCCCATTTTCATTCCCGTGACTTGCCGGAGGCCGCGCGGGTCACTTGCTTATTTGTTTTTCTGCGGCGTCACCGGGTTGACGATCGTGTCCTGAACTTCAAATACCAGCGTGTGTTTGGTTGCTTTCCAGGACCCGCTATCCAACGGGAAAAAGTTCAGGCGCGGATCGCCCGGGCCCGCGGGGAAATTGCCGGGCAAATTGGCGACGATCGCCAGTTCCGTGGCTCCGTGCGAAAACCATTTTTGCCAGATCGGGTCGTCCTTCGAGACAATCCATGGTTTGTTCAATTGCAAAAATTGAGTGAGCTTGAGCGCGTGTTGCCGGCGCGGATCGTTCTCGTTGTTCCAGTAACTGTCCATGCTATACGCTTCCCATTTGGGTTTTTCGCTCGCGGAAATGCCCACGAGATCCACCTGGATGGAGCCCGGCGTGGTTTGGGTGACCTTGATGTTCCATGCGCTAGGACCGCTGGCACAACCGGTCAGGGACAAAATGGCTAGACCAAAAAGCGCGAACAATGAGAATTTCAATAATTTCATAATTGCCTTCTGCGTTTTATAGTGCGTAATCGGCCCGTCCCCGGTCAAGTGTTTTAAATGTGAAATCGTGCGAAGGATGCGAAGCGAAAGGAATTTGGCCCCAAAAGAATACAGAGACCGAAAAATCCGATCCGCCCGATCCGTCAGATATGTCCAATCCGTCAGATTCCCCCCTCCATCTCAAATCTCCAATTTCAAATTTCCCATCTTCGGCATTGGACATTGGGCGTTCGGCGTTCGGCGTTCGGCGTTCAGCGTTCGGCATTGGGTATTAGGCCTTGGGCCTTGGGCATTGGGCTTATGATTATCCTTGATCCGATCCGCCTTTCTGATCAATTGATCTGGGCGTGCCGAACAAAAAGACGCCCAAGCCGATAGCTCAATATCGCCGTAAGGCCCCACGACGTGCCGCGCCGAAGCCAGGCGAAGGCGGGCCCGCGACCGGCGCCGATTTACCTCACGCAAAACCGATAGAACCACGACATTTCGAGCTTCGCGACGACGGAACGATTTGGAAAACGAACGACGGAATTACTTCTGCCGAGGGCAATAAGGTCGCCAAATCCCATAGCATCGGTCCGAATGCTGTTCCCTCTCCCGGGGAAGAGGGTCAGGGTGAGGGTGGTCGTCCAGCCGAATTTGCCGTTCCGGATTTGATTCTAAAGTCCGACAACCCATTCATTCGCCTTTATCACGGCGATTGCTTTCAACTCCTGGACACCATCGCCGCCAAACATCCAGAAGGCCGTTTCGACGCCATTTTTGCCGACCCACCGTATTTTCTATCCAACGGCGGTATCACCTGCCATGCCGGCCGCATGGTCAAGGTGGACAAGGGCGATTGGGATAAATCCCGCGGACCCGAAGTGAACCACGAATTCAACCTTGAGTGGTTAAAACGCTGCCAACGCGTTTTGAAGCCCAACGGCACCATTTGGGTGAGCGGTACCCATCACGTGATTTTTTCCATCGGCTACGCCATGCAACAGCTTGGATTCAAAATCCTCAACGACATCGCCTGGGAAAAACCCAATCCGCCGCCGAACCTGAGCTGCCGTTATTTCACGCACTCAACGGAAACCATTTTATGGGCTGCCAGGGATGAAAAGAGCAAGCACGTCTTTAACTACGACGCTATGCGCGCCGTCACCGGCAAACAAATGAAGACTGTGTGGCGGGACATAGGGGCCAAGGGGAATCATTCTCATCCTCCTCGTCATCCTCATCCTCAAACTGCAACTGGCGGTGAGGGTGGGCGTGAGACTGATTTGCCTTGTCCGAATATTCCGCAATCCGCACTCAGCAATCCACATTCGATATGGACCCTGACCGCTCCCGGCTCCGACGAAAAAGTCCACGGCAAACATCCCACGCAAAAACCGGTGGCCCTAATCGAGCGATGTCTGCTCGCCTCCACAAACCCCGGCGACCTCGTCCTCGATCCGTTCCTCGGCGGCGGGACCACTGCCATTGCCGCGCTCAAACTCAAACGCGGATGCGTGGGGATTGAAGCCGATTTGATTCACATCACCCTCGCTGTCCGTCGCACCGATACAGAAATGATTTCAATCTGGCTCCGTTATTATGCCGTAACGATTAGTGTAAGTATTTTCGCTTGCGCGAAACCGATTGCGAATCCTGAAAGGATTTTATCACTCAGCCCGGCGTTGGCCGTCCAACGGCCTACGCCGGGTAAAGGCCCCAATAATCCCATAAACCCTGAAAGGGTTTTATCGAATTCAGCTCAAATTGATCTTGATCTGTTTACGAATTCGATCAATGGATCATGCGTGGACGACAAACCACAATCGCAGATACCGACCGAACGCATCTTTCACGAGACCAAGTTCGTTTTCCTGTCATGCGCCGAAGTCGAACGCGGCGCCGTCGTCCACACCACAGTTGACGTCAGTCTCCAGGAAGCGTGGGCCAAAACGCCAACAGGCAAAAAGCGCGAGACCACACATATTGTGCGGTGTGAAACGGAGATTTTTCGTGTGGCGGCAAAGCAATAGATTTGATATGAAATCCGCTCATGGCGAAAGAGTTCACTTGGAAGGAACTGGTCGTTGAAGCGCTTCAAGCAAAGGGCGGAGAAGCGTCGCTTCGGCAAATCACAAAGGCGTTGGAATCTCACCCGGCTCGTCCCCATACGGAAACATGGCAGGCGACAATTCGCCGTGTCGTTCGCCAGTACAATATCTTCGCGCCATTTAAGACAGCCAAAGGCGAAGCCGGCTACCGCTTGGTTAAATTACCAACGGCGGGCGCTTCAACGAGCGGCGAAGATCCACATGGGGAGCAACAGGGAATGTTGCTGGAACTGGGACGCTTTTGCGGGTATGAAACTTTCACCAACACGACAGACAAGACAATTCGCAAATTTCGTGGAAAGGCGCTTGCTGGATTCGCAACGGTTCGCAATGACGCGGACGACTTACTCGCTCTGCCACTGAAAAAGATGCGAGACACCGACGTGATGTGGATGGCTGAAGATTCCGAGGGACTTTATCCAAAATACGCTTTTGAAATTGAAAATAGCACGAAAGTGAAACATGGTCTGCTTCGATTGCTAAAAATCCCCGAACGGTTCAACACCGGCTTGTTCATTATTGGCGCGGGCGACGAAGAAGCCGCGTTGTTCGAGCGTTATCTTAAGGATGCCCCATTCCGTCAACACTCGGGCCGGTTTCGTTTTTTCCGGTATTCCGATGTGGCTGAATTCTACCAAAATGGCAACAGGTTCGACCAAGCTGTTAAGCGCTGGGGAATTCGACTAACTCTATAAACGTCGAGACAGACGTCGGCAACAGTTACAGGTCCTGCGCGATTTGGGAATTTTGTCTCAGCCGGGCAGGGGGGAGTGGCAAATTGGAGATGGGAGATAGGAGATGGGAGATGGGGGTGGCATAGAACGTGGCGTGGCCGGATTAGTAAACTGTGAAACCGCGTCTGCTACGTCCTTGTGGCCGTTGTCTGAACCAGCTTCGCTGCTAGCGTCCTTCGCGCGAAAAAATTCCCTGAGGGCCTGCCCGCATCGTGCCGCGCCATAGCTTCTGAGCGGCGGCGGGAGCTTTGCTGACGGCGGGGTTACCGAAAGTTCTAAAAAGTGTCAAAAGGTGGCAAATAAAGCCGTTGATTCTGCAAATCCGCATGAGAAAATGCCAATGTGAAGCATACTGTTACCAATTTTGTGTCTGCTGGAATCCAAATGGACTCTGGACTCCCTGTCCTCCGTAGCTTTGCGAAGGAGGATGGACTCTGGACTGAGGACCGTGGACTCCCAGCTTGGCCGCATTCTATAATTTTTCCCCGTCTATTGTTCACCATTTCGAACTGTCCCACCGTAAAACCGAGTGGGACAGTTGCAATTTATCGCAAGAGCTTTAAAAACAATGCCTTACGCAAAGACGCAGCGCTGGGGCAACAAAAAAAATCCCCGATTGATGGTGGGACAATTCCCCCTGTCAATCTCCTGACAAAAAACAAACAACTGATCCGCCAGATATGTCAGAGCCTTCAGATTCTGTCCCAAGCCCAAGGACTCCGGACTGCCTGCGGCCTAACCCCGCGGATTCTATAATATCCTGCCTTATTATAATTTGTGTTTAGAGTATACCCCTCAAAAATGAAGCAAAATTTCAAATTTGTTGTAAATATTTTAAACACAGCGCCTTATGAAAAACATCGAAGGACCAACTGTCCAAAACTTCCCGATGGATGGGGCGACAGTTGGCCCGGGTCATCTCTTGACAAAAAACAAAAAAACGATCCGTCGAATCTGCCAGATGCGTCAGATTCGATCCCAAACCCAGGACTCCGGACTGCCTGCTCTGAGCGGAGACGGGTGGACTTCAGACCCAACCGCATGGCTCGCGGCGCTAAATCCGTTTCCCGCGTTTATGCAAAACTGCATTTGCTTCCGGCGGCAAACTTGGCACAATTCGCGGCGATGGCAACTAGTGGCTTCGCGTCTTCGGCTCTGCCCAGGGGCTGCGTTCTGGCGCCCATTCACCGGGTGGATGATTCAGTCCTTCTTTTAATTTGTGTTCTCGCGCAATCGGGCGGCGGCGGCAATGCGAATGCAAATGCGGCGGATAATCCTTTTGTTTTGCTGCGTGAGGTGCCGGGCGTCAGGATCTATCTCGGCGCGATTTGCGATGCCCTGGGAAATATCCGGGAATGGATCGAGGTCCAGGTGCAGGCGGTGGACGTAAAGCAATTGGAACAATCGGGGCGTGATGAATTAATTACCAACGCTTTCTTCGATTCGCAATGGCGGCTCGACAGCGCGGTATGGCGGAAACAATTGCCGGAATCCGTCGTTGCCACGCGAATGGAGGATGAGAATCCGGCGCCGATTTTGGTGAAGCGTTCGGCCCAGGCTCCTTTTGCTCCCGTTGAGATCCTGCCGTGGCGCGTTTGCAAGGATGATGCGGTGTTGAAGGCGAACGGCCTGCCGGGTTATTCGACGAGCCCGTTCCGCTATTTGTTCCAGCCTGAGTTGAAGGATGCTAAAACGTTTATCGCGACCACCGCCGATGCGCCGTCAACCCCCAGCGTTGAGGGGCTCGATCAGCTCAAAGCGGCGCCCGGTGTCGCCGTTTTTAATCCTGGCGGCGGGTTTGTGCGCATTGTTCGACATAGTCCCATGGAGGTGGAAAGCTATTTGCAAATCCTGGAGGGCAGGGCATGGAATGAGGCCAATGCTGAAACGACGGCTTTTTCTCCGAACAGCGTTTATGCCGAACTCAAGGAATGGTCCGCCAACCAGAAGGGGCTTCCATTTCTGCTGCACGGCAAGGCGAGCGCGGCGGAACATTTGAACGAAATTTTTCTCCTGAAGCTGCAGCTTTTTCACGATCTTGTGAAACAGGTTCGTGGTTTTGTCAAAGTCCATCAGGTTCCGCTTTTGAATCTTTCGCCGGCCAGTTTTCGCGTTTATGTCAGCCGAACGGGCGATTTGTTTCCGGGACTTTGGTCCGCGGAATCGCAATTGGTCAAAACCGGGCAGGCGTATCCGCTGCAGATTCAGTCGACAGAACATAAGTACTTCATCCGGCTCGGAAAAAATGAGCCCACGCCGTTTTTTCCGGGAAGCATTGGGGCAAATACCTCCGGCATCGCCAGCGCGCAGGTCCGGGAGGTCCAGATGTCAGGGGACCGGGTTGTTTTGGAGGGAACGCTGGTGGCGGAGGATTTTCTGGCCGCCGATCCTCATGATTTGCTGTGGTTCAAGCTGCCGTTGGGAGAGGAACGGCTTGAGCTTTACGGTCACCTTCACAAGTCGGAAGCCGGGCCGCGAGAAGCGCGGTTCCGCACTCTCCCGGCCGTATTGTCCGAAGCCGTCGTGGCCAAACTCAAAGGTTCAGCCGGCGTTCGGTTTTCGAAAGCACCCTACGAGATTCGGCCTTTGCTGAGTTCACCGGGTGATTTGTTTTCGCTGGGTGTGATGGGCGTCCGCATTTTGCTGGCGAACAACATGAAAAACCTGCCCGTGCTGCTGGATGAAGTCCTGAGCCTGGCGCGGCGTATCAATGACATCGCCGGTGAACCGCAAAAACGGATGGCGGAATTGCAAAAATTGATCCAAACCGACCCGCGTCTTTATGATATGGCCGGCCCCGGCGCGCTCGTGGAGTCGGGTTACACCAGCAAGGAAGCGTGGGCGGCAATTCACGGCCAAACCTGGCTCGAAACCATCAGCCTGCTCTTGCGCTTTTTCCCCGACACCGGCGCGAACGCATTTTGCAAAAGCCTCGGTGACGTTTCCCCGGTGGCGCTCGAAACGGTCTTTGATCCAGCGTTGCAGAACCTTGAAGTGCTGGTGTTGCGCTTGCGCAGTTTGTTTACGCCGGTGTTTTCCGGGAATGAGGAAATTGCGTCGGTGATTGCGGAGCAAATATCGAAGATGGGAGATGGAAGATAGGAGATGGGAAAGCCCCAAACTCCAAACCCCAAGCCCCAGAGAAGCCACAAGCGCCAAGCGCCAGAGAGTCGTTCAAGCACCCCGGCCGTAAAGTTGGGGATTTAAGTTTGAAGATTCCCTGGTGATTGGGTTTTGGGGTTTGGAGATTTCCCTTTGGTGTTTGGTGCTTCCAATACTGTGGACTGTGGACTCTAGACTAATTACCGCATCACCGTCTCCGTGCGGTCAAACGCAAACTCACCATTCGCTGCCCAGGCGGCGGAGCGGAATTTTCCGGGAGTGCTGCCGGTTTTTTGTGTGAAGACGGTGTGGAGATACTCGCTGTGTTTGAAGCCGGTGCGTTCGGAGATTTGGGCCAGGGGCCAATCGGTGTCCGCGAGCAATTCTTTGACTCGTTCGATGCGCAGACGCAGAACCTCAGCCTTGGGCGCGCGTCCCACCTGGGCGACGAAACGTCTTTCAAAAACACGACGGGACATGCCGGCGGCACGGGCCATGTCGTTGACTGAGATGGCGTCGAACACGTGCTCGCGCAAATAGCGCGTGCCGGCCGCCAGTTGACGGTCATCCATCGCCAGGACGTCCGTGGAACGCCGCGTGACGATGCCTTTGGGCGGAATCAGAATCGGCCGGGCAGGGGGCCGTTTGCCAGACATCATCCGTTCCAGCAGCGCCGCGGATTCATAGCCAATGCGCAGGGTATCCAGGGCGATGCTGGTGAGCGGCGGGTCCGAGAGTTCGCAGAATAGTTCGTCATTGTCCACGCCGATGACGGCGACTTCCTCGGGTACCAGCAAATCAACGCGGCGGCAGGCGTTCAGGACCTGCTGTCCGCGAATGTCATTGCAGGTCATGATGCCGACCGGCTTGGGAAGTGATTTGAGCCAGCGCGCGAGGTCTTCCTGAAACAGGAGCCCGCGCTTCTCGAGTTCAATCGCCTGCGTATTCCGGGCAATCTCCGGCGGTTCATAAACAGCGCAACTGAATCCGGCCCGGGCCAGCCGCTCCCGAAACCAATGACTGCGGTTGTCCGAATAATTGGCTCCCACGAAACCGCAAAAAGCGTAATGGCGAAAGCCGCGCTGCATGAGATGTTCGGCGGCGAGGTTGCCCACAATTTCATTTTCGGTGTCGATGAGTGGCAATCCGCAGCCGGAGGAACCCCGCACGTCCACGGCGGGAACACCCAAATTGCGGACCATCTCGCCCAGTTCGGGAGTTTCAAGCCAGGCGATGATGCCGTCGCCTTTCCAATTTTTGATCCAATAGGGCACTGGATCGCTCCAGCGCCATTCCTCGCTTTGCAGGGACCACTCGTGATGTTCGCGGACAAATTTTGCGACTCCCAAAAGAATCCGGCGACCGTACCAGCGCGAAAAATCGATCAGCAGGGCGACCTGGCGGCGTTGTCCGGGTGTTTTTCGAGGCTTATTTTTCACGCTTTGAACGGGCGGCAGGTGAGGCCGAGGCTGGCGTTGGGCGAGAAATCGGGGGCGGGGTTTTGATACATCAGGCTCACGAGACTGTCGCTTCGGAAATTCAACCTTAGTCCGCAAAGTTCGGCAGACTTAAGGCCGAGCCAGATGGCACGCCAGGGCACTGGAATAAATGCCGGTTTTTTATTCACGGTCCTGGCAATCTCACGAACCAATTCCTTGAACGGCCAGGGCCGTTCGTTCGCCGCGGTCACGACGCGTGGCGGTGTATCGACATTGCCCGATGCAAATTTTTCGATAAACGCGGACAGGTCCTCGCTATGGACAAGAAATTGGATTTGTGAGCCGTTGCCTGCCAGCGGCACGAGGGCGGATTTGCGGATTTTTGCCGAGAGTTTTCCAAACATTCCGCCGGCGACGTCTCCATAGACGAGTCCGGGGCGGACGACGAGCGCTCCGTTGGCGAGAGCAATTTTTTCAATTTCCAATTTAGCTTTGCCGTAGAGCGAACGGCATCCCTCGTAGGCGCTGATGCTGGAAATGAAAATGACTTTGGGCACGTTTGCAGCGCGGGCGGCCTGGAGGACTTTGCTGGAGCCTTCGACGTTGACGGATGCGATCTCGTCCCATTGCAGGGGTTCAAAATCGTAGGCGCAGTGGATGAGGGCGGTCACTCCTGAAAGCAGATCCGGAGAAAGGTCGTCACCCAACTGGAATTGAAACGCTCGCGAACCGGGCCGGGGACGGCGGGTCAGTTCAAAAATTTCCCAGCCGCGCGAGGCGAAGAAATCCTTCAGGCACCCTCCGACGTAGCCGTTGCCTCCTGTTATGGCGCAAATTTTTTTCATTTAGAACCGGCGGTTTGCACCGCAAAATGATCCGTCAGAACGGACTGACGTCCGCTGCTTCGCAATATTAAATAGCAACGAAATCAGGAAACGAAGAAGAATCGGTGAACTGGCAGGCAGGATACTGCCCTACCGTTCGCTGTTCGCTGCTTTCCAGCCGGGTTCCACGCCCGGCGGTTTCCGTCCCTTCGTTTTCAGTCCCAATGCGCTCATGAAGAAGCTCGAAAACACTCCCTGGATTCCGATCACGACCAGCCCTGCGGCGGGGATCAACCGTCTCAGGTTGTCTTCCATGGATGGCAATTGTCCAAAATGGACGTTGCCCCAAAGCCACATCGCGCGAGCGAGCAAAACAATACCGAAGAGAAAAATCGCCAGGCTGATGACCAGGCCTTTCTCCAACGTGAGGATTTTCAGCACACGCGTGAGTCTCGGGTCGTCAGGCAGGAGCCCCTCCGCAATCGCAAACACTTTTGTGAAAAATGCAAATGCCACCAGTTGAAATCCAACAATCGCCGTCATGCAGCTTACGGCAAGCGTGCCGACGTTTAACGTGATCGTTCCAACTGCAATATTGCCCGCGGACAATGCCACCGCCGTGCAGGCTCCAACGACAAAAAGCACAAATCCGGGAATTAAAAACAGCCAGCGCGGCGAAAACAACAGCATGAAACGCAAGTGTCTCCAGCCGTCGCGCCATGGCTTCAAATGCGGAGGACGGGACCGCCCGTCCTTGCTCAAAGTCACCGGAACTTCTGTGATCTTCGCTTTTCTGAGCGTCGCTTTGATTACCATCTCGGAGGCGAATTCCATTCCTGTGGTTTGCAGGTCCAGCGCTTCGAAAGCGTCCCGGGTATATCCGCGAAGGCCGCAATGAAAATCATGAGCCGGGCATTTAAAGAAAAGCCGTCCAATAAAACTCAAGATGGGATTGCCGATCCAGCGATTTTTCCATGGCATGGCGCCCGGCATAATAGTGCCGCCGCCGGACGGCAATCGGCAACCCATCACCAATTCATATCCTTCCCGAAATTTGCCGACAAACCGGTCGGCTTGCGAGAAATCGTAGCTATCATCCGCATCACCCATCAGAATCCATTTGCCGCGAGCTGCCCGGGTCCCGCCGATCAGCGCGCTTCCGTAACCTTTCTCACTGACCGCAACCACCCGCGCGCCCAATTTTTCCGCGATTGCCTGCGAACCATCCGTGCTTCCGTTATCAGCAATGACAACCTCTGCGGGCACTCCGGCTTTTGCGATTCCAGCCTTCGCTTTTTCGATGCAGCGCGCGATGGTCTCGGCCTCATTGAGGCACGGCATGAGAATGGTCAAATCAACCGTTTCGGGCATAAAAGTTTGTCATCCCCACAATTTCGTGAGCAGGGGAGCTACAGCCAGCGCCGGCAAAAAATTTGCCAATTCAACCCGGCGAACCTCAAAAATGACGATGGTAATAATACAGGCGATCAACCCTGCGGCAGACCCGATGGAATCCAGCACCGCAGGATTCCGGCTGTGACTGACATAAAGTTGAACGCCCAATGTCACGGCGCTGAAAAATACGAGCACCGGCAGGGCTGATAATGCGGCCGGCCACTGAAAAATTCTCACAAAACCCAACATCGCCAGGGCGTCCATCGCAGCTTTTACGGCAAGGAAGTAGAAATACCCGGACAATCCATCTGTGACTGCGCCAATGATGCCAAGGGGCGCGGCGCAAAATAAAATGGCGCAGGCATTGAACGCGTTGGATGAGTTCATAGCGGGATTATGCTGCGCCGCGGTGATAGCGCTGCCGGCAAGGCGTCCGAGGTAGTTCGACATTCTTTGCAGTCGCAACAGTTTTCCCGCCCAAAAACCAAACACGACCGAAAGAAACATGATGAAAATCGCCTTCATGCTGGGCCAAAACGTACCGTCGATGCTGAGGTAGATTAATCGCAACCCAAGAAAGAGCGTGCAGGCGCCGATGGCATTGCGGACAAATAATTGTGTCCGCAGCGAAGGCGCCTTTCGCCAGGTCAGTCCGACAAACGCCCCCAGGAGAATACCGATGGCGTTAATGAGCGCGCCCGTTGGAATTGGCACGGGCCGATTGTGGGGCTAACTGTTCGAATTAACAAAAGAAAACGGCGAAAACGTTGAATCGTTAAAAGGTTAAAAGGTTGAAACGGTAGGGACGGCGCGTTGCGCCGTCCCTACCGTTTCAACTCGGATTTTGCATTGGAGTTCGTTAGGTGGTTACCTTCAATGCAAGTGTCACGCTCATAGCCGCTTTTGGACGTGAATTCCAATTGCGTTGCATTAGAGCTGCACAAAACTGTGCGGGCGCTCGCCCGGCGTTTGACGGAGAGAGCAGGGAAAAGGCCGAATATCAAACTCGCGGTGGCAGCGCCACTTGCGATCTCGCGCGGCTTCGCAGTCAGCGGCTTATATTGCGGGGGTTTTACCCGGGGCGGCGCACTCGCCGACTCGCGCTCTGCCCCGGGTTGTTATATTTCGCCCTTATCAGGGCTTTCAGTCAGAGCCTCGTACCTCGGCTGAAAAGAGATCGTCAACCAGCCCGCGTCCGTAGACGGAGAAAAGTCGTCCAATGGTTCGAAACGACGACATCTAACGCAAAATTCGGGTTTCAACGTTTTTAGCGTTTTAACGCCCGTCTCAGCACGCCAATAGACCGTTCATTCTCCGCTGGCGTGCCGATGGATATGCGGATCCATTCAGGCAACAGGTATCCGCCCATGGGACGGACAATGACACCTTGTCGTTGCATGGCGTCGAAAACTTTCGCGCCGTCCCCGACGCGCGCGAGGATGAAATTGGCTTGAGAGGGAACAAATTCCACCTTTAATTCCCGGAGGGCGCGTTCGAAGAAATCAAGGCCGGCAAAATTATTTGTCCGCGTTCGGCGCACGTGTTCGTCATCGTCCAGGGCGGCGACCGCCGCCGCCTGCGCAACGGAATTGATATTGAAAGGCTGCCGGATTTTTTCAAAAGCAGAAATCAGCTCCGTGCTGCCGATGCCGAAACCGATTCGCAAGCCGGCCAGGCCGTAAATTTTGGAAAAGGTCCTCATCAGAATCAGGTTTTTTCTGGTTCCCAGGCGCACGAGCGGGACCAGGTCCATAGGATCGTTGAGGAATTCAATATAGGCCTCGTCCATGACCAGGAGCACATCGTCAGGGATGTCATTGACGAATTGGACGACTTCGTCGCGCGGGGCGAGTGTGCCGGTGGGATTGTTTGGATTGGCTACAAAAACAATCCTGGTCTGCGGTGTGATGGCTCGCAGCATGGCCGGCAGATCGTGCCCGTATTGCCGGGCTGGGACCGTGATCACCTCCGCGCCGAGCATTTTGGCAACAATGGGATAGATCGCGAAACAGAACTGTGACATGACGACGTTCCGGCCATCGCCGACGTCCTGCAGCAACGCGTGGGCGGCGAACTCGATGATTTCATTCGAGCCATTGCCCAGAATCAAGTGCCCGGGCTCCAGGCCCAGTTTGGCGGCCAGTTTCTGCTTCAGATAAAATGCGTTCCCATCTGGATAAAGATTCACGCCGGAAATCGCCTTTTGCATCGCGGCGACCGCGAGCGGCGACGGGCCAAAAGGATTTTCGTTGGATGCCACTTTGATAATGGAAGCGGCGGGCAAATTCAATTCGCGGGCCACTTCTTCAATCGGGCGGCCCGGCTGATACGTTGGCAGATTCTTAAGGAACGGATTCAGACGCATGGTCATCCAGTCTGGGGTAAAATCGCTCCCTAAAAAATCAAAAAATTCCATTCGTGACAATTCGCCGAAATCCTGTCATGGATTCGTCGTGCGAATGCTCAAAACATTTATTGCGGTCGTGTTTGCGGTGGCCGTTTTTGCCGTGGGCATTTGGATGGGAAAGAGGTTCGCCACCAAATCGGGCGCCGGTCCGCGTGAAGAGCCAACGGACTCGGTCGTCGAACAAATCCAGACCCTTTCCCACCTGGTCACGGTAAAATACGTCGTCGAAAAAGTAATCATTCTGGATGACGCAAAATGGTACGGTGAAAGTCGCGTGCTGTTGCTGGCGCATGGCGTCGTCGAAGGCGGAATCAACCTGGAACGACTTAAGCCGGAAGATGTGACCGTTTCGGGAAAAGTGATCTCCATTCGCCTGCCGCCGCCAGAGTTGACGGACGCCTACCTGGACGATCGACGGAGCCAGGTGATTGACCATACGACGGGATTGTTGCGCACGTTCGATAAGGACCTGGAACAAACGGCGCGTGAACAAGCGGTGATGGACGTACGCGCGGCGGCCGTTCAGAACGGTATTTTGAATGATGCCACGCAACGGGCAGAATTGGAATTGGCGCTGTTTCTCCACGAAGCCGGCTATCAACAGGTGAAGTTTAATGGGGGAAAGCCTTTTGATCTGCACAGTGAAGAAGTGTCCCATTTTTAGAAATTCCGTTGCCCTGTCATACATTCGGTCCGAAAAAGCCCTCCTGCGAACGTGATGGACCGGTTATAGTATCCCTCACTTCGTGATAGCAAAATGCTTGCCACTACTTCTTTCCATCAATCAAGACGATTTTGACCGGTTGCGCGTCGTCTTCGGTCGCGTCTTCGGCGCTAATTTCAAGTCGAATGCTTGCCGGCGGCGTGATTTTCAATTCCTGCGCTCGGAGTTGCATCAAAACGAGAGTGGACGCCGTTGGGTGGGACCGGCGATTCAACGTCTCCGGGGCGACTTCTTCGGGCCGCGGCAGATTTGTCGGGTTCAACTTTCTAGCCATGAATGGTCGAATGCAATTCACATGCCAGAAAAGACACATGCATGCTACGGAGTGATGGAGGCAGTGTGAAAAGACTGTTACGGTTTGATGGGAAAGCTCCAAACATTAAGTCTAGGGAACCAAGGAAAAGCTCCAAGGCCCGAACTCCGAGCGCCGTGAAAAAGCCCCAAACTCCAAACTCCAAGCACCAGAGAATATCCAAATACCAAGCACCAAATGGCGGCGTTGGTCCTTGAAAGATTCTTTGGTGCTTGGCGCTTGTGGCATGAAGCTTAATGAATCTCCAAACCCCAAAACCCAAGCACCAGAGAAACAAGGAAAAGCCCCAAGCCCCAAGCACCAAGCACCAGAGAAGCCTCAAGCACCAAGCTCTAAAGAATCTCACGACTCCGCCACTGGTGATTGGTGCTTGGAGTTTGGAGCTTTTCTGCCCCACCTTCTCATGCTCTCACGTTCTCACGACCTGCGGCGCAGACCTGTCCTCCGAGCCTTGGCGAATGCGGAAGTTCTCCGACGTCTCCCGCGTCGTCGGATAGGCGTCCTCGCCGCCCGTCTCCTCAAAAACCCCGAATTTCCCTAGCAAAATCGCTATTTCTGTCCTCGTTTCCCGTTTCTTTTCCTATACACAGGAAAAATGAAACGGCCCTTTTGATCGTCCCTGGTCCCCGTGCATTCGACGTTCGACGTTCAGCTTCGATGTTCGGCGTTGGGTGTTGCTTGGAGCTTGGAGTTTGGAGTTTGGAGATTTCCCCCCCCGGTTCTTCTCTGGGGCTTGGAGCTTCTTCCTTGAAGCTTCACTTAGTGGCCGTTGCGGGAGCATTCATGGCCGCAAGGAAGCCGCGGTAATTGATACCGTAATGCCGCAGGTCGGGAAGCGTTTGGGGCGCCAGCGGATCATACGGCTGCCAAAAGCGGGCGCGAATTTGAGGGGATAGGAAGACCTCGGAGCAAACAAAGCTTTGGATGTTTGGTTTTGGCGCCAGTGCGAGGCTCAGGGAGGGCCACGTCCAGTCAAAGCGGCCGCCCAACCTATCGCTGTGCAAATCGCGTCCTTCCATGCCATCCGCGGCCAGCACCGTGGAATGCAATGGCACAATGCCGCCGTGCGAGGCAAGGGTTTCCCGCATCCACATCACGTCCTGGCACCAATGCACGGTCGCAGATATTTGCCAAAGGGATTGGCCGATTAATAACGCCGCGGCGAGCGATTCGAGGCGGTAGCTCTTTGACTCGAGCCATTGCGGCCGGAACCGCAAAATCAGCGCCAGCGGCAGGAGGGCCAATGGCACGAGTGTATCCACGGATCGATGGTCGTATTGCAGGCCGGTGTCCCCGCGGTTAGGCGCGAGGATTGGCCAGGAGCCCCATACCAGGACCGCGGCAATAAGGACAAATACGCCCGGCTTTTGGGAAACGAGTTTCCAGATGTTTTCCGAAAACGACGCCGCTACGGCAAGAACGATCCAGCCCACGGTCCAGCCTAATGGCCAGCCCAGGTGAGCGAGCATCGCTCGCGAGCCGTTCTTGAATGCTGAAAAGTCGGCGTGATGCTCGGGCATGAGCACGCCACACAACCCAACGCTCACGCCCGCGGCGAAGAGCGCGGATGCGATCAGGAAAATCGTCCACCCGGTGCGATTGTTTTCCTGTCTTTCCACGTGCGCGCGCCAAAGCGCCAGCAACGAGAGTGGAGCAGACAGGAACAACTGCGATTCATACGAGAACAACATGGCGCTCGCGCAGGCCAGCAAAATAACGATGGCGCCCGGTTTGAGCGGCCGGGCAAATAGAATCACAAACAGCGATGGCCAAAAAAGCGCGTGCGTGACGATATGTTCGGCGATTGCCACGAAGGCCGCGTTTAAATAACCGGCGGCGCACCCGGTCGCTGCCAGCCAGAAATGTTTGCGGCAAATCCAATAGCACGCGGCCAGCGCGAGCGGCCAGGGGAGGAAACAGCCCAATCCAAATGCCAGCCGCAGCCACGAGAGATTGGTAACGCCGAGTTTGATGGCCAGCACGAGTGGCGCTTCAAAAATGTAAAAGACGAAATGCCGCGACCACAGGAGGACCACAAAATTTTGCGACTGCAGGACGCGAATAAATTCGTACGCTCCATCCGCGTAGAGGCAGCGCGAGCTAAGAATTGCGAACAGGATCGAGATTCCGAATACCCAACAACCCAGGGCCATCATCCAGGAAAATGCTTTGTGCTCGTCATTCACTATGTAAGCCCGTCGGGCATTTTAATGGCTTACCGTTTTCCCAGCCGATCGAGCAATTTGCCGTGAATACCGCCAAATCCGCCGTTGCTGAACACAACAACCACATCGCCGCCAACGGCATTTTTTGAAACGTGCGTGACAATGGCGTCGGCATCGGCCAGGTAAGTGGCGTCTTTTCCGGATGCCTTTAAATCATCCATTAGTTTCTCAGGATTCAACCGGTCTTCAGGCGCGAGTTGCTCCAGGCGCGCGACTTGTGAGATGACGATGCTGTTGGCCAGGCCGAACGCGGTCACCAGGTCATTTTGAAAAACATTTCGCCGGGTCGTATTCGTACGCGGCTCAAAGATGGCCCAAATCTTTTCCCGCGGGAATTTCAGCCGCAACGCCTCCATGGTTACCCGGATGGCCGTGGGATGATGGGCGAAATCGTCAATGACGGTGACGCCGCCGGCGATGCCACGTACGTCCATGCGGCGCTTCACGCCCTTGAATGTCTCGAAGGCGGATTGAATTTGTTTGTTGGAGAGCCCGAAGTGTTTTGCGCACGCGGCCACCGCCAGTGCATTGCGTACGTTAAATTCGCCAACCAAATTGATCTGGAATTTGAAGCTGGGAATCTCAAAGGCGCTCGCCGTGGGCGCCAGGTTCAGGTTAAACGCCTGGACGGTGTTGTTTTCGCCAAGACCGAAGCGTTTCACCGGGCAGAAGTTGACGTTCAAAAGGGGAGCCAGGTTTGGATCATCGCCATTGGCCAGCAGCACGCCGTTGCGCGGAATTATCCGGATAAAGTGCGAGAAGGTCTTTTGGATCGCTGCCAGGTTTTCAAAAATATCCGCGTGGTCGAACTCGAGGTTATTGATGATGGCGGCTTCCGGCTGGTAATGGATGAATTTGCTGCGCTTGTCAAAGAAAGCTGTGTCGTATTCGTCTCCCTCGATGATGATCCATTCGCTATCGGTAAATCGGGCGCCTTGCGAAAAATTGCCGGGAATGCCGCCGATGAAAAAGCTGGGATTGAGGCCATTGTGTTCGAAGACCCAGGCCAGCAGGGAGGTGGTGGTTGTTTTGCCGTGTGTGCCGGAGACGACAATAGAGCGTTTCCCGCGGATAAAAAATTCCCGCAACAGGTCCGGCAGCGAGCAGTATCGCAATTTATGATCCAGAACGGTTTCCCCTTCGGGATTGCCCCGTGTGACGGTGTTGCCCACGACCACCAGGTCCGGCTTATGGCCCAGGTTGGCAGCGGCGTAGCCATTCATCACGGTGATTTTTTTGCCGGCAAGAAACGAAGCCATGGGCTCATACACATTTTGGTCCGAGCCCGTGACGGTATAGCCTTTTTCCTGCATGGCGGCGGCAGCCGCAGCCATGCCGGTGCCGCCAATGCCGATAAAATGAACGGATTTAATTTGGGTGAACATAGGTATCAAGCGCGAGTCAGCGCATTCTCGCTGATAAATAAATTTCGTGATCGGAACGCGGCTGGACTTTCAATCAGCAGGACGGCGCGCAAAGCCGAAAGCGTTGATGCAAACCACGGCCGGCGCAATGCCCGGCTCGGATCGAAAATCCACGACGGCGGCGTTAAATCAAATTTCCATGACAGCCATTCCGCAGTCGCTGCCAAATACGCGTCTTCGATTTCCCCAAATTGCGGATTTTTTGCGATAAGTCGCGGCGGTTCCAGTTCGAGAGCATCAACACCTGGCTTTGCGTAAAAATAATCCAGAAAATTTTTCAAACAGAGGTCGAAGGATTCTCCCTGGGCGGCCATTTCGGAAACCTGAGCGAGTGTTTTTGGAATCATATTTTCTGAAAAGCATCGAGGATGGCTTCTCGACTTAGATTGGATTGCTGTGACACGAATAAAGAATAGCAGTTTTTGTTCCTCGTTTATCAATTCAACTTTTTAATTTTCTCTCCAAAACCTCGCCTGCGAGATTTGGATTCGCCTTGCCTTTACTTAACTTCATGACCTGGCCTTTGAGGAAATTTAGCGCCGCCGTCTTGCCATTTTTGTAGTCGGCCACGGAATTAGGGTTGGCGGCGATGGCTTCATCGCAGAATTTCTCGATGGCTCCGGTATCGCTGACCTGGGCAAGGCCCTTTTCCTTGACGATATCGCCGGGAGACTTGCCAGTATCGTAGATCTCGGAAAAGACCTGCTGGGCGATGGAGCTACTGATGGTTTTTGAGTCCACCAGGGTGACCAATTCCACGATGGATTCGGGTTTGAATTTCAAACCCGCGAAGAGTTTTGCCGGTTCTGTCTCCGATTGCTCGATGAATGCCTCGTTTTGCGCGCTGCTTGTTTCGGCCAGCTTTGCGCGCAAATTATTGATGACCCAATTGGCGACGGCTTTGGGGTTCTTCGATTGTTTTGCGATTGGCTCGAAATAATTTCCCAGCGGGACGTCATTCTTAAAAACTTCCGCGTCGCCAGCGGGCAATTGATAGTCCTGCATGAAACGGCGTTTGCGGGCCAGGGGCAACTCGACGACTCGGTCGGAAATCTCTTTCAACCATTTTTCCGCCGGCTGGAACGGCATCAAATCCGGTTCGGGAAAATAGCGGTAATCGTGGGCGTGCTCCTTGGTCCGCATTTCTTCGGTGACGCCAGCTACGTCGTCCCAGCGGCGCGTGGATTGAATGAGCTTTCCACCGCTTTTGACGACGTCCGTCTGGCGGGGGATTTCATATTCGAGCGCGCGGCGCACACCCGAAAAGCTGTTCATATTCTTGATTTCGATTTTTGCGCCGAGTTCTTTTGCTCCTTTGGGGCGTACGGAGACGTTCACGTCGCACCGCACCATGCCCTTTTCCATGTCGCAATCGCTGATGCCGCCGTACATCAAAATGTCTTTGAGGGCATTTAAGTAATCATAGGCCTGGTCGGCGCTGCTGAGATCTGGTTCGGAAACGATCTCCAGCAACGGCACGCCCGCGCGGTTGAAGTCCACGCCGCTGCTGCGCTCGAAGTGAATATTTTTTCCGACGTCTTCCTCCAGGTGAGCGCGTGTGATGTGGACGCGCGAAATGTCCCCCTTAAACTCAAATTCCACGTATCCCCGGCCTGTGCTGGGCCGGTCGTACTGGGTAATCTGGTAGTTCTTGGGCATGTCGGGATAAAAATAATTTTTGCGGTCGAACTTTGCGCCTGCCGGAATCTCACAATTCAAGAGCAGGCCGGTCAAAATGGTTAAACGCAACGCTTCTTCATTCGCCACGGGCATGACGCCGGGCAATCCCAGGCATACGGGGCACACATTCGTATTTGGCTCCGCGCCGAAAGCGTTGGCGCAGGTGCACCACATCTTTGATTTGGTCTTGAGCTGGACATGCATCTCCAGCCCGATGACGGCTTCATATTCCATTGGGGAAAAAGTTTAATCAGTGGCGAGGAAGGATGCACTTCGAATTTTTGGCAGGGAAAGTGTAGCGCGTTGTCCCTGCCATCTTCGGCTTATCGACATGCCATCACAAACATCAAAATCGCCGCCGCTGTTCCATCCATCGTGGGTTCATTGGAAGAATAATCGTGCAAATCATCGTGATAAACCGCCATTCCCTGGAACGGAGCCAAAGGGTCCGGTTCGGCGATGCCGACGCCCTTTAACGAGTTAAAAATCCGATCATACACCGGTCCATCGACCATGCCGCCACGAACGTTTCGCCCCAGCAAGTGCGTCATTAAATGAACGGCGCACGGGAACCGGCACCCGACGCCCGTGAATGCAGTCATGCCCCATGGATTACGTCCGAGCAACCAATCGTTTTGCGCGGAGGCGAACTGATGATAGCGCGTGTCGCCAGTCATCTGTTCGTACATCAGGCATTGTGTGGCCAATGCGACTACCAGGTTATCCGAGCACCAGATGAACGGCACACCTATGTGGTAAGGGTTTTTGTTCCCGGCGCGAACGCATCGATCAATCCCGGCCTGGTAATAACCGGCCAGACGGCGTTTGAAACGGTCATCCACCAGGTCAAAGAGCCGGAAATGGCCCGCGTTTAGGAAAGGATAATATTGGTAATGGCCCGTTTGTTTGCGGCCCATCCAGTTTTCGTCCGCGGCGAGTTTTGCGTAATGTTCGGCATCGGAGAGAAATGTCTGTTTGCCCGTCGCGCGAAAGAGTTCGGCGGCGCCCCATTCCATGTCCTGTGCCCATATGGTGGGGGCGTAGCGATAAGGCGCACTGTACGAATTGCCCTGCTGCACGCCCTCACTGGACTTGCCCATCGCATAAACCTCGCGCCCGGCCTGGAGACATCGCGCGGCGAACGTCGCTTGCAACGGATCATCCCGCCAAATTTGATACGCGAGGGCCATGGCCGCCGCATAAGTGCCCGCGAGGTTCGCAATGCCTGTCGATGCGCTTTTGTATTTTCCCAAACCCTGCGGACGACCATCGGCGTAATAGACCACGCGCGCGCCGCCTTGACCCCATCCGTAATCAGCTGTGTCATTTTGCGGCAGGCGCCAGCCGATATGATCACGGTCATCTCCCACCTGAAAATAAAGGGTGTCTGATGCCGGATGCATTTTAAGCATCCAATCCAATCCCCAACGCGCTTCGTCGAGGATATCGGGAATTCTGTTCGAGCCCGCGTTTCCCATGGCATTGACGCGGTCACCAAAATATCCGGCGCGGAAGCGCTCCTGAGCGTCTGGGGCGGCCTTGCGGGATTTATGTGACGCCACGTCATACGCCAAAAGCATGTCAGCCGTGGCCGTTTCGGAAGTGACGAGATATTTCAGCGTATCACCGGCATCATGCCAGCCGCCGGTCACGTTCAACTGCGTGCCGGGGGGAAGGGGCCCATACGAAGTGCGGCCATCTAGTTGATGGCAGTTTGTTCCGAGCCACGGATTGTAGCCGCAACGCTGCTCGCGCATGAATTCAAGTAATTCATCCGGCAACACGGTCAGCGGATGCGACTGGATGGTGAACGGGAGTGAAACTGCGCCGCCATACTGAATGCAATAGTTTCCCGGATTTGTCAGAGACGAAAAATCCAGTTCCATGTGATTGGTGAATTGCCCCCAGGCGGCGCCCTGAAGTGGTTTTGCTTCGCGTGTGAAAACAATTATGTCTGATTTCACGTCCGTTACGGAAAATGATTTGGGCAGGGACGCCGTTGAGAACGCGATTGCTGTCTTAGGCTCCGAAACACCGTAGCCAATTTGATTTGCACGGATATAAATGGCATCGGATGCCGCCAACAGTTCGTCAATGCGCACGCACTGATAACCGCGGGAGGCCAGATAGTCCAGTAATGCGCCGAACCGGCCTGCGAATTTGTCCGCGCGGGCAGGGCCGCTGCCGATGTGCAGCAACAGAATGAATCCGTTCAGGCCGCGGGGGTCCTCGTGGTCGCGCCGAACGATGCTGTCGAAAATCGCGGCAGATGAAACAAAATCCCGGTCCGTTTCTCCGGTGTAATCTGCATTGGCGCGCGTCCCGGGCGTAAAATTGACCAGCGTCAATCCCATTTGCGCGCTCCAACGGGCAATGTCGCTATTAAAATGTTCAAATGCTGGCAGAAAGAATTGCGATTCCGCCCGCGTGATGCCAAAACCGGCCAGTTTGTCGAGGTTGGCGTTGAGGTCCGCGTGGAACTGATCGCTCGTGACTAATGTTTTAGCCGGGCTGTTCCAGTCGCAGAAAAGCAGATGCCTGTCCGAATGCGGGCCAATGTAATCGCCTTGGGCGACCATGCGGCGCACGAGCGGCGCAAATTCCGCGTTCGTCAAAAAATTGCCTGTGAGAAAGAAGGACGCCCTGGCGTTGTGCCTGGCCAGTTCGCTCAAAATTACGTTGCCGCTTTCGGCGAAGTTGTCTCCGGTAAAAACTAATGCGACCTTCCGTTCCGAAACCGGGCCGCGAATGACGCCGCCGTCGCGAAGAGTCCAGCCGTCCGTTTTGGTTTGGGCGAAGGCTCGAATGGATAAAAGACAGAAGGCGAGTGCAATGGCGAATTTGTGAAAATTGCTGCAACCCATTTTTCAGGGTGAAAGCATGCCGGAAATTGGCTGCCACTCAAACAGAATCATTGGGGCTCTGGCTCTTGCATTCTTTTCAAATACACTTTGCCCGGCTAATTTCGCCAGACAGCGGCGGCTGCGCCACTTGCGAGCCGCCGCGCCATCCGCAAAAGACTATGGTTTAATCAATTGGAAGAATGCATCCGGGGTTCCGGCTGGAACATCGTTGGTAGTAACCAATTGCAGGATCGCGCCTGCGCCGTTAATGACCAGATCACTCGAGAAGGCGGACCAGGGTCCCTGGATGCCGGAGCTTTCCTGTAAGTGAAAGCCGGAGGCGGGGGTATTCCATTTGAGCCAAAATGCCGCATTGGTCGGCGAGACGAACACTCCGGCTGGACCGGTAGCCATGAAGTTGTACCAGGTGTTTGTGTTTAGGGTAGTGTCGGCCGCGAAATTGTCCGTCACGGCCGCAGCTACGCCGGTGAGAGAGAATTGTGAATAACAGACGGCGTCGTTGAGGGAGGCGGCGTTATTTCCCTGCATACCGAGATACAAATACATGCCGGGGCTTACCGTTTCGGCAAAAGAAGAGGCGTTGGTAAAAACAAAACTGCTGGTGCTGCCGTTGGGGGCGGTCATGGTCACGTCGGTGTCCGAGGTGAAGGTGACGCTCCATGTTCCGAGCGCGGTTCCGTTGTTGGTCACGGTTCCGATAGTGGAAAAAGCCTCGCTGCCCGGACTATTTATTTTGTCCTGGAAGCTCATCATGGTCGTTCCGGCGCCCTGTTGCAGGGAGACGATGATGGCGTTGGCCTCATTATAGTCGAGGGCCAGGTCATAGGCTGTCGGATTCGGCGACATGATGAGATACGCTTCGCACGCATACCGGGTGGCTGGGTCTTGTGGGAAACCGTCAATGGTGAAAGAGTACGTGACCGGGTTGGCGGTGGTGGCGTGTCCGACCCACGAGACGCCATTGCTTGCGACCAATCCGACCTGCTGGCGGTCATAAAGTCCCGGCGTGCTGGCGAGTACATTTAATCCGGCTGTCGGTTTCGCCGGAAGTTGAAGAGTTGGCGGGGGAGGCGGGGCGGCAGAGCCTTCAAACCACATATTGCCGATCCAGAAGTATGCGGCTGAATTGGCGGGAATATCGCCGGGAGTACTGATCCATTTTTTAAGCATGAGGCCAACTCCGCCGTCTATGCCAGAGGCGGACGGATTGATGGGAATTGTGACCGTGACCCATCCATTGGACGCAGCGTCGGGAATGTCAAGGTACCCAAGAGTCACAGGTTCGGGTGACGTCGTCCCAAGTCCGGCGACCTGAACGTCGAGGCCGGAACCGACGCCGGATGCGTTTGGATCGCTGTTGGCCAGGCCAGGGTTGATCGTTTCAACGCTGTTGAATTGATCAATCCCAATGGTCGAGTTTGCAGTGTCCCATAAGACGTCAAAGTGGACGGCCTTGTATTGTGACAGCTGGACACCCTGTGGACTGCCGTTATACCAGAGATTGTCGTTTGGCCCCGGAGTGAAGAAATCTTCCATCACATTTCCACCAGAGTCATTCAAGTCCACGGCGACATAGCATGAAAAGTCGCCCGGGTCAGCCAGGGTGTCGGCCGTATTTCCATCCCAAAACAATTGCGAACTGCCATACCAAACGCCGCAACTGGTTTGGCTCCCGCTTGAAATATCCGTGCCCGGCGAGGCAAAGGCATTGACGTAAAAATTGGTTGTTTGGGCGATAGCCATACTTGCTGCGCTCATGAGAAGCGCGGCTGTGGCTATACCTTGAAACTTTAGGGCTGGATTTCTTTTCATAATGTTTCGGTTGGTATCAGGGGAGAATGGCCGGGGAAAACTCGCGGACGTTTCCCGGCCGGGAATTTTTGGGCAAACGACATGACAAACCGTTCATAGGAATTGCTCGTTCGGGCTGTTTCCTAAATCATACACGATTGCCGGAACCTGTCTTGTCACGAAAAGAAGGGACAAGAGCGCTTCGCGCAGGATCGTTGGATTACTGAGTTAGTGGATGGATGGATTATTCTATTGTTGGATTGCTAAAAGACATGCTCATCCGACAAGCGAATGTTAATCCAACACTACCGGCGCGGGGTGTTACTGTGCCGTATTGATGTTCCACATTCCGTTTGGAACTTCGTAGTTCAGGAAGGCTCCGACTTTTTGTGGCTGGCAGGTTTGCTGATAGGTGAGGGCTTCGGCGTGGCCGTCGTGGAAGGCGTAGTTAAACCTGTTCCGTTGCAATTGGTAAAGCAGATAGCCTTCACTCGTACCGGTGCCGGTTGGCACGGCCCCGGCGCTTGTAATGGTGGGGTCTATTTGATAGAAAACCTCATAGGCACCCAGGCCGGAGGCAATTGGGCCTTCAACGCAACAAGGCCAGATATTGCCCTCGGCATTCCAATTGTTGACATCTTCGGCGAGCATAATCGTGCCGCCGGGATGACGAACAACAGTATCAGTATACCCCGGAGGATTCCAATTCGGACCGGTTGCGTTCTGGTCATCCCAATAAATTCCAACTCCTTGAATTTGGGAAGTGGGGGGCAAGCCATATTTGGTATCACGTTGAAGCAGATTGTTAGCTCCCTGGGCTGCCCCGCCTTTCTCTCCCGTCGAAATCATTTCGTAGTCCTTGATGGTGGTGTTTAATCCGCCGTTGGGTGAAGTCATCCAGCTGTCTTTTGGGAAGACTGGAGTGGTGTCGAAAGGGCAAGCCATGAGTTTAAGTCCCATGGCCAAATCCAAAGCATTTGCGTTTTCCGCGTTGGCGGCATATTCCCCGGTAGTCATAGTTACAGCTGGATTAGCCGGGTTACCCCCGCCCATATAGGGATAGCAGAGAGTGTCCCATGAAACCTGCCAGTCGCCAGATTGCCAGCCCGCCGGAGGGAAACAATTGTTATTATCGCTATCAAATGTCAGGATCGCCATGGCACATTGTCGGATGTTACTCATGCACTGGGAGCGTTGCGCGCGTATCTGGGCGCTGTGAAGAACCGGCAGGAGAACGGCGGCAAGGATCGCGATGATGGCGATGACGACGAGGAGTTCGATGAGCGTAAACGCGCATTGAAACGTTGAAACGTTGTAACGTTGAAGAGGCTTAGGCTCGATCATGGGCTGGATTTTGCGAAAGGAGACCACCCTCACCCCCGGGGAGAGGGGGAATTGTCGACCGATGCCTGGAAACGGCGTCCGATGACAGCCGTTCATGATTCCTATGCAACCGTTAAAGAGAAACGTGCTTACCTTTGTTGCGGGGTCTGAGGGAGCTTTGGCTGGGATTTTCATTTAAGTTACTGGGTTGAATTGTCCACCAGGATGATGAATCCCCTGCCATTTAAGGCGTATTTTTTCCCGGGAGGAGGATCGGGTATTTGGACGTTGGCGGTGCTGGCGAATTCCTGAAAATTCCGCGGACGCCGATGGTTCGCTCTCATCCATCTCACCATCGCGCGGTTCAAGGACTGCAAAGTGGTTGGCCCGGCCGAATTGGTTGAGGCAGTTTGGGCCATTGGCTGTGCCGTGGGCACTGGGGCCGTTGATGCCGGGGTTGCGGGGGTTGTGGCAACCGGAGCCGGGGATGGCGCAGTGGACGCTGAGGTGCTGGCTTTGCCACACCCGGCAACAGCCGCCGCCAGGCATGCCAGCAGCACAGGTGTTGTTTTTGGCCGCCAGCCGGGCAAGGCAAAAAGCGCTTTCATAGCACGGTGTGATTTCTGAAAAACATAACGCCCCCGTGCGCTTATTCAAAGTAGCGAAAATTAGGGACATTTCGATTTGGGATTTACGATTTACGATTCGCGCGGTGGATGCGAATACGCACGAAAAGAGGCCGTCGGACCTGGAATGCATCAACTATTGCTTGCTTGATAGTGGTCACAAACACATTATTCGATTGTTCCCGTGAAACGCCCAATTCCTAATTCGTTTCCGGTGGCCAGGACCTGCGTCAGGGCGATGGTTTGCGCTATTTCCGTCTTTTTATTTTTCTGCTCCGCGGCATTTGTAGTGGCAACGAATTTGCCGGGATATTTTACGCGCACATGGCGAACTGAAGACGGTTTGCCTAATGACGCGGTAAGCGACATTGTGCAGACCCGGGACGGTTACCTTTGGCTGGCGACTTATGATGGCCTGGCGCGATTCGACGGGGTGACGTTCACCCGCTATGACAGTAGCACCACACCTGAGATGCACAGCACTCGCGTGACCAGCCTGTATGAGGATGCGAATGGAAATTTGTGGATCGGCTATGAGACGGGTGAACTGACGCGGTATCGGGACGGGCATTTTTATGCGACGGAATTTCGCGCTCCCTGGGAGCAAAAGAAAATCCAAAGCATCCGGACTGACTCAGCCGGAGACATTTGGCTGCTGAATGACGCCGGAGTATTGGCCGATTTAAAGGGCAAGATTGTGGCCACACGAAATGCCACCGGCCGCAGCTCTGGCGCCACTGCGCTGGTGTCCGCTTCGAACGGAACTGTCTGGGCGGATTGGGGCGGCAATGCCTTTATTTTGAAAGATGGGGCGCTGAAGGAATTGCCGTCGCGGCAAGGCGACTACGTTAAGGGAATTTGCGCGGGTGCGGACGGCGGCCTTTGGATTATCGGACTGAATAATTTGTCGGAGTGGAAAGATGGCCAGATGCATGATGAGGGTGCCAGTCCGTTGGGAGACGCATCGGTTGTGGCGATGACGCAAATGAAATCGGGGTGCATTGCGGTTGGGACATTGGAGCAGGGATTGTATTTAATTTTTCCGGGCCGGAACGTTGTGCATTTCAGCCATACCAACGGGTTTCCGGATAATTGGGTGCGTTGCCTTTATGAAGACCGTGAGGGCACGTTGTGGGTGGGAACCGGCAGCAGTGGATTGCTTGCGCTTCGGCCAAGCCGCGTCACAACACTCGAACCTGCGGACCAGTGGCAGGGCGCCAGCGTCCTTTCGATCGACCGTTCCCACGATGGAGCGCTGTGGGTCGGTACTGAGGGGGCGGGTTTGTATCGTTTTTATGATGACCAATGGACGCATTTTGGGGCCGAGACAGGCATTCCCAATCCGTTTGTCTGGTCTGTATCGGAGGACTCGCAAAACCGTTTGTGGGTGGGGACGTGGGGAGCCGGATTATGCGTCAAGAATGGCGCGCGTTTCGAGCCGTTGACGGCCATCGGAAGCTCAATCGCGGCAACGGCCGTTCTACATGGGCGTAATGGAGTGACCTGGATCGGAAGCGTTACAGGGCTGTTGAAATACCAAAACGGGGTCGTTACACACTTTGGTGAGAGAAATGGTTTGGTTCTGCCGGATGTGCGGGCGCTGGCGGAGGAGCCGGACGGAACGCTTTGGTTTGGAATGTTGGGCGGCGGGTTGGGGCGATTGCAAAATGGCGTCATCAAACAATTCCGTCAATCGGACGGGTTATCCAGTGATTTTGTGCAGTGCCTCCACCTGGACGACGATGGCGCGCTGTGGATTGGAACGTATGGCGGTGGATTGGACTACCTGAAGCAAGGCAGTTTTTCGTCCGTCGGCGTTAAACAGGGATTGCCGAATAATTATATTTGCGCGATTGAGCAGGACCGTTCGAACAATTTTTGGATCAGTTCTCATGCGGGTATTTTTCAGATTCAAAAATCTGAATTGATCGAGTGCGCGGACAAGAAAGTATCGTTGGTGCATCCCTTGGTTTATGGCATTGGCGACGGAATGCCAACCGTGCAGTGTTCTGGTGGATTTCAGCCGGTATCATTCAGAACCAGCGACGGGCGTTTGTGGTTTTCGACCAGCACGGGCGTTGTCGCGATCAACCCGGACGACATCAAGGTGAATCAACTGCCGCCTCCGGTTCACATCGAAAGAATGTTGGTCGATGGCCAGGTCGAGAGCGGGATCCACAGCACGAATGGAACGTTGCAAATCGGGCCTGGACGACAGCGTTTTGAATTTGATTATACCGGGATTAGTTTCGTGTCCCCGGAAAAGATGGGATTCAAATACCGGTTGAATGGTTTGGAGCGATCCTGGACCGATGCCGGCTCGAAGCGGACGGTCATTTACAGTTATTTGCCGGCGGGGACTTACGAATTTGAAGTTACCGCGTGCAACAGCGATGGCGTTTGGAACTCCGTCGGGGACAGCGTGGCATTTGCGGTGCACCCGTATTTCTGGCAGACGTGGTGGTTTCGAATCGGCAGCGGACTCGTGGCGGCGGCGTTTTTGACGGGCGCGGTCCTGGGCTTTGCCCGCTGGCGGATGCGTCAAAAGCTGGAGCGGGTGGAACGGCAGCGGGCCGTTGAACGCGAACGCGCGCGCATCGCCCGCGACATCCACGACAACGTGGGAGCGAACCTGACCCGGATTTCATTGTTGAGCCAGGCGGCGCACGGTGAGTTGAATAATCCTGAAGCCGCGGCGTCGCAACTGGATCGGATTTATGAAACGACGCGAGAAATGACACGGGCGATGGATGAAATTGTTTGGGCCGTGAACCCGGAGCACGACACACTCGATAGTCTGGTGAATTATCTTGGCAAGTTTGCCAGGGATTACCTGGGGCCGCTCGGGATCCGATGCCGGCTCGATTTGCCGGTGCAGGTGCCGCAATGGCTGGTGACAGCGGAAGTGCGGCATCATTTGTTCCTCGCGTTCAAGGAAGGCTTGCACAATGTGGTAAAACACGCCGCGGCGTCGGAAGTCAGCGTCTCGCTGGCGACCTCTGCGCGATCGTTCACAATCGTGGCGCGTGACAATGGGCGCGGTTTTTCCCCGGCAGCGGTTATTGAGAAACGTATTCGGGACACCGGGCGTTCTTCCGGCAATGGGCTGATTAACATGAAATTGCGCCTCGAAAAGATTGGCGGACGCTGCGAAATTGAAAGCGCTCCCGGTGCGGGAACGGAAATAAAATTCGTGATCGAGCTGGTGGCTGAGCGGACCGACGGATGGGCCGGTTCAGTGAAGAGCCACAGCTGATTCTATCTTTCTATTTCGAAAGGCTCGTAGCTGTGGGGCGGCAAATGGATGGGAAATGAGATTCTTCCTTCATCGACACTGTCGCGCATCCGGTGGACCTGCGCGGGCATTTGCCCGTTGAGTTCGTCTTCGGTGACCAGGTTTTTCAGATGTCTAAAATCTCCAGTAACTGAAACGGTCACATCGACCGGCGTATCACGGTAAGATTCAGCTATAAAAGTATGATTGTCATAGGCGAACAGGGCGACCTGCGCCGGGCCGTCGAGGCGGGTGGGAAAGCTGCTCATTAAATAATGTTTGAGTGCCGAGATGACGCCGGAGGGCAGGGCATAAAGGTCGTTGAAGTTCTCGGGGATGGCCAAAATGTAGAGCACGCCCTTTGAATAACGGTCCATCAGCAACAGTGGAAATGCGTTGCCGTTGGCGTCTGCACGGACGAGGGACCAGGCATCATTGGTAATAAAATCAATTTCCGGAAGAAGAATGTCCTGATTGGCCGTGTCATCCAGGACGGCAGCGTTGCCCGCGCCGAATCCGGTCGAGAATTGGCGAGTCAGAATCCTGCGGTCCGTACATTGCGCTTCGACGATGCTTTCAATTCCATGGCCCTGTAATGCGCGCAGGAGGCCGGATGTGATGATGACAGATTTGCCGGCGCTGAGTTGATTTTTGATTTTCGGCACAATGTCCGGATCGAATTTTGCCGATTCAGTAAGCAAAACCAGGTCAGCGTTGGTAGGGAAATCCGGGTGGAGATCAATCGGAATCCCGATCATTCCTAAATAGTTGTGCAAAAAGTCCTCGCCGGTGGATTGATAGGGTTTATAGGCGGCGATACCGATCGGGTTGCCGAGGTCGCCGAGAAAGGAATCCACCTGTTCCAGCGAATAGCCGGCAACGCGGGCAAATGTCGGAACGGTAAGGCCCGGGGGGGCGATGGCGTGAAAAGAGTCCAGCATTTGGCCGTAGTCAAAGCTGGTGTGCAGGTTTTCCCATGCGCTGCGGACGCCCGGGTCGGCGGGCCTTAACATTGCGGTCCATTCAAAGAGCACGATTTGAGGGGCTTTGGCGAACATAGTGTCCCAAAGCTGCTCTGCGTAACGGTCTATGCTGCGGATACTGTACGTGTCCACCCAGCCGCCGCCGTTTCGGCCCGGCGCCACATTGTCGAAGTATCGCATGATCTCGTAACTTTCATACTGCTGCAAATGCTGGTCAGTGATGACCGGGTCGCGAGTTTCCGTGCCAGTGTAGATGCCATCGAACAGTTTTGGCTCTTTATCCAGATCGTATCCGTTGCCTTGGAAATGTTCATACCAATTGGGAAATTTAATGATGAGGCGGATATTCGGATTTATCTTTCGCGCAGGTTTAATAATCAGGTCTTCGGCAGCGTCATCCATGAGCTGAAGGCGAAACTGTGACCAGCTTCTTTTTCCTTTGGCCGCAATATCTGATTCATTCTTTGTGGAGGTAAAAAAGAAATCGTCCTGGATAACTTCGTCGAAATGACGCGCGGCCAATTCAGCGGCGCCGCGGATGAACGCACGGTCATTTGGGTCGGTATAACAGAACGAGTGAAATTGTCCGTCCAGGCTGCCGTCCGACAATGCCATTCCGCCGGCAACGCGCACGCCGTGCTCGATGAAGAAGCGTTTGACGCGATCCAGCAGGGCGCCGCTGTTTGTCAGATGGTCGCGCTGCGCTTCGATATAGACCTTGTCCACTTTGAGCTGGCTGCTGATAAGGTTCCAGTCGTTCTGGAGTTTTTGCGGGTCCTCAAAACTTCGCACGGCGCTGGCGGGAATATAAATGGCGACGTCGAAGTTCCGGTAATTATTGGCGGCGCAGGAACTGGCGATAGCAAGCAGGACATAAAGAACAGCCTGTTTCATCTGTTGCATCATTTAACCATTGGGCGCGGCGGAGTGCTTGTCCTCAATTTTAGCGACAGGAGGATTGCTTGACACGGGTTTGGGCGATTGATATTTCGCGGCGATGTATAATAAGGGTAAATCCCGCGAGCGGTGCCGTTGCCTGGTTTTTTCCATCCTTCTCATCTTGATGCTGGCGGCCGGGTCCACCACTCGCGCGTCGGACGAAGACTTTCAAAAGGCAAAGGATGGCGTGTTAATTCCTATTGGCGGTCAGTTTTTGAAACTTGAAGTATGCGCGGACAACGTAATTCGTGTGGCGGTTTCACCAGACCGATCTTTTTTTTCGCGCAAAAGTCTCGCGGCGGGGGATCGTACGGATGAAAAAACAAAATGGTCGGTGAAATCGGAAAATGGAAGAGTGGTTTTGACGACGGACGCTTTAATGGTGAACGTGGATCTTCACTCGGGCGCCGTTTCTTTTTTTGATTCCAAAGGCCGATTAATCGTTGCCGAGAAAGGGGACGGACGAACGATGATGCCTGCGATTGTACAGGGTGACAGAACCTTTCACGTTCGCCAGGAATGGATGCCGAACGATGATGAGGCGTTTTTCGGGCTTGGACAGCAACAATTGGGATTGATGAATCTCAAGGGCTACGACCTGGACCTGTGGCAACACAACGGGACTGTGGCCATCCCGTTTCTTCTTTCCAGCCGTGGTTACGGAATATTTTGGGATAATACGTCTTACACTCGATTTGGTGATTTGTGTGAAGTCGAGCCGATTCCCGCGGCTCAACTGCTGGACAGCACCGGCAAACCCGGCGGCCTGACCGATTCATACTTTGCCGGCGAAAATTTTGAAAAGCTCGCGGGCAGCCGCTTGGATTCGATCATTGATATTGCCATTCCCACGGGCACGACAAACGCGAACCAATTGATTTATCCCGATCTGCCGGTGAAGGGCGATATCAGCATTCGATGGGAGGGTTACATTGTCCCGAATGAGACCGGGGATTACCTGCTGGAAACTTTTTCGAATAACGGTATCAAACTTTGGGTGGATGATGCGCTGGTGGTTTCGCATTGGCGCCAGGGTTGGATTCCGTGGTGGAACGTGGCCCGGGTACATTTCGAGGCCGGACACCGTTACCATTTGAAATTGGAATGGACCAAAGAGCAGGGAATGGAAACGGTGAAGCTGGTTTGGAAAACGCCGTCGCACGATCCGAATACGTCGCTATGGTCCGAAGTGGGGCAAGGGATCGATTATTATTTCATGTATGGCCCTGCGCTGGATCGGGTTATTTCGGGCTATCGGCAAATCACGGGACCGGCGACCATGCTGCCGGAATGGACGTTTGGATTTTGGCAAAGCCGGCAACGCTATAAGACACAGCAGGAAAGCCTGGACGTGCTGTCGCGCTACCGTTCCCTGGGCATCCCGATCGATAATATTGTGCAGGACTGGTTTTATTGGAAGTTGGACCAGTGGGGCTCGCATGAGTTTGATCCGGCGCGGTTTCCCGACCCGGATGCCTGGATTCGGGATATTCATAAGAACCACGCGCACCTGACGATTTCCGTTTGGCCGAAATTTTACGCGGGTACGGCAAATTTCGAAATCATGCGCGCGCATCATTTTCTTTATGAAGCAAATCTGGGGCATGAGATTGTCGATTGGATGGGCTTTCCGGACACGTTCTATGACGCGTTCAATGCGGATGCCCGAAAACTTTTTTGGTCTCAAATCAATCATGCGCTTTTCACCAAAGGCATTGATGGCTGGTGGCTGGATGCAAGTGAGCCGGACATGCTCCCGACGCCGACGCTCGCGGGCCAGCGGGCATTTTTGCATCCGACGGCGTTGGGCACCGGTGCGGCCATGCTGAACGCTTATCCGCTTGAAAACAGCAAGGGAGTGTACGAGGGCCAAAGAAAAGTGGCGCCGGACCGGCGTGTTTTTATTTTGACCCGATCGGCATTTGCTGGGATGCAGCGTTATGGGACGGCCGTGTGGTCCGGAGACACGTCTTCGACCTGGACGGCCATGCGGGCGCAAATCACCGCCGGGCTTGGCTTTTGTCTTTCGGGTATGCCCTATTGGAGCATGGACAGTGGTGGATTTACGCCGCCCGCGCGGTTTGCGAGCGGGAAGGATTTCGATGAATGGTGCGAATTGAACGCACGATGGTTTGAATTTGCCACGTTCGTTCCGTTGTTGCGGGTACATGGGGAACCGCCGAACCGCGAAATGTGGGAATTTGGCGGGGAAGGAAGCCCGACGTTCGCGGCGCAGGCGAAATTCGATCGGCTGCGTTATCGGTTGCTGCCATACATATATTCCCTTGCTGGAAGCGTGACCCAGGAAGGCGGGACGCTGATGCGTGCGTTAGTCATGGATTTTCCCGCCGATACCAATGTCTACAACATCGGCGACGAATATATGTTTGGTCCCGCGCTGCTCATTAATCCGGTCACGACGTACCAGGCGCGCAGCCGTCCGGTCTATTTGCCAAAAACGAAAGGTGGCTGGTATGACGCGTGGACGGGAAAATCTTTGGACGGCGGACAGGAAATACAGGCGCCGGCGCCATTCGATGCCATTCCGATTTGTGTGCGGGCTGGTTCCATAGTTCCATTCGGCCCGGAAATTCAGTACGTCGGCGAAAAGCCCGAGGATCCACTTACGGTTTTTATTTATGCGGGTGCGGATGGCGACTTTACTCTCTACGAGGATGATGGTTTGACATGCAAGTACCAAAGAGGAGCATATTCCACCATTTCCCTGCATTGGGATGATTCGCGCCACGTTCTCGCCATTGGCAAACGCAAAGGTTCGTTTGACGGAATGCTCCGGGAGCGAACGTTTAAATTTGTGCTGGTCTCCAAAGGCAAGCCGGTAGGATTTTCAGCAAACCCTGCCACCACCGTGATGAATTATCACGGTAAAGCGGCGCAAATCCACTTGTAAGTAATCTCAGTAAGCTGATACTTGATATAACACCTGAAACGCAACACGTACTCATGTCCCGAAAAATCGTGACACGCCGATTTCGCCGAAAGAGGATACAATGAAGACGCCAATGAATGTGACGGTTTCGATAATCGAAGACGACGTTCCCGCCCGCGAGATTCTTGCGAGTTGGATTCGCCGTTCGGATGGATTTGATTGCGTGAGCGAGCACGACGATGCCGAGAGCGCGCTGGCGATGTTGCCTGAAAAGAAGCCATCTGTGGCGCTGGTGGACATCAATTTGCCCGGAATGAACGGCATTGAATGCATCCGTCGTTTAAAGAGCGTCATTCCCGGGACCCAATTTATGATTCTGACGGTCTATGAAGACGACAATCACATATTCAGGGCGTTGTCGGCGGGCGCGAGCGGGTATTTGCTAAAACAGATGCCGCGTCAAATGCTGCTGGACGCGTTGAAGGACGTGCATACGGGCGGTTCGCCCATGAGCAGTAGCATCGCGCGGAAGATCGTGCAATCCTTTCGCCATGATCCTGTGCCGGATACGGCCAGCCTTTCGCAACGCGAACAGGAAGTTCTTGAGCGGCTGGCCCGCGGGTTTCTCTATAAGGAAATTGCCGATTCACTTGGCTTGAGCGTCCAGACGGTGAACACATACATCCGGCGAATCTACGAGAAACTTCATGTGCGTTCCCGTTCGCAGGCGCTTGCGGTGTATGCGGGATTGCCGTTGCGTGACGGACCGTAATCGTCCGACTCCCGAGCGCGGCTGTGTTCGAGACCAGCCGCAGCACGTTGCGAGCGGGAGGCTTGATGATTGGGCGTGGCCCATTCGCATGCAAAGCGGCTGCGGCTGGCTTTGAGCACAGCCGCGCTCGGTCTGCCGATGCGCCACTATTTGCGATATTGTTCGTCGCTCACTTTTTCCATCCAATCAACGACTTTGCCATCGAGATATTCTGCAATGGCGATGTGCGTCATGGCCGTGGTGGGAGAAGCGCCGTGCCAATGCTTTTCGCCGGGCGAAAACCAAACAACGTCGCCGGGGCGGATTTCTTCCACGGGTCCGTCTTCGCGTTGCGCCCGGCCGCAACCGGCTGTGACAATGAGAGTTTGGCCCAGCGGATGCGTATGCCATGCGGTTCGCGCGCCGGGCTCGAACGTGACGCTTGCGCCGGAGACGCGGGCAGGCGCGGGCGCCTGGAACAATGGATCGATGCGCACTGTGCCGGTGAACCAGTCTGCCGGGCCTTGGTTGGATGGTTGTGAGCCAGTCCTTTTGATTTCCATAGGTTCGGCAACATACCGGATCTGAAGCAAAGGCGCAAAGCGCTTAGACATGGTGCAGAAATAGCTCCCTGGCAGTTGGTCTGTAAGATTGCGGGTAGACGGACAAGGCGCCGGTGTTTTTTAACCCACAGGGATACGGAGAACATTGGATCAGGCATTTACTAAGCAATATCGCAAATCACGTAATCCATGACTCAGTCATCTTGACGCTCGGCTTGCCACACGCCGGGCATCTGACATTGAAATCACCCCAGTCACGCACCAAGGTTGCCGACCTGCCACAATGATTACAATTTGCGGGACCGAGATCGAGAAAGTCCTTCATGTATGAGTGCTTACCCGGAGGGCGAAGGATGTGCGATATTTTACACTCTTCCCACGACTTCAGGCTGAGCATAACATTGTTTCCGGCACTCTCAAGGTAACAGGGGCCACTCTGCGCAATTAATCGGTCGAGTTTCTCTGGTACACCTTTCCGAAAAAATAGACCCCCAAGAATTGGGGCCCGCACTGCGGCAGGTTGTTCAACAGAATGCATTGTGCCGCAAGCTGAGCAAACCAAAAGCGTCCCGGCCCAGTAGCCATCTGTCACCTCATGGTAATGAAACAATCCAACGGCAAACCCCAACTTGCAGGAGGCGCAAAAATAGTTCGAGGGCATGGCTAGTAAGCTTCAGAACCCCTCTTTCGCACACGGCCAAATTGGTGCAAGCGGTTCATTGTAAAAAAGGCTTTTTTCGAATTTATTGCCAGCAGCCGAGCGGGTCAACTCTTGCGTGCGCCAGCACTGCGGCGCAACAAACGCTTAGTCGGGCCTGATTTTGAGCCAGAGGTTGGCGCGGACCAAGCCGGACCAAGCGTAAATATTTCCGATGCGGTTGTTCGGACCATCGAGAAACAGGCCCCCGGCCGGAGTGGTTGCTGACGTTTGAAAATTTAAAATTTTTAGAAATTATCACTTGCGGTAACGCTGACTGTGAGTGAGAGTAGGGCGTCTATGACAAGGAGATTATTCAGTTCATTGTTGGCGTGCGCCGTTGCGTTCGCCTTTGCTGGCTGTAAAACATTCAGCCGCTCATCATCAGCATCAACGCCATCGTCAGCAATGGCAGCTTCATCGGAATATAAATGCGTGACGTGTGCCGGCGATGGTCCGGATGTCGAAAATGAAATCAATAACATGACGAAACAGGGATGGCGTTTCGTTTCGATGTCTTCCGGGGGCGGCGATGTGACGCATTATCCGGTAGCCATATTGGTCTTTAAGCGGAAATAGGCTTAACGGGCTGTTAACAGCTCATTGGGACAAAATACAAAGCCCGCACATTAATTGTGCGGGCCTGGCCAGTCCTCTGCCGTTGTCCGCCTTCGAGGACCGAGCGCGACCGGGTAGACAACAAGAACCGGTCGCTGCGAAGCAAATATACTCGCATAATTCGGTTGTTCAAGTTAGTCGGGGCCGTGTGCCCCGGCTGCATTGAAGCCGCCCTCATTTTGCACGGACAATGCCTTAATGATATTGCTCCAAAGCCGCCGGGAAACGGGATCAGTTGACGCTGATTCGAGGTTGAGTTCGCTGGCAATCAGGCGTCCTTTGCCGATCCGTATTTCCACCAATGGAGAGCCGGCATATTTTTCAACCTGATCCGGCGAGTTCAGATAGCCATGAGGGTCGCACTGATCGGCGAGTGCCAATATGTCGCGGCGATCGGCAGCGATTTGATAGACACCGGAACAGGCAATGGGCAGACGCCGGTCTCCGCGATCAAACCAGGCAATGTCCAGCGGCTCGATTCCGGAAAAGACCGGCGATTCCGGAATGTGCATGGTGACGATTTCGCCGTCTTTTGATTTATAGTCTTTCACCAGATCAGGAAAAAGACGAACCAGTGAATTTTTAGGATGCAGCATGAGAACGCGTCCTCCACTCGAAACAAATTCTTTCAACGCGTTTGCGTCCGATGGGCTCAAAGTAATTCCATCCGAAGGGCCGATGATTAAAACGTTCGTGAGGTTCACCGCCTGAATAGAGTCTGCGCGGGATATGGTGGAATTCCAATTGGTAAAATTTTTCAACCGATCGCTGCCATTTCGGGCCCATTCCGGCGTAGCAATCACGACATCGTAATCATTTTCTGACAATTCCTTTCCGTCGTCCGAGACCAGGTGGAGAACCAATTGGGCGTCAACCCGGGGAGCGGACAAGTGATCCGGCGTTTTAAATTTCACATTTAGCCAATGATTTTTGTAGTACGAAACCGACGGGATTGCGGCTTTTCCGGTGGACAAGATTTTGCGGTCGTCGCGGAATTCCCAGATCAAGTGGCTCCCGGGGGTGGCCTTGCAATCCTCAGAGTCGTTGACAACACAAACTCGCGTTTCAAATGCGGTGCTCGAGTAAAAATGCCGGCCGTATAGTTCGGCGCTTACGAGGACGGGTTGCAACGCGGTTTTCAGGCCGTAGTAGGCCGGCCACGGTTTGATATCGTCCGCGGACCAGGGAGACTGGAACCAGGTGAAATAGGAAAACATTAACACGCCCGCCGCTGTCTCGTGGCTGGTGCGACGCAATGTTTCTGTCATTTCCTTAGTCATTAACGCCTGCCGTTTTAAAAATATCGCCGGGTCGGCGTTTTCATAAGCGTCGTCCCCGACCAGGGCCTGGGGAACATAGTGCTTGAACAGATAAAATCTTACCGGATGGCCGTCGTCGTTGTTGGGATAGCCGGTGGACATTTCCTGGCTGATGAGAGGCCGGCCGTGTGTTGCTTGCGCGTTGAATTGGCCGTCGTTTAGATGGAAAAACGAACTCGAATACCACCCGAAATAATCATGAGCATCGTCGACGTCGCCGTCGTCCAAATGGAGCGGCTTGACGATAGCCTTATAACCACGCAATGCTTTTTTCCGCACGTAAGAAGAATCCGCGACGATTGGACGAGTGGGATCGGTCTCGCGCATGGCCTTAATCGTGTCGCTAAGGATCGTCCATTTTTTCTTTATGGTATTCGGGTCCTGTGTTTCGAACTTCATTTCGTTGTTGATCGTCCACAGAATGATGCTCGGATGATTTCGGTATTCCTTGATCAGGGAAATAAACTCGTCTCTCCAGTCTTTGATCAGGCTGTCATCGGGAGCGGGTCCTCGCAACATGAGCCAGGGCCAGGTGCCTTCATAAGATACGGCCAGTCCTTCCTCATCGGCGGCGTCGAGCCAGGTCGACGTAAATGGAACAATGTGGGTCCGCGTGACGCAAACATTTCCGTCGTGGGCTAATTTTATAAAACGCCTGGCCAAAATCGGATCGTTGGGGCACAGCGTATTTGGAAACGGATCGGCGCCACGCAGCCAAAGCGGATGTCCATTGAGCAGAAATTTGTTTCCATCGACTGAAAAGGTCCTGAATCCAAATCGGACGTTATAATTGTCTTCGACTGTCCCTTGCCCCTTCAAAGTAACATCGAAATTGTAAAGGTTTGGGTCCTGAGGCGACCAAAGTTTTGGCTTCAGCCGGGGAGTTGTGAGCTTTAATTGGCTGATGGTTCCGGCCGGTGCCAAAAAATTTGCCGGCACATCGTTGGAGTAGAGAAGCTCTCCATCGCTCGCGGCGGTGATTTTGTAACTGACGGCAATTTGAGCGGGCATTGGGCGCGTGTTCTTGACATCGAGGTCTATATCGGCACCGTGCAGGCTGGGCTCGATAAAGCAATCATTGACGAACACCGGTGCCGTCGCGGTTAGAGTGACGGGCTGCCAGATTCCACCGACGTCTTCCTGGAACATGCCGTGGGGCAGGGAAAAAAGCATGTCTGAAGTCACCTCCACCGTCACGGCCACGCCTTCGATGGTGTTGGTCGCGTTACTGTGTCCGGGCGTCCGGCTTTGCACGTGGACGGCAATGACATTTCGGCCCGGCTTGACGGCTTTTGTTATGTCGCACTTTATTTGGCCAAACATGCCGGTATGATTTCCGACTTCCATGCCATTTACCCATACCTGGCAGATTTTTGCGACGGCATCGAACGTTAATTCAAAATGTCGTCCGTCCACGTCTTGAGGAAGATCCAGATAATGCCGATACCACGCGGCGCGCGTTCTGCGCCAGTCGAATGTGCGGGAATCGCACTGCTTGAGACGCTGGACATAGAGGCTTTCGGCGACGCCCTTGGTTTTGGAAAATTCGTCGAGGTTGGTAAATCCCTGTTCCCCGTGCAACCAGGACAGGGCCGGCGTCCAGAATGCAGGGACCTGCATCACGTTCCAATCATGGTCGTTGTAGTCAGGTTGAACCGGCACTTGTCCCGCCGGTAATTCATAATCGGGCATGAACAACCAGTTCCCATTGAGCGAAAGATCGGTGCGTCCTGTCTTGAGCGACGCTATTGCCACCGGCGTATATGCCGTCCGCTCTTTCTGCCGAAGCGCATCTTTATCAATCGCCGGCGCGCTCCATTGCTTGTGCCCGATGGCGAGGAAGGCGGCTTTGACTTTATCCGACAATGGCTGAACGTTAAGATCGGAAAATTCAGCAGGGAGCCAGCCGCCGCCGAGGAGAACGCTTCCGTGATTCCATAACGGCCGGGCATCAACAACGTTGAGGCGCGGAAGTTGTTCGTCATTCAAAAATATTTGGATACGGTTTCCGAGAAAGATGACGTGCAACCGATACCAGACACCAGGCCTGGGCTTGAAATCAAGCGGGGCGAATCCAAGGAATTCTGCTCCGCCGTTTGGTGCATATCGGGCCAGGTAAACGTCGTTGTCGTTGCCGCCACGTAGTGCAAAGACGTATCGGCTATCGCGATCGCGATAGCGGAAGCCGGCCCAAATTTGAACTTCGCTGGTATTTACCGGGGCGCGTGCGCGGAAGGTCAATTGCGCGTCTTCCCAATCTTTTCGGTTCACGGCGTATCCGCCGGTAATGATCGTGGACTCGGGTGTCGTGCGAAGTTGCGCCCGGCCGACCGTGAACCAATTGCTCGGCCAGTCCGGGATCGATTGTGCCAAAGCGTTTAATGAAAGCAGGCAAATTAAAGAGGCCAGTGCCGTCGCGAGGGATAATAGGCCAAACGCGTGGGAGGCGTCCCGAAACCTCGCGCCGCGGGACCGAAAACTCATTTTCATTCAGCTGGTTGAAAACCGAATTCTAGTGACGTTTTATACATCGTAAAGGTTTTAAAGGATTCCCTTGTTGATTTTTCGATGCCGTTCCGGAATCCCCGTTTTCGGGGATACTGTCATCCAGCCCCGCATATTAGAATGAGTTGCCTGATTGTTTGATTTATAATTGATTCATGCGGATCGGATTAATGGTTTTATGCATTTGGCGCAATTGCGCCTGGTTGTTGCTATTGGCTTTAATGGCAAATGAGGCGACATACCCGCAAACCGCGCGGGAGTCCGCTGATATTCCGAAGGGAAAACTGCAAATCGGGCATTTGCAGTCGGACCCATATAAGAATCTCGGACCGTATACCGGACCAGTGGTGAAAGGAGTGGATACATCGACGCTCACAGGCAAAGTGATGTGTGGGTACCAGGGTTGGTTTGGCGCACCGGGCGATGGCAGCCCTGTTGCGGGTTGGCGACATTGGGCCACGCGCCAGGGACCGTTTGCCGACGGCAATGCAAAAGTTGACCTGTGGCCCGATGTTTCGGAATTGACGCCGGCTGAACTGTTCGCGACCGGCTTCAAGCTGTCGAATGGCTGTCCCGCTGAAGTCTTCAGTTCCTATAAGAAACAGACCGTCCTCAGACATTTTCAATGGATGCGCGAGTACGGAATCGACGGTGTTTTTGTGCAGCGCTTTGCAACTCAATTGAGTGATCAACCGCGTCTGGAATTTTGCAATACAGTCCTGGCGAACTGCCGTGACGGGGCGAATCGTTGCGGCCGGACATATGCCGTGATGTACGATTTAAGCGGACTTCCAAAGGGTCACATTGACGACGTCATCAACGATTGGCGCAAACTGCGAACGGCCATCACCGGTGATCCTGCGTACCTCCGCCATCATGGAAAACCGGTCGTCGCGGTATGGGGCATTGGATTCAACGATGGCCGCGAATATACCCTCGATGAATGCCGCAAGTTAATTGATTTCCTAAAGAACGATCCCGCTGCCGGCGGATGCACAGTTGTCGTTGGTGTCCCAACGTATTGGCGGGAGTTGGGGTACGATGCGGTGAGCGATCCTGAATTGCTGGATGTTCTTAAGTTGGCGGACGTCATCAGCCCGTGGACGGTCGGACGTTACACAACCCCGGCGGAGGCAGACAAATATGCGAAGAATATCCTGATACCGGATTTGAAATGGTGCCGCGGGCAAAGCGCGGATTTTATGCCGGTCGTTTTTCCGGGCTTTAGCTGGCATAACCTGAAAGGCGGAAAACTCGACCAAATTCCCAGGATGCACGGCCAATTTTTATGGTCTCAGTTTTTGAATGTAAAGAAGGCTGGGGTTTCCATGGTTTATGTGGCGATGTTTGACGAGGTGGATGAAGGCACGGCGATTTTCAAGTGTGCCAATGATGTTCCCCCGGCAGGGATGTCGCAGTTTGTGACATTTGATGGGCTTCCGAGCGATTTTTACCTGAAGGTCGTCGGCCAGGGCTCGAAATTGATTCGGGGAGAAACCGTAACGGGAATAGCACGGATCGAACACGCGTCGTCCAAAGACGGATTGGCCAATTGAGATTGCGCCTTGAATGCATCGAAAGCGGCTCTATTCTAAGCCATCAACTATGACCTGCGTTATCGGCGTAATCCGCACGGACGGAGAGACCGTCCCCTTCACCGGGATACAGCGCGTTCTGCGTGGGCAGGTTTGGACGGCGATATTGACGGTGGTTTTTTGGGCAATCGGGGCCGGTAATTTGCACGCACAGACGAGCGACAAAGGGGGCAAAAAATTGGTTATCTCATCTGTGCAGGTGAATGGTAAACCGATTCCCATTGGCCCGAATCAGGCTTTGAAATTGGGAGCCAATGCGCAAGACGTGGTCTTCGGGTTCGGTCCGGCGGCCAGTTTAGATTCGGCGCCGACCAGACTTCGGTACAAACTGGACGGCTATGACGGTGGGTGGCATGAAGGCGGCGGGGAAATGAATTTTACTGTGCGATTTTACAATCGGACCGGTGACCAGTTCAGCCAGAAAGTATTTAACGTGGAAGGGGACAGCGCCGGTTGGAACGGCTCGCTCAAGAATTCGTCCATGACCCATCGCCGGGAAACGGTGACTGTCCCTCCGGGCGGGGCACGATTGATGGTCGTAATTTCATCGGCTGGACCGCCTGAGACTGAGGGAGTGTATGTGGTGGCAAATCTGACAGTGTCTGAAACAGAATCAAACGCATTTCCCACGACTCTGTTGATTGCATCCCCGTTGGACCAGCAGTTGCAGATTTCCAATTCCGAACAGGCCCCCGCCGGATGGGCGCGTGATGGGACGCATCCAAGCATGGCAAAGATTGTCAACATTGGGCGCGACCCGGTGGTGAAGGCGTTTGCGGTTCTGGACGACGATCCGATCAGTCACGCGGAATGGCGAACCAGCCTGTCGGCCGCGCCGAAGGTGAGGCCCGGCGCCAGGATAGTTCTCGAGTGGAACGAGATGTATAGCATGGGCGAGGGTAATGCCGGCACCGCAACCTACCGGAGGCTCCCGTCGGGGCGTTATAATTTTCGGGTTCAGCAGGTCGATGTCTTTGGCACGCCCACGGGCGTTGAAACGGCGTTGAAGGTTGTGGTGCCGCCTCCGATTTGGAGAACGACGTGGTTTTGGAGCGCGATTTCCGCGGCGCTGATGGCCGCCGGGCTCGGCATGGTTCGTTATGTTACGCGGCGCAAAATGCGCGATGAACTGCTGGTTCTAAAAAGCCAGCAGGCGTTGGAACAGGAACGAGTGCGCATCGCCCAGGACATCCACGACGATCTTGGCGCGAGGGTCACGCAAATTTCATTACTGAGCGCCATGGCCCAGGACAATCTCGAATTTTCCGACAAAGCGCGGTCAGAATTTGCGCAGGTGTCGCAGATGTCGCGTGAGTTGGTGGCCGCCCTTTATGAAACGGTTTGGGCGGTAAACCCGGAGAACGACAACCTGGACGCCATGGGCAATTACATTTGCCAGATGGTGACCACTCTGTGCGAACGGCCCCGGCTGGGATGCCGTTTTTACGTGTCAGACCTGCCGAAGTCATCCCAGATATCCAGTCAAACGCGACATAACCTCAGCATGGCTGTAAAGGAAGCTGTGAATAACGTTATCAAGCACGCCAAAGCCTCCGAGATCGTCGTTCGGATTGAGTTGGACGGGGAAACTCTTCGCATTTCGGTGAACGACAATGGCTGCGGATTTCACGTGTCCGGCAATACAGCCACCGGAAACGGATTGACCAATATGAAGCGGCGTCTCGAAGAAATCGGCGGGACATGCTCGATCGAGAGCGAGCCGGGGAAGGGGACCACCATTCTTTTGAGCCTGGCGGTAAACAAACCGCTGGTAATTTCAAATAGCTAAAATTTACGGATATGACCCGGGAAAAAAATCCTACCAAGTCTGTCATCATCGTGGAAGACAACGACGGCCTGCGCCGCCAGCTTTCCCAAATCCTTGAGTCTGCGCCCGACATCCATTGTGCGGGAACATTTGTTTCGGCGGAAGCGGCTCTTCCGAAAATTTTGGAACAAAAGCCTGACGTTGTGCTGATGGACATCAAGTTGCCGGGGATGTCCGGAATTCAGTGCGTGGCGGAAATAAAAAAGGCCATTCCGAGTATCCAAATTATCATGGTGACCGTTTATGAGGACAGTGAACGCATCTTTCGAGCCTTGAAGGCCGGCGCCAACGGTTATCTGATTAAATCGAGTCCGCCGGAACAACTGCTGGAATCCATCCGCGACGTCTACAAAGGTGGCGCGCCGATGTCCAGCCACATTGCCCGCAAGGTGGTGCAGCATTTTCATCTTCTTGGACCGTCTGTTCAGGAGGCGGAGAACTTGTCGCCCCGGGAGCAGGAGGTCCTCGATTTGCTGGCCATGGGTTTCATTTACAAAGAGATAGGCGTCAAATTGAATATTGGCGCCGAGACCGTCCGCACCTACGTGAAAAACATCTGCCAAAAGATGCATGTGCGCAGCCGGCTTGAAGCGGTGGCGAAACACCGCTCGGGTGGATACTGAGCTTGATACATTCAGAGTATCCCCGAAAACGGGGATGCCGCCGCCAGTGCCGTTACCGTATAGTCAGTGGCAATAACCCATTACCCGAAGAAAGACCGGGATTTTGCTGTCAATCCTGGTCGGCGGCGTGGGTGTCGCGTCGTTTGAGCAACTGAAACAGTGACTGAATTATGAAAATAAAAACAACTCTAAAATCCCTGCCTATATTCGTGCGATTTCAGATCGTCATTGGCCTTGTTTTAATAGGGTTTACGCCCGCCAGCCGTGCGGGGCTGAACCCCCCTTACACGAACGATTTTTACACGCTTCACCTGTGGCATCTGCAGGACACCAGTGGCACTATTGCTGGCATCGCTACCAATGGTGTGTATTTTGAAGATTCCGCAATCAACCCGCTGGTCAATCCGCTGGAAATGACCAACGTGCCGGGCGGCGGCAATTATGATGTGGCAGGAGCATCGGGGCCCGGTGCGCCACTGGTTGGAGTTTTCGGGACCAACTTCGGCTATTCCCTATCCCTGCAGTCCACCCAATCTTGTGGTTTATATGCGCCGACTTTGCCGGGCAACGGTGGATTTCCGTCTCTTTCTTACGCGAATACGAACGACTCATGTTCTTTCGTAAATACCAATACCGGGGCCTATACCTGGGAAGCAGTGGTTCAGTTCAACTTCAATCCATTAGTCGCACTTCCAAGCGATGCCAACCCGGAAATTATATCCTCTGATGGCGGTAACTCCACCGTTCCAGGCGCTAATCCATATACAGTGCGCGCCAACCAATTTCGAATCAACGTCAACAGCCCGGCGAACAAGAACTCCGCGATATTTGAGTGGAATGGCAACATTTCCCTCTTTAACAGTGGCCAAGTGTTTCACGATGCTCAAGCGCCGATTCCTACCACAGGGCCCGATCAATTTATTCAGGGGAACTGGTATCACATGGCGGTGGCTTACACTGGAACCACCCCAACCAATGGCGATCCGCCGAACGTGTTGACGATGTATTGGACGCCGTTTTCCCCGTCTCATACAACTGCCGATGTGTTGACGAATTTTTACTATTTTGGTGTCAGCAATACCTCGACCCATACGATTTTCTCTTATGCATATCCGTCCAATTCGATTATTGGATGCGGTATTTTTGACATCGGCAATGACGCGCGCGGCGAGACTGGCGGGTGGATTGGAAACATAGCGGAAGTGCGTATCAGCGATTGTTACCGGCATCCGAACGAATTCATGTTCAATAGCACATTTTATCCTACGCCGCCCATCCTGAATACTCTTCTGCCCACGAATACCCTGGTGGGCTATGGCCAGAGCTTCAACTTGAACCTGCAGGTGGTGAGCGCGACAACTCCATGGGTCGTTCAGTGGTATCAAGTCTCAGGGGGAGTCACTAATCTTTTCGCGTTGCAAACGAACGTGTCCTCTGTGGTCGTGAGCAACATAACCTATGCCGCCAATTCCACGACTTATTTCGCGGTCGTCACCAATGCCTACGGCAGCGCCACCAGCACGCCGGCGACTGTGACGGTGGGCGCCACCTTTGAAAAATTCTTTAATACGGGTGTCGACGACAATAATGCCCCGTTGGACCAAACCGCCCCCGGTTCCGTGGACCTGCACTGGATGTTCCCGCCCGGAGGGAATGCAACCAGCAGTTCCTCCAACTGCATCGTCTGGAGTGACGCAGGTCCGCTCCAATCGGGCGGTGGCATTGTTCCCGGTAATGGTGCGTCGGTTTGGATCGGTCCAGTTCAAAATGGCCCGAGCGCGGGTGCGTCGGCTGGAACGTACACGTTTCAAACTTCTTTCCAGGTGGATGAGTCCGTCGTAACAACCAACACCGCAATTTCCGGTATCTTCGGGTGTGCCGGCGGGACCTCCGGACAATCTATGACCATGTCGCTCAATGGCGTGCAATCCTCCTTCACCATGTCTGGCAATGTTCAAGAGACCATCTACGCTTTTAAACTCACGAACGGCTTGCTGCCCGGTACCAATACGCTGCAATGCACCGCCGCTCAGGCGGGAGGCGACTTCTGTGCCCTTGATTTTGGTATTGTGAACGACACATTCGCTGCGTTGACCAATGCGCCGATTATTACCAACCAACCAGTGAGCGTCACCAATGTCATTGGCTCGCCCGTCTCATTTTCCGCAGTGGCGCTGGGCGCGCCGCCACTGATGTATTATTGGCTTAGCAACGGGGTGGCCATTACCCCGCCGGTTTGGGTCGGCAACGCGCTGCCTAATTTAAGCTTTGTGGCCACGAATTTCTCTCCGTCCGAGTTGGTGGGCACGAATTTCTTCGCCAATTACCAGATTGTCTTCAGTAATTTCGTCGGCTCGGTTACCAGCGCAGTGGCTACGCTGGATGTCCAGATTCCGCCGATGACTGTTAGTTTCGCCGGGACACCGATCTGGGGCCAGACCAATACGATCTTAGTCTTTTTCTCGAGCCCGGTCGATCCGACCACGGCCACGACTGCTGGCAATTACACCGTGACCGGCGGCGCCGGCGCAACGGTCCTTTCTGCGACGCTGGGCCCCGTCTCGGGCGAAGTCATTCTCACGACGACACCTTTGACCCCGGGCACCACTTATACGGTGACCGTTCAAAATGTGAATTCGGTGTACGGTTATTTGATGAACCCCTCACCAGCCTCAACGGGAGTTGGAATGTATCCGACCAACACGGTTCTATGGATCAAGGCCGGCGATGGGGTGATTGCCGATGGAAATGGAAACGTGAGCCAATGGAATGACCTATCGGCGTTCGGGAATAATCTGCAGACAGGCGGCAGCGACCCGTTACTGTTGGCTAACGCCATTGACGGACAACCGATGGTTGAATTCAACGGAACAAATGGGACTTACCTGTTCGCCAATGACGCGCCGTCGCTCAAGGTCACCGGGGACATGTCCGTTTTTGCGGTCGTAAACTTCGCGACACTGGCTGGCGGAACAAACGGGGATATTATTTCAAAGGTCAACAACAATAACCAGCCGGCGCCGTATGACTATTACGCTCAATCCGGAAACGTGCATTTCCTGCGCGGAAACGGCAGCGGAAACGCTGCGGTCAACTCGACGACAGGTCCTGCCGTTGGTGTTCCGCACATTCTTGACGTTGTGATGCTTGGAACGAATGTGACGCATCGCCTGGACGGCAATCCGAATGGCACTGGCCGATTGTCCACAGCAATTGCCGACTCCAGTCAGCCGGTATCGATTGGCGCGCGGGAGGATTTCCATAACTTCCTTACCGGTGGTATTGCCGAACTGATCCTGGTTGGCCAGGCACTCTCTTCCAATGATGTGGCTTCGTTAGAAAACTACTTTGCCACGGAATATCATATGCCGACCGGTACCAACTCCTATCCGATCATCACTCAGGAGCCGGTGGCAAGCACGAACGTCAATCAGGGCGGGACCTTGTTTGCGCCTGCTGCGGCATCCGGGACACCGGCGGTGGCATTTCAATGGTATGATGCCAACAACATTCTCCAGACAGGGCAAACAAACGCGATCCTGGTCATCAGCAATGACGTGGTGAGTGACAGTTATTATCTGGTGGCAACGAACGTGTACGGGTCGGCTACCTCCAGCGTTGTGGCGGTCACTGTAATATCCGGGTTGAATGTCAGCCTGGGTCCTCCGGCGATTACCTTATATACAGGTCAAAGCGTAACGCTAACTGCCGCGGCTTCCGGAACATTCCCATTCTATTATCAATGGAATCAGAACGGGTCACCGGTTAACGGTGCAATAAGCGCAAGCTATACGGCAACCGCTTCACCCACACCCACAACGATCACCTGTACCGTGACCAATAGCGCCAATGGGTACAGCAGCACCAACGCCGGGCCTGTCACCATAACAGGGATTGCGGCCCCAACCAGTCTTTATCAGGCGACTGTCGTAGGCAATCATCCAATCGCGTTCTGGCGATTAAGTGAAGTGCCTGATAACGGCACGGGGGACAATGGAACGATCGCCTATGATTACGCAGGCGGCCACAATGCAGCCTATAACAATGCCGAATTGGGATTGCCGGGCTTTGGTTCGCTTTCCAGCACGGATACGGCGGCGCTCTTTGGCGTCTTTGCGCCGTCGAACAGTTACGCGGGTGAAATCGATCAATCCGGCGCCGGGCTTCCGAACATTAATTTTGCTATGCCGTCGGGCGGCAATGCGGAGTTCTCGATTGAAGCCTGGGTGAACAGCACCAATACCCAGGTGCAGGGCGCCGGGATCGTTGCCAAAGGTTACGGCAATGGTGGCGAACAGTTTGACTTGGACGTCTTTGGCGGATTCCGATTCTTTGTGCGGGACGCGTCGGGAGCCGTTCATGGCGAGACGTCGACGGTAGTGCCGGTTGTCGGACAATGGTACGACGTAGTGGCTGTCTGGGACGGCGCTAACGGTGCATCCCACCTGTATGTCAACGGTTTGGACGTGGCGGATACCACCGGCGTGGTCGCAGGCGTCGGCCTGCTGGCCGCTACCACGACCAGCACGAATCTTCCGGCGGAGGCCCTGGTCAGCATTGGCGCACGTGCCTCCGGCGCGAGCACGACCAATTTCGACTTCCAATTCCAGGGGTTGATTGACGATGTGGCCATTTACAACTACGCCTTGAGCCCCACCCAAGTCCATGCGGATTATGACGCGGGCGCCAAAGACGTTGTGTTTAGCACCACTCCCACGAACGTCACATTCTCGGCCACAGCTAACAACTTGACGCTGACGTGGCCGGTCAATCACACGGGTTGGACATTGCAGGCGCAAACCAACCGCGTGTCGGTGGGCCTTAGTTCCAACTGGGTCAATGTAGCCGGTTCGGCCGGAATAAATCAGGTCGTTGTCCCCATCAATCTGACCAATGGAACTGTGTTTTATCGGCTGACCTATCAGCCATAAATCCACGAAATAACCAGGACTCTGGATGAGTGACCAAAGGAGGGAAAACTGGATATAGGTGGATAAACGACGGGCGTGAAGGCGTACGCGCCTTCACGCTCTAGTTATGTGCTTGAGGTTGTTAATTTTCCGCGGACAACGCCCGGGTTTCGGTTGCCTCCCCGAAAATGGGGATGCACATCAGACGTGAGTGAGCGATACTATAAGTAGTAAGCAAAATCAATAGACCCTTGAAAGGAATGCCATCATTTCGGCAAATGAACCGCCGGACCTTCTGCAGGGAGATCCCGTTGAACACGGGGTGTCGCGCCTTCACACTCATCGAATTGCTGGTCGTCATCGCAATCATCGCCATTTTAGCCGCGATCATGCTGCCGGTGTTAAGCCAGGCTCAACGGAGAGCACAGATGATCTACGACCTGAATAACTTTAAACAATTGCAGCTTTGCTGGCACATGTATGTTCAGGATAATAGCGACCTTTTGCCCCTTAATTTCGTGGGCGGCGGCTCGGCCTTCGCTCATTCCTGGGTCGTGGGTGACGCGCAGAGTGATCAGAACGAGACAAACGTACAAAATGGGGTGCTTTTCCAGTACAACCAGCAGGTCAAAATTTACCAGTGCCCGGCAAACAAGGTAACCATCAAGGTAAACGCAGGCTTCGGAAAAATACTGACGTTGCCGCAATCAAGGACTTGCTCAATCAATTACTCGCTGGGCGGAAACTCCGCGGGAAGTCCGAACGGTCCGTGGACTCTCGCTCGTAATGGCACCACTTGGAATTCCTGCCAGAAATATTCCAAAATCCGGACCACTCGCATTTCACAAACAATTGTATTTGCCGACGAAGCCCAGTGGACGTTGGATGACGGTGCATTCGCGATGTATCCGTTGGAATCGCCCATGATTAATATTTGGTTCAATTTGCCGTGCAACCGCCATAGCAACGGCACGGTCTGGTCTTTCGCCGATGGCCATTGTGAATATTGGAAATGGCACGGCACGACGGTAAACAACGTGACTTATCAGACCAGCTATTACAATGGCAACGGCTCGGATATTAATGGTGATGGTTCGGACGACCTTCCCAGAGAAATGGCGTGTAGTGTGCCGTATCCATGACATGTCGTACGATCGTGATTTGTTAATGACAGTGACCAACAACAATGCCAGTTATGAAGGATGGTGCCGGTAATGAATAGGGGTGCCATTCGTAGAGTGAATCCGGCAAATGCACGATGCGCGTTCACGCTCATTGAACTGCTGGTGGTCATCGCCATCATTGCCATTATCGCGGCGATGCTTCTGCCGGTTCTAAGCAAAGCCAAAGCGCGGGCGTTGACGGCCAATTGCTTGAGCAATATGAAACAGCTGCAGGCGTGCTACATCTTGTACGTGGGGGATTACAACGATTACCTGCCTTGGAACCTGACCACGGGCGGAACGGGAACGTCGATCGCCAACCAATCATGGATTGCCGGTGACGCGCAGACGGACGTGAATACAACAAACATCCAGCAGGGCAAACTTTACGAGTACAATAAGCAGGTTAAAATTTATGCGTGCCCGGCAAACACAAGAATGATCACTGTCTCGATAGGATTCGGAAAGACAATTACGATTCCACAAACGCGCACTTGCTCGATCGATTATTCCATGGGTGGATTCAGCTCGAACCCGGGTGACGCGCTTTCCCGCAACGTCTCGTTTGGTTCCTATGCCAAAGGCAACAAAGTCAGGCATCCGGCGGAGAAAATCGTGTTTGTGGACGAAAACGAATATTCAGTCGGCGACGGCTGCTTTGGCCTGTATCCAGCAGGCTCAAACATTAATATGTGGTGGAACATGGCGACCAGCCGGCACGACAAAGGCTGCACATTCTCTTTCTATGACGGCCATGTCGAGTATTACAAATGGCATGGAATTGCCGTGACCACCTATCCCAAATCATCGTCACCGGTGACCTCGGACTGGCAGGGTGATTCGCCGTGGGGTGCTTCAGATGATTTGCCGCGAATCGAAGCCGGAGGCAGTCAATTATATCCGTATAGGGGACCTTGAAATTCGCGCATTCTTATCTTTTAAGGCTTGAATCCATTCTCAATTTTTGATTTTTGGTTTGCGATTTTGAGAGCCATTAGTGAACGGAGAGCGAGTCTTTTCGGAATTCGGGCAATTCAAAGCTTGTTCAAAAACGATTGTCGATCAATCCAATAAATAGTCTGTCATCAAAAACGTGAAATATCTTTTCTTCATTCCACTTATCGCGAGTTTATCAATGACACCCATGCGTGCGGAATCGACCGTACCCCTGGACCAGCAATTTCAGGATCCACCGCGCCTGGCACGGCCTTGGGTTTTCTGGGTCTGGACGGCTGATACCACCCCGGCTGCCCTGACCCGCGATCTCACAGAGATGAAGGCCAAGGGCATTACGGGCTGCATTATCTACGATGTCCAAACCGGCCGCGGCGTCAACTGGTGGACGCGGAATGTCGTCCGCAAGGGGCAGGATTTTACCACGGTGCCAACGGATGATTATCGGGACGCCCATTATACGCCCATTCCCACAGGCCCGCTGCAGAGTTGGACGCCCCGCTGGCGGCAATTGGTTTGCTTCGCTGCGGGCGAGGCGGGCCGGTTGGGCATTGACCTGGTCGTCGCAGATGGATTGGCCAATACCTCCGGTCCAATTTCCGAGGAATATGGTGAGCAGAAATTGGTGTGGTCGCAGATTTCCCTCGAAGGTTCTCAAACATTCGACGGCTCATTACCGGAACCACTGGCGATCAGGGCGCAGGAATGGGGCCATCATCGAGACGTGGCGGTGCTCGCAGTTCCGGATAGAGACGGTTATTCAGCCGCCGACGTGATCGTTCTGACAGGAAAGATGGATTCCGCCGGGCATTTGCGCTGGGACGTCCCGCCTGGAAAATGGAAGATTCTTCGCTTTGTCCAGGTACCGACGGGCGCGAGCAATCCGTGGGGTTATTTCAACGACAGCATGAGCGCCGAAGCGATGGATGAAACCTGGAAAGTCACCATGGCGAAATTGCTTGCCGACATGACGCCGGATGAACGCAAAGCGCTCAAAGGCATCGAGGATGACAGTTGGGAGGCCGGAAAGATTGGCTGGACGAAATTATTTTCCGAAGAGTTCCAAAAACGGCGTGGATACGATTTGACCCCATGGCTTCCGATAATCGCCGGGGAGAAAATGAGTGATGAGGACACCCGAAAGCGCGTCCTGCGGGATTACCAACTAACCATCAGCGACCTCATTGTGGACAACCATTACGCTCACCTCAATAAAATCGCCAATGACAATGGACTGATTTTCTATTCCGAAGCCGCCGGGCCGAATTATGACCAGGCGGACCTGCTCAAAACGTCGAGCCGGGTAGGCATGCCCATGGCGGAATTTTGGGTGCCGAGCGCGCACCGTCCTGACATGAACAGTCGTTTTCTTTTACGAAACGCCGCCAGCGCCAACCATATTTACGGGCACAATGTCACTATGTGCGAATCGTTTACTGACCTGGGACCGGAGTGGGAAGAGACGCCGTTCACGATGAAGAACGTTGCGGATCAGGCGTTTTGTGACGGCCTGAATAAGATTTGTGTCCATAACTTCAGTCAATCGCCGTCGCTCACTGCCAAACCCGGCTACGTCTACGTAGCCGGGACGCACTATGAGCCTGGCATTACCTGGTGGGACGAAACCCCTGCTTTCAACAATTACTTGTCCCGTTGTTCCTTCATGTTGCAGCAAGAGAAATTTGCCGCCGATGCTCTCTTCTATCATGGAGATAACGTTGGGCATGGTGAACAAAGGAAGAAAATCCCGGCCACGCTGGGCGAAGGCTACGATCACGACAATTGCAATTCGGAAGTCCTGCGGACGCGCATGAGCGTGCAGGATGGACGTATCGTTTTAGCCGATGGCATGAGCTATCGCGTACTGGTGCTGCCGGATGAAAAATCGATGCCTTTTGAGGACCTTAAAAAGATCGCATCCCTGGTTGAATCCGGGGCAACCATCGTGGGTCCGTCGCCGACAGAAATTGCGGGAATGGATTCAAATCTCGACGACAAACAACAGTTCGACGCCATCGTAGCGCAATTGTGGGGCGGGATGGACGGCACAAATGTCACCCGAAAACAAGTGGGCGCCGGCCGGGTATTCCGGGGCGAAACGGCCCGTCAGGTGTTGCAGGACTTGGGTGTCCAACCCGATTTCCAGGAAACCGGGCTGAGTCGGGACGGCATGATTGACTGGATTCATCGGGCAGGAGACGGCGTGGATATTTATTATGTCGCCAGCCGTTGGGAACATCCGGAAAACGTGGACTGCACCTTCCGCGTCGGGGGGAAACAACCGGAATTATGGGACCCGGTAACGGGCGAAATCCGGGACGCGACTGCGTTTCGTCAGGATAACGGACGGACCAGTATGCCGCTTGAATTTGGTCCCTGTGGTTCTGTATTTGTCGTGTTTCGAAAACTCATCGGGACGGATATTTCAGGTTCCGCGGCTTCGAATTATCCATCATTGCGCCCATTGGAAACCATTTCCGGGCCATGGACAGTGAATTTCGATCCCAAGTGGGGCGGCCCGCGGCACGTGGTATTTGATCAGTTGGTTGATTGGACGTCGCGGCCGGAAGAGGGAATAAAATATTATTCCGGCTCGGCAGTTTATCATAAAAAATTTGATCTGAAATTTCCTGCCGCGAAAGGAGACCAGCTTGTTCTCGATTTAGGCGACCTGCATGAAGTCGCCGTAGTGCGTCTGAATGGCCGTAACCTGGGCGTGGTTTGGGACAAGCCGTCGCGTATTGACATTACCACCGCGGCAAAACAAGGCCGGAACGATCTTGAGATAACTGTTGTGAATCTCTGGCCCAACCGGCTAAAGGGCGATGAAATGTTGCCGGAAAAAAAACGCTTTACCGCGACGAACATTCACAAATTCGGCAAGGCATCACCGCTGCTCCCCTCCGGCTTGATTGGTCCGGTAACCGTCCTGGTTTCCGGTTCTACTGAAGATTGATCAAAAACTGCTGGCAAAGCCCAAAACTGAAACCCCGTAGGGGTGCCATAGTGCGACTGTGATGGGCAACCGCATAGCGGGGTGAAAGTCCCCGTCAGGCTCAAGTCAACCGGGCCTGTAGCGGAAAGAAACTGCGGCGGCGAAAGCTGACCGTGGAGAGCAACTGGAAGCGAACTGTCAGTCCGTA
>DATAST010000095.1:0-8503 GCA_036269115.1 Verrucomicrobiia bacterium | reverse complement strand
GGAAAAGAAGGGGAAGCGGTCTTTTTGGGTTTTGGCGTCGTTTCAGCTTCAGTCACAGGGTTTTCAAACATGCTCCTTCGCTGAAGCCTCGCCAAAACACCAAAAATCCTCGCTCCGAACGGCCACATTATTTTTTAAAACGCTTTATAGTCTACAAAGATGTCGTTCCGACTGAGCTTTTCTTCTCGATTGGCACGGCCACCGTGCTCGTTTTTTTCTTTAATTTAGCCGAGACAAAATGACCTAATGCGATGCTCGGCAGTTCGACGATTTTATAGAAGACCGTGGCCAAAACCACGGTTGCGGCAAACGCAATGACGAGGCAGAAAAGAAACATCCAGGGCGAAGGCCCAAAACCCAGTTTGTTGAACATGACCATCGCGGGAGGCAAAAGACAAAATAGAACAACAAATTGAAGGAGATAAACGGAGTACGAAATCTTTCCGATCCACACGATCGGTTTTATTGTGAGAAATGAGGCAAGCCGGCGGCTCGAAAGCGTTGTGAGCATAATCACCCCGGCGCCGATGCTCATTAAAAGCCAACGGGTCCGTCCCAGATGCATGCCATTGTAACCCAGATGATCAAATAACCTGGCGACTCCGTAAAGGGCCAGCCCCGCCGCCAGGATCAAAACGCGCCAACTGAGCGCCAGACTCTTTAGCCACGCCACCAGCGTCGCTTGATGCCGGGCAATCAGGACTCCTATAATAAATGCAACGTAATAGCTGCCCCCACCCGCAAAATCCACATTCTGAGGCACGCAAACAACTGAAACCAGCGCCAGCGCCGAAAGCCACATTGCATGCAGCGGCCGCACAGCGAGCATGACAAGCAGAGGAATCAGGGCTGAACCAATCAGTTCAACTCCCAGGCTCCAATCCTGCGGCAAAAGCTGGGCCCGGCCATGAAGTTGATAAATGCACTGTAACAGGACGTCCTTCAAAACGACGGGCACATGCCAGAGCCGCGGATCCTGCGGAGGTGACGTCCCGTAATCACGAAACACAAGGCAACGGAAGGCTAGGCTGAAAGCAAAGGCGCAAAACCAAGGGAAATAAATTCGGATGAATCGCCGGGTGTAAAAAATCGGAAGATTCATCGGCGGCGCGGTACCGGAAACATACGGACGGGCCAGGACGAATCCGCTCAACACGAAAAACATGGCCACGGCCGCAGGACCGTCAAAGGCAATATTAATTAACGGATATTTGTTCCAATGAACGCAATTTCCCGGCCAAACGAAGATAGAATTGCGAACGTGAGAAAACAAGACTGCCAGGGCCGCCAGGCCGCGGATGCTGTCGAGAAATTCGAGCCGATGCGCGGACCGTTCGAATGGTGCCGTTGGGCTTTTCATGCGATTACGTCACTTCTCCCCTTGCGCAAGATCCGCGGCAGTGGCAGGGCCGCGCACCAGTTGCTCTTCCCGCTTAACCGCGCGGTTGTGACCCGGGGCCGACCGCTTCAGCAAGGCGCGGACCCTCGCCGTTTGCGCCTCAAATGGCAAATAAAAGACGAAGGCGAACAGGAGACACGCGACGCACTCCGCGATAAACCACAGAAAGGCGTGAACGCTCAAGGCGGCGAACTTTTCCGGCCCAAATTTGCTCCACAGCGATACGACCGGGAAATGCGTGAGATAAAGCGTATATGAAAACGCGGCCAATTTCCCGCCCGCTCGCTCAAATCGCAGCATCGGTTTTGAATGCGGAACCCGCTTCGAGACGAACGCGAACACTACCGCCATTCCCAGGCTGAAGATCATTTCAGCCACATGCCCGGAAGAGAGAAAGTTGCCGAATGACCTGGGATGCGCCGAGATGTATTGCGAATATATGAGGCCAGATATTGCCAAAACCGCACCGGTTAAAGAGAACAGCGGGGTAATGTCCTCAGCCAAAACCAGCAGATAGCCGCATGCGCCAATAATCCAGCAAAATAACAGCCACGGCTGGAGCCGGGTGAAAAGGACGAGCACAAACATTATCCCAAACAGTGAAATGGTTTTAGCCGGACCCCGGCCGCACAGCAGCACAGCTACAAAGCCGCCAAGAACATAAAACCAAATTTCATAGGCGAGCGACCAGAGCGGAAGGTTTCCTCCGTACGCATGAACGCAGACGGACTGCAATCCAGCCAAATTCCCCAAACCGGTGGAAAGCGAAACAGGCTGCCCGCCCAGCAAATACCCGGCGATTCCTGAGAAGACCAGGACGGGAATAAGGGGCACGTAAATCCTGGAGACGCGGTCCATGGCATAAGCTTTCAGGTCAAACGACCCGGCCAGGCTCCGCTCCAAAACTTTTCCCCCAACCAGAAAACCGCTCAAGACAAAAAACAGCGTGACTGCCTCCCCGCCGCAATGGGTGCCCGCAAAAAATATCCACGCCAGCCAGTTCCTGCCGTCCGCCTGGAGTTGAGCATAATGGACCCAGAGATGGCCCCGCACATGAAACGCCATTACTTCGAAAGCCGCGAGAAACCTGAACCAATCAAGCCAGCAAAACCGTTTCTCTGAATAAGGAGTCATCTACACTGTCAGGGTATATATTCCCAAACGTTTTAGCAATATCCTCTCCCTGAGTTGGAATTAATTAATTGTCTTTGCGCCGTTCCATGTGAGCGACAGACCCGGCCCGGGACCGCCTGCGCAATTGCCAATACTTCAAACAAATCAATGCATGATGAATCGGGCCGTTCAACGCGGCTTCAAAATAAAATCGTCCGTCCGCCCGCCATTGAGATCGCAGACCTCGGAAGGTCATCACGACGAGCCGTTGCACAGCCGTTTGCAGGGGCCGCGCCCGGATCTGCTCCCAATCGGGCGGCCAATTCTCATCGGTCCACCGCCAGCACGGCAGGTCGGTCGGCTTTCCGAGCAACGATTGCGCGATTCTTTCCCTCCATCGGTATGCTGCTTTGCGTATGAGAACGTTATGGAATCCGTAGGATTTGCGCCTGGGTTGATGCAACAACACCACCCCCGTGGGCTCGGTCCGCCCTTCCGGAATTGGTCCCTGCTCCACATGACCGATGAATTTGATCCGCTGCCGATTGAAAAAGCATAAGCGGCCATCCCAAATTTTTTTGGAGATCATTTTTTTGCCGTTCCACAAAGGCCAAATAAACGTATATCCGGAAATCGCCGGGGAGGGTTCAGGAGCCTGGCGAAACGCTTTCAGCCATTCTTTCATTCCATCACTGGGAAATTCATCCGCGTCCAGGCGCAATAGCCAGTCGTGTTTGGCCTCGCCAAAGGCGAATGGAAAATGAGGTTCCTGTTGAAACGCCCGGGGCCTCTCGAAAAAGCGGCCACCGTGCCGCGCCACAATTTCCCTTACGTTTTGCTCGTCTGGTCCATCGTGAACTACTACCAGGTCGTCGTAACATCCTTCGGCTTCCCGCAATAGCCGTTCCAGCAGATCAGGTTCACCGTGGATGGCAATGATTAAAGACAGGGCCGGCATTGTTTTAAATGGACTCCAAGATTATCCGATTTTCACGCGTTTGCCCAAGCGAATCGCGCGCCTCCATTCATGAAAACGCACACGATAATATATCGGACGCAAGGCAAGCTGTTCGCGAAAAGAATGCCCGAATTGATTGGCGTCCAGATACGCCGCTGTTTCCCCTGCCCGTTGAAGATCTTCGGCGGCCATAGGATTCTCACGCCCCAGGATGGCAGCATTAAAGATCTTCTCGAGCCGGGTGAGGGATATTTCCGGATTGGCGAGCGCCCGGATATGCTCTCGAGCCCGCAGCCCCATGCGCCGGCGCACCGCGCTATCCTGCGCCAAAATTTCAATCGCCTCCGCCATGGCCGCGGGCGTGCTCGACACAAAGCCGCATTCACCATGCCGCGCCAATTCGATCTGCGCCTGGTCCTGCCACGGAACAGAATGGGTGATAACCGGCTTCCCCAGGTTCATTGGTTCGGCGATGCCGTAGCCAAAACTTTCCCCATTGAGAGCCGTATGAAGGACTACGTCCAGGGCCGAAAGGGTAAGCCGTAATTCGCTCGCATCCGCCGTGGCCGGAAGGAAGATAAAGCGCCGCGCATCCGGGGCGGCGCGCAGCTGCGAGGCAATTTCTGGCGGCGCTTCCCGCAACAACAGCTTCACTTTATGATTTCCTCGCGACGCGATCCTAAAAGCATCCAACACCAAATCTGACCATTTGCCCAAATCCGGACGCCCAATCCGTCCAAATAACACTTCGTCATCAGCCACCCCCAAATTTCTTCGAAACACCGAGACAGCTTCAGGCTGCGACGGTTCAACGGCATCGAGCGGATACACAGCTACACTGTTGCGGCGAAAAAAATTCCGGTCCAATTTCAAATACACCCGCCGCGCGGCCTGGACACAGCTTGTCCAGGAAATGTAAAGGCGGAAGTCGGTCCAGGCATCTTCGCGCGGGTTATACAAATGGCCAAAAACATTGGTCTGGACGACTGGAATCTTCGGCAGCAATTTCAACGCGTCTCCCAAAATGTCGCCAGCATGCTCGTGGCCGGGAGCATGTGTATGGATGACATCCGGCTGAAATTCGCGTATGGGCTTTGCTATTTCACCAGGGTTTGGCCTGATGATGAAGGAGTGGACGCCATATTGCTGCAGTTCCGCCCGCCGCGGCCCGTCCGCCAGGGAGACGACGGCCACGTCGTGTCCGCGATCCTTAATTCCCCACGCCCACCGACATGCGGCCTTTTCCGTGCCGCCGATGCCGAGGTCGTTGAGAAAGACGAGGATTTTCACCTTCGCAGTTTGTCCCTGACTACGCCGCAGGTTTGAGCGAGGCTAGGCGCTTCCAAGCGGCATGAATTCAAAATGCCGCTCTTCATTCGCACCAGATGTGATAGGAAATGTTCGAATTCTGCGGATCGTAGTCCTCGAAAAATGAAATACTATAGCCGGCCTTTCGAAGAAGGTCCAAAACCGCATCCTCCGCTATTCCCTGCCCCCCAAGGAATTGGGGATGAACTTCAATCCAAAGGCGCGGATGACTTTGGCCAAGGCACAATTGCGCGCCCCGTAGGACGTTCCATTCGAAACCTTCCACGTCCATCTTGACAATGGTCGGTGCCGGATTACCCGACGCGACAAACGCATCGACCGAAATGCAGGAAACTGGTTTGGACGCGTCCGAATTGCATTCGGCGGCCCGGAGCATGAGGCTGCCATCATCAACCAGCTTGCCCGAGAGCGCGCGGTCATCGCCAACCGCAATCGAATTGATTTTAAAATCTTCGAAAGCATTGAGTTGGCGAACACGTTCGATGACGCGGACATTTTCTTCCAATGGTTCAAAAACATGAATGCAAACCTTCCCACGCAATTTAATTTCGGCAGCGGCGGAAAATGCGCCGTGGAAACCTCCAATGTCATAAAGAACGTCATCCGGCTTGAGTTTGCCAAGGAAATAGTTCAATTCCCGCCTTCCCCGCGGGTTCTCGAAGAAGTAACTATAAGATTGATAGTACTCAGGAATCGGAATGCGAAGCAGGCGGTGCCAGCGAGGCATTGCACACGGAACAAATTTATTCCTGCGGCGGAATAGCCAGCCGCAGACAAACCCCCACCACAACAAGGGAGGTGCTCCCCGTAACTGTGTAATTCTTCCTGACAGTGAACTAAGGCGCATCGCTCTGGTCATGCTACGATTATTTCTGCCAATTTACCAGAAAGTTCCGGCGGCATCTGCCCGCCGGAAAAGTGGAACCGTCGGAACGCCAAGGCTGCAGCGGCAGATTTCATCCGGGCCCTTTAATACTTTGCAACCCACGGACAATTTGACGCCGCAACAGCCATGCCGCCATCAGTCCGCCGTGCAAAGCGGCGGGCACAATGAGCCACCAGGAAGCCGGCGGGAGGAGGAGGCTTGCCGCGAAGAACGCGGCGCCGACGGCAATTTGAGCGAGCAGATTTCGCCACGTTTGCCACGCCAGCCAGCCGCCGCCTCCAATGAGCCGAATCGTGTATAGGTCCTGTGCGATCACGGCGATGCGGCTGGCCAGGACACCCCAGGCCACGCCCGCCAGCCCGCCCCAACGCCAGCCAAGCCAGGTAAACAAACCCAGGCAGATAGTCCGGATGACCGAAAATATAAATTCCACGCCAACACGATTGAGGGGCACGAGTTGGGCGTTTGAAATCATTCCAATGCCGGTAATACAGAACGCCACGACCAGCGGCGTGAACGCCGGCGCCACCGAGTTGGCCAAATCGCCTCCCAACCAAAGGCGGAGGAAGATCGGGTGCCAGCAGATAGTCCAGATTGCCCCGAGCGCATAAAATCCAAACGTCCAATTAAACGACTCGTTGAAAATGGCCACGGTTTGTGCACGATCGCCCTTGCCCAGCGCCCTGCTGGTCTGGTGAAAGACGGGCCCCATAATGCTCGCGCCCAGGGCGGCGATGCGGGAACCAGGGCTATTGGCGATATTGTAATACGTGAATGCCGCGGGCGGCGCCAATCTCCCCAATACTATACGGTCCAATGAACCGCCAAAACTGTTCACCAGAACGGTCCCAAAAACCTTATTGCTGATGCCAAATAATTCCTTTGCGCGCGCCCAGTTGGAATGGCGCAGGCTCAGTCCCAGACGATAGCGCGTAAGCGCGTGCCTTACATAAACGACCAATTGCACGAATCCGAACGCCGCCCCCACCCATATCAACAACACGGGATTTTGGGTCAGCCAGGCCAGGTACAGCGTCGTCGCCACCTGCGTCACGCTGAGAATAGAGCGCGAAAGGCCGATGAATTTGAAATCAAAATGCGCCTGCGACAGTACCATCCAGAAATTGCCGTAATAACTCATCCACAAGCTGACTCCTCCGGCGACAAACGCCCAACGTAAAAAACTGATATGGGCCGGCGAAACCTGGAACCATATCGGCCCGAAGACGACACCCACGCCAATGAAGATCACAGCCATCACGGATACAACCAGCAACGCTAAAACGTTGCTCGTGCCCCAATATTGCTCGAGAGCCGCGCGGTCCTGCGCCCCAATGGCAATGCCCAGGTAACGCCCAACCGCCACGCCCAATCCCAGATCCGTAAAGCCAAATGTGCCGTTGAGGGTGTTGACATACATCCAAAGGGCATACATCTCATCACCAAGATAGCGATAGAACAAGCCCACCGAAACAAAGTTGACCACAGAAATCACGAGCAGCGGCGCCATGCTCCACAGAGTTTGTCGTTTGATTCCCACGCAAAATTTTAGGAATTCTAGGCAGTCTGGACGCAAAACTCACCAAGATTCGGAGGCAGTGCCACTTGCTGGCAGCGCCACTTGCAAATGCTGGAAAGCCCGCACTGCGGTTCTTTCGGCATTCCTGTTCGGTTTCTTGTCATTGAACCTTCCCCCTTCCTCCTCCAACCTTTGCGCCCGTGGAATTAAAAGTGATTTATGAAGATGCCCAATTGCTGGCGATCAATAAGCCGGCAGGGCTGGTGTGCCACCCGAGCAAGGATGGCCCGATGTCCAGTCTCATTGGGCGGGTGCGGCTTTATTTGGGCGAAGAATGCAGGCCACATCTGGTCAATCGTCTGGACCGTGAAACCAGCGGCGCCACGATCGTGGGCAAGGCCGACGACGCCGCGCGGGAATTGCGCCGGCTTTGGGAAAACCGCGAGGTGGAAAAAGAATATTTGGCCATCGTCCATGGACACGTCGACCCTGAGCACGGACTGATTGACACTCCCTTGGGCAAGGACGAATCCAGCCGCGTCGCTATCAAGGATTGTGTCCGAGTGGATGGACTGCCGTCGCAGACGGAATTCATTGTGGAGCGCAGATTTTTAAAGCGCGTGGCGGGCACTGATGAAGAACCCAAAGCCTTTTCACTGCTCCGCGTCTCGCCCCGCACGGGACGCAAGCATCAGATCCGAATTCATCTGGCGCACCTGGGTCATCCAATTGTTGGCGACAAGATCTACGGAGGCGATGAAGATTTATATTTGGCCCTGGTCGAAGGCCGGCTGAATGAGGAACAGAAGGGAAGGCTAATTCTGCCGCATCACGCGCTCCATGCGCGGGCGGTGCGATTTGAGTGGCGAGGGAAACCAGTGGAATTTTGTTGTGAACCGGAACCGTGGTTCACTGGATTTGCAGAATAAAAAATAAAGAGTTTAGAGCGGTTTTCGCAGATCAACACGGATGACGAATGAGGAACGCAGGAAAAAAGGAATTCATTTTGCTGCTTTCTTCCCTGCCTTCCTGTTTTCCTCATCGTATTCAATCTGCGAAATAGGCGGATGAAAATCCGGTTCATAATGCGCTACACGTTGAGGCTGAATCAGTAATCGCGCTCCTCGCTCCCAAAAACAATTCTTTCCGCCAGAGCGTTTTAAAAAATACTGTAGCCATTCGGGAAGAAAAAGAAGGGGAAGCGGTCTTTTTGGGTTTTGGCGTCGTTTCAGCTTCCGCCTTCGCTCGGAAGCGGTTGTGTGAAAACACATTTTCAAACCATCGGAGCTACGGCGGACA
>DATAST010000094.1:0-24960 GCA_036269115.1 Verrucomicrobiia bacterium | reverse complement strand
AGCATCGGTGGAATGGCTTCTAAGGAAAATGATAGAACACACGTGGATGCAGCCGGGGACCTGGCTTCTCAGTCGTGAATTGGCAGATGTAGCCGGACCGTGGGACGAGCGCCTGTCGCTTGATGACGACGGCGAATATTTTAGCCGCGTTTTGTTGGAAAGCAGCGGCGTAAAATTTATTAGTGGGCCGACGGTATATTACCGTATAGCAGGCGTTCAAAGTTTGGGGACGGTAGATGGATCCGACAAAAAGCTGGAGTCAGCGTGGCTTTCGATGCAATTGCATGTGCAGTACCTTCGTTCGATCGAAGACAGTGCCAGAACAAGGGACGCCTCTATAAAATATTTACAGAACTTCCTGCCAAACTTCTATCCGGAGCGTCCGGACATCATGGATCGGGCGCAGGAGCTTGCGAAATCACTTGGCGGAAAACTGGACACTCCCAAGCTGTCCAGGGAGTACGCGTGGATTGAGAAAAAGCTGGGGTGCCGAACTGCCAAAGCAATTCAACGAACTCACAAAAAGTGGAAAATCGTGGCGCGCAGGACGTGGGACAGGTCTGCTTTTAATCTGGAACGGCTAACTGGCAATGCGAGCCATTTGCCGTCCCCGACGCTGCCGAAGCATAATGATTCTGGAGAATGCCGGGAAACGGCCAATGACGACTTTATTCCCATACTGCCCAGCGTACTAATGCAAGTTGAAGATGACGGCGCCAACGATAAGCACTTCCGCACCGACCATTTGCTGGTCAACCTGAAGAGTCGGACGGTCTCCGGCGGGTTCGTCACAGTGACTTCGCAAGCTATCCAATTTGCCCTGGTGCTGGGTTCGACCATGATTCTCGCTAGGCTTCTCACGCCCCGTGATTTCGGACTAGTGGCCATGGTCTCGACCCTTATGGGATTTCTTGGGGTTTTTAAGGACGCCGGTCTTTCCATTGCCACAGTACAGCGTGATGGCATTAACCACGCTCAAGTTTCCAATCTTTTTTGGGTCAACGTAGTGGTCAGCGGCCTGGTGAGCGCGCTGGTGGTTGTGAGCGCTCCATTGCTCGGTTGGTTCTACCGTGAACCACTGCTTGTCTGGATTACCCTCCCGCTTGCATCGGTTTTTCTCCTGGCTGGCATGGCCGTGCAGCACACCGCCTTGCTAAGCCGCCAAATGCGTTTTAAGGCTATCGCTGCCATTCAAATTGGGTCGGTCCTGGCCGGTGTTATCGCCGGCGTTGGGGCGGCCTGGCTCAACTTCGGCTATTGGTCCCTGGTGTGGATGAATTTGACGACCAGCATCGTCTCACTGTTATTAACCTGGGTGGCTTGCCCCTGGCGTCCCCAGTTTTTCAAGCGGCGCAGTGGCACACGATCTTTACTTAATCTCGGCGCGAATTTAACTGCCGGCACCTTCATTTACACGCTGGCTTTCCGGCTGGACGGGCTATTAATCGGCCGGGTTTGGGGAGCAGCATCTCTGGGCCTGTATTCAAGGGCGTCCGCGATGCTCTCACGCCCTTTGGGTCAATTCATCGCCCCCATCGAGGCGGTCGTGATCCCGGCATTCTCGAGGTTGCAGGCACAGCCGGACCGGTATCGGCAAAACTTCATTCCGCTTTATGAAGGCATGGCTCTTGCCAGTTTCTTCTTTACGGGCATGTTCTTTGCACTGGCCCGTCCTTTGACATTGGTCGTGTTGGGGCCAAAGTGGGAGCAAGCGACCATCATATTCGCCGCGTTATCATTTGCCTCTCTCCAAACTCCTCTCGGTCAATGCGCCACCTGGCTCATCAACAGCCAGGGGCGGGGCAAAGATGCGCTTTCGGCCTCCTGGATTAACGGAATTATCGTAGCCGTCTCGTTTATTGCGGGCCTGCCGTTCGGCCCGGCGGGCGTGGCGATTGCCTACTCCGCCGGCGCCTTGCTGATTCAGCTTCCCATTTATTATTGGATCGTGGGGCGGAGCGGACCGGTCCGAACGCGGGACTTATGGGTTGGACTTGTTAAACATTTGCCAATTTGGGGGGTCGTAACTTTGACCGCCTGGCTGGCGCTCAATGCCGTCCCGAACTTTTCATCCCTGGCGCAATTGGCAATATGTATTCCAACCAGCTTCCTGGCGGGAATTGCTTTCATATTTGTCTATGCTCCCTCCCGCCGCATAGCGGGTCAGATATTTTTCCTGATGCGTGAGTTGAAGCAATCAGCCGCTGGCGTGGAAATTGGAGGCGATCAATCCCCTCTCGAAGCAAAAGTGCCAAATACGGTATCTGAGGCTGCGGGTCCGGAGGCTGCTCCAAACAGGCAGCCGACCCTTACGCCAAACTGATTATCGCAATTGAATTGTCGAGAAATGAATTCCAACACTTCGCTTTCCGTCATCATTTGCACCTGCAATCGCGTTGCGAGCTTGCGGCAAACATTGAGCGCGCTTGGTAAAGCCAGAATTCCTCACAGTTGCAAGGCTGAAGTAATCGTCGTGGACAATGGCTCTGTAGACGGCACGGCCGAGATGATCCGGAACACAGTGCTTTCCAATATGTCAGTGGTGTATTTGTTTGAGCCAAAACCGGGGAAGTCCAACGCTCTCAACTCGGGTATGGCGATGGCCTCCGGCGAAATCCTGTTGCTTACGGACGATGACGTGGCGCCATCCGAAGACTGGATTGAGCAGATGTTGCTCTGCTTCAATGCGCCCCACTGTGACGCCGCGGTTGGAAAAGTAAAGCTCGCTCCGGACTTGGAGCACCCGTGGTTGAAAGGCCTGGAAAAGATTTATTTAGCCGTCATAGACTTTGACGCCGGGATGCCGGTTGAAATAGTAGGAGCCAATGCAGCATTCCGGCGTTCAGTGCTGGACCGGGTCCCACATTTTGATCCGGAATTGGGTTCGGGCGCCCTGGGTAATGCAGAGGACACTCTATTTGGATTCCAATTGATGGAGGCGGGGCTTGAAATCAAATATGCCGAACATGCGGTTGTGGTCCATCATCCGGATAAGTCCCGCCTGACCCGTGGCGCGTTCCTGAACGCGGCACGCCAAAGAGCCCGCTCAAATGCCTATGTATTCCATCACTGGAAGCACAACGACCTTGAATTTCCGCGGGTAAAATCTCTGTGGCTTTTAACCAAACTCAGCTTAAGAAGGATATTGCAGCCACCGCCGCCGGCGAGTTGTGAGGGTTGCCCGCACTGGGAATGGAGCTATGTGGAACAGTTGGCGTTTTGCAGGCAATATTGCATCGAACGACGGCGCCCCCGAAATTATTCCAGGCACGGACTGAAAAAGTTAAACATGCCGGAACAAGCCGCGCTTTTGCATTTGCCTGAATACCGCCAGGAAGATGTCGCGGGAAAATCCGGCCAGAGTGCCAGTGTTCTGCAGATTAATTCCGCAAAGCAGTAACGGAAATCGTCAGATATTGTGAAGATAGCAATTGTCGGCATGGGTTATGTGGGGCTGCCTCTGGCACTTCAATTCTTGCGGTCAGGCGTGAGGGTTTTGGGTCTGGACATTGATCCGGCCAAAATTGCGTCTCTTAATGAGGGAAAGAGTTACATTAAGCACATCGAGTCTGCTGCTATTGCCGAAGCAGTCAAGACGGGCAAGTTTGAGGCCAGCGCGGATTTTAAGCGCATTCCGGAAACGGAAGCCGTCATAATTTGTGTCCCGACGCCCCTGAACAAGAATCGGGAGCCGGATATTTCCTATATCATTGACACGGGATCGCAGATCGCCCCGCACCTCCAGAAAGGGATGTTGATTGTACTCGAGTCCACGACGTACCCGGGCACAACTGAAGAAAATTTGCGGAATACGTTGGAAAAAGGCTCCGGTATGAAGGCCGGTATTGATTTTCATTTGGCTTTCTCGCCGGAACGGGAGGATCCGGGCAATCCTCAGAGCAAGGTGGAATTTATACCAAAAATCCTTGGAGGTTACACGACTGCCTGCCTCAATCGGGCAAAGGCCGTGTATGGCCGCGCTATTAAAGAAATCATACCGGTTTCTTCGTGCCGCGTTGCCGAAGCCACGAAACTACTTGAGAACATCTTTCGCAGTGTGAACATTGCGCTGGTCAATGAACTCAAATTGGTTTACTCGGCCATGGGAATTGATATTTGGGAGGTCATTGCGGCGGCAAAAACCAAGCCTTTCGGTTTTATGGCGTTCTATCCGGGTCCCGGTCTGGGCGGCCATTGCATTCCAATTGATCCCTTCTATCTCACGTGGAAGGCTCGCGAATATTCCCAAAATACAAGGTTCATTGAACTGGCCGGAGAAATCAATACCTCCATGCCGATGTATGTGGTAAACCGGACGGCGGAGGCGCTCAACGCCCGGCGAATGGCCATGAACGGTAGTCGCATTTTGGTGGTAGGTTTGGCCTATAAGCCGAACGTGGATGATGAGCGTGAATCTCCGAGTTACACGCTACTGGATCTTTTGAAGGAGCGCGGGGCGGAAGTTGCGTATTACGACCCCTACGTTCCCATAATTCGGACGACCCGCGAACATGCGTATTGGGTGGGGATCCGTTCTGTGGAGTGGAACAAGCAAACGGTAGAGGGATTTGACGTCGCTATTATCGCGACGAACCATCAGGTTATCAATTACCAGGAGTTGGCCGATTGGGCGTCGTGTATAGTTGACACACGTAACGCGATGTCGGGCATAAAAACAATAGTGGGACAGGTTTGGAAGGCATGAAGAAGAAGCGTTTGCGTGGCGCGCCCCGCCGAGCGGCGGATGCCTGCGAGATGTAGGAACAATGGCCATTAACTTTTCGATATCGATCATTATTTGTACCCGCAATCGGGCCTCAAGTCTGCGACAAACACTGGCTGCCCTGAGAAAGGTGAGGATCCTTGCAGGACACAGAGCTGAAGTCATTGTGGTGGATAATGGCTCTACCGATGACACCGCATGCGTGGCACAAACTGCCGGGCTAAAAAACATGGAGGCTGTTTACTTGTTTGAGCCCAGAAAAGGAAAGTCCAATGCGCTCAATTCCGGCCTGGCGGTCGCCCGTGGTGAAACGCTCGTATTTACGGACGATGACGTAGTGCCCTCTGAAGATTGGATCGAACAGATCCTGCTTTGTTTTGATAAGACTCGATGTGATGCGTTGGTTGGAAAAATAACATTGGCCCCGCATTTGGAACGGCCATGGATAAAAGATCTGGAGAAGGATTATCTGGCAATCACAGATTTTGAATCCGGACGGGCGATCCACTGGATTGGTGCGAACGGTGCGTTTCAGCGCCGTTGTATGCAGCGCGTGCGTCAGTTTGATCCCGAATTGGGTCCGGGCGCTCTGGGTTTGGCCGAAGACACGTTGTTCGGGTTCCAATTGGTGGAGGCTGGCTTTAGAATCGAATATGCCGCTGGCGCTGGCGTGGTTCATCAACCGGACAAGTCCCGATTGAGCCGTGGGGCGTGGCTTGAGGCTGCCCAGGCGCAGGCCCGCTCCGATGCTTATGTTCGCTACCACTGGGAACATCTCAACGTTAAAGGCCCTATTTTAAAATGGATGTGGTTGCTGATGAAGCTTAATTTGAGAAGCAAGGTGCAAGCGTCTTCGCCGCCAGGCGCGGAAGGGTGTGCGCGTTGGGAATGGAGTTACTTGCATGATTTGACGTTCCAACGGCAGTATTGCATTGAACGGCGCCGTCCCCGCAACTATGCAAGGCGAGGCCTTGAAAAATTAAACGTCCCCGCGGGCTTTGCCATCACCCAGGCGGCGCCTGCCGGCTATTACGAGCACTCAAGCATATGACAGAGGGTCTTCGTGAACTTTACCGGTACCGCGATCTTTTCTATACGATCGCCTGCCGGGATATTAAGGTTCGGTACAAGCAGTCAGCCATGGGCTTTCTTTGGGCGCTCCTGATGCCAGTACTGATTGTTGGAGCAGGGATAACCGTTCGATACGGCTTTGCGATTGCCTCCGGTAAACACCTGGATAGGTCTGACATCGCTGCCGTGGCGGTAAAGTCGGTGCCTTGGGCATTCCTGGTTTCCAGCATTCGCTTTAGTTGCATGAGCCTTACGAACAACACCGCGCTCGTGACCAAGATCTATTTTCCGAAGGAAATTTTTCCTTTGGCCGCCGTGCTGGCCTGCCTTTTTGACTTCGCGGTTGCGTCAGCCGCGCTGGTTGTCGTTTTGCTGGTCCTCAAGATCGGCTGGAGTGTTTATCTCCTGTATATTCCGTTTTTAATCATGACTATGACGCTGCTTGTCGCCGGGATCAGCATGATCGTGTCGGCGGGCAGTCTTTTCTTCCGCGATGTAAAATATATCGTCGAGGCCGTGCTGACTTTCGCCATCTTTTTTACCCCGGTCTTTTATGATGTCCGGATGTTTGGCGATAAAGGCAAATGGTTGATGTTGAATCCAGCGGCGCCGATTCTGGATAGTTTTAGCGACTGTGTCGCTCATCAACAATGCCCGGATCTGTCCTGGCTTGCGTACAGCGTAGTTTTTGCGCTGGTTACATTTGTGGCCGGTTATTCCTTTTTTAAGCGCCTCGAACCGGCTTTCGCAGAGAGCATTTGATCCGCCTGCCTTTTTATGTCTGACGTCGCATTACGGATGGAGCACGTTTATAAGATGTTCCGCAAAGGTGAGTTATTCAATTCACTCCGGGACCTCGTACCGGCGTTGAGCGGACGAATGTTCAGCCGCCAGGACTTGAATGCCGGCGACCGGCGCGAATTTTGGGCCTTGCAAGACCTGTCATTTGAAGTCAAACAGGGGGAGGCCTTCGGTATCATTGGTCACAACGGCGCCGGCAAGAGCACAGCCCTGAAAATACTCAGCCGCATCATGAAACCCACAAAGGGCAAAATCCTTGTCAACGGCCGGCTCTGCGCGTTGATTGAGGTGACGGCGGGTTTTCACCAGGACCTTACCGGCCGGGAAAATATTTTTCTGCACGGCACCATCCTGGGCATGAATAAGCGCGAAATCAGGTCCAAGCTCGACCAAATCATCGCCTTTTCCGGTTTGGAAGAATTTATTGATACGCCGGTCAAACGGTATTCCTCCGGCATGTTCGCCCGGCTCGGATTTTCAGTGGCCGCCCACGTCAATCCCGACGTCATGATTGTGGATGAAGTCCTGAGCGTGGGCGACTATGTCTTCCAGCAGAAATGCGTGCAGCGAATGAAGGAAGTAATTCGCGGTGGCGCGGCGGTGATTTTCGTGTCCCACAACCTGAAAAATATCGCGGAGTTCTGTCAATCATGCCTCTTGCTCGAAAGAGGGCGTGTGGTTAGGGTTGGATCTGCCCAGGACGTCATCTCAACATATATGAAAAGGGCCTCAAGCGAGCACGCCGTTGATGACGAAATGCCGGTCAGGGTTTCGAAAGTCACCGTCCGAAATCGTCATGGAAAATCTTTGCACTTTCAATCTGGTGAGAGGGCCTGGGTTGACGTCGAGCTTCGCGCGAATTCGCGTTGCGACAAACTGTCGATCACGATTTATTTGCTGAATGGTGAATTCGAAAACGTTTTCGACACATCCACCGAGCGCCTGGGTCACGGTAATTTCACCCTCGAAAAAGGCGACGTTTACCATTGCACCTTTGAACTCGATTTGAATCTTGCCAATGGCATTTTTCATCCCTCGGTTCTTGTATACAGATATGACACACAAACCTTGTTCGATAAATGGGAGCCGGCGGCCACGATTCATGTGAATTCGGAAACCGACGTCCGCGGAATTGCGAATTGTTTTCCAAAAGTTGTTCGCCAGGAGCTGCAGCTGCCTGGTGAATTGAATGGTGGCAGGCGAATAATGGTCGAGGCCGCCGCAGGAGTTGCCCTTGAGATAAACCGCAAAGATTGATCTAGTATAATGAAGCCGCTCGTTAGTGTCATCATACCTTGTTATAATGCGGAAAAATGGATTGCTCAGGCTATCCAAAGTGCGTTGGACCAAACTTGGCAAAACAAAGAAATAATTGTCATTGATGACGGATCTACCGACCGCAGTTTGGGTGTGATTAAAACATTTAACGGGAAGATTGTGTGGGAGTCCGGGGCTAATAGAGGAGGTTGTGTTGCCCGCAATCGTGGAATTGAACTGACCCGTGGGGACTGGATCCAATTTCTGGATGCCGACGATATGTTGGTCCCAAACTGTATTACAGCCAAAATGACGACGGCATGTGCATCAAATGAGCGGATTTGCTGCAATCTGGATATGCTGGATCATAAAGGTGAAATCTCCTTCCCAGAGTTTTGGAATGCAAACCGTTACGATCTTAATTACATCATCGGGTTCGGGTCGCCCCAGACGGCTGCGCCGTTGCTTCGCCGGGAAGACCTCTTAGTGGTCAAGGGATTCCGAGCCGGGCTCTCTTGTGCCCAGGAATTCGATTTGTATCTGCGGCTGGCAATTCAACTGGGAATCACTTTCGTGTCGCATGGCCAGACGGGTGTTTTGGTGCGGCGGAGAAAGGGTAGTGTCAGTGACATACCATGGCATGATTGGTCGCTGATAAAGGGAAACATTATGGTGAATGCTGTTGAACTTATAACAGAAGCCAATTGTAACCGGGACATCTGTCGGGACGCCATTGCCCAACGGTTAATGTGCTTCGCAAGAGAATTGTACAGGACGGGAAACCTGGATGATGCTGCCCGATTTGCTACGATAGCCAGGCAAACTAGTGCGCGATATTATGAGGGTGTCTATAAATCCTGGCCGGCGGCGTTGGCCGCGCGTACGATCGGTTTTACGGCATATGAGACGTTGCACAAGGTGTACCGGACATTTTCGGAACCATCAAGTATGCGTCCTTTATAAATCGGCGATAACACGAGATGTGCCCAAATCATGAATCCTCCTGCCATTAGCATTGGATTGCCGGTTTTCAATGGCGAAAACCGTATCGGAAAGGCTTTGGATTCAATACTGAATCAGGACTTCCAGGATTTTGAAGTCGTTATATGCGACAATGCGTCTACAGATAATACCCGATCTATTTGCCTGGACTACGCGCAAAGCGATGGGCGCGTTCGCTATTTCAGAAATGAAACGAACATCGGCGTCAACCCAAACCACGACCGTGTGTTTCATTTATCCAAGGGAAAGTACTTTGCCTGGTTCGCGGACGACCTGGAATACTTGCCCGGAATGTTGAGCCGTTGTTTCCAGGCAATTAAATCGGCGCCTCCATCTGTTGTGCTTGTGTATTCGAAGTGTGATATGATTTTCGACGGGCAGTCAGTTGGTGCCGAAAGAGGCTCATTTGAAACCAGAGGACACACACCTCAAGAGAGGCTCAAAGCGCTCATCCGCCACGCCACAATGGTCAATCAGTTTTTCGGCCTGGCAAAACGAGAGATTTTGGCAAAGACCCAGCTAAACGGACGGTACGCCTCCTCAGATTATGTGCTTTTGGCCGAATTGGCCATGCTTGGAGAACTTTGGGAACTTCCGGAAGTACTTATTCGTCGCCAAGTTGATTCCAATCGTGGTACCGCCGCCGTCCATCGGGACCAAAAGGCGTGGAATGCCTGGTCCGGTGCCGGGACTGCAGGATTTAAGGATGCCTGGCTTTCAAACCGCGAAAGGCTGGCATTGGAGTACCTTTTGGCAGCCTGGCGCAGTCCAATCCAACCGATGAAGAAACTAAAGTGTTTGCTCTGTATATTGCCCATTTATTACTCGCGGACTTCTCCCGCGGCGAATTTCGCTTTGAAGCTTGCCAGGCCCTGGCGTTGGGTCGACCTTCGCCATAGCAGAGCCATGCATTCGACGAATTCGATAACCTGACGTTAACTATCCGTTAATGAACTGCGGACCCAGTGAGTAGTTTTGCTGCAATGGAAATCTCCACCAAAATGCTTCCTAACGTTATTGCAGGCCGTCTTGCAATGTCAGCATCAGCATCAAGCATTCTGCTCCTGACTCCTTATACAGGTGGAAATTTAGGTGATGCGGCTATCCAGGAGGCGCTTGTACATCATCTCCGCAAGGGGTCTTCAGGGCAAAAGATTCAACTGGTTACACTCTGCCCTCGCGTTACCAGCAAACTGCACGGCTTGCCTTCTTTTCCAATTTGTCCCTGTGTGTTCGATGGCAATGTTCCATCCTCGTCCGGAAGCGACACTAAATGTGAATCCCGTGCTGGTTTTGCGCATGAGGACCAAAGGTCCGCCCGGCGGAGAAATTGGATGTACCGCATCATTCGAATGCCTTGGCGCGGTTTTAGGTGGGCTTGTTCCGTCCTGCGGCGAGCGCAACTGGAGGTTGTTCATTCGGTTCAGGCCTTCCTTTTGCTCAGAGAAACGAACTTTTTGGTCATGTCAGGGGGCGGACAGATTGATGACTTTTGGGGAGGAGCATTTGGCCATCCCTGGTCGCTTTTCAAATGGGCCTGCCTGGCCCAATTGACCGGGACGCAGGTTGTGTTCCTGAGTGTTGGGGTCTGTTCGCTGCATTCGCCCTGGAGTCGCTATTTTGCGCATCAAGCGCTTCGACTCGCCACATATCGTTCCTACCGTGACGGTGAATCGAAGCGGTTGCTGAGTGAAGCCGCATTTACACGCGACGACCCTGTGTATCCGGATTTGGCCTTCAGCTATCCGTGCGTTAAAGAAAACCACTCCGCCAGACGGGGTTTTGATAGCAAGCGCCTTGTTGTTGGCTTCAGCCCCATCGCTTGTTTTTCGCCGTCGGTTTGGCCCGAACACAATGAACCCGTCTATCACCGTTATATCAAGATACTTTCCGAATTCGTCCTTAAGGTCCTGGAAGCAGGTCATACCGTCGTGCTTTTTACTACATCTTTAATGGATAAAGTTGCGGTCAAAGACTTGGAAGCGCATTTATTCGAAGCTTTAAAGGGAAAAGAACAATCAACTCGCCTCCGAAATGTGGACCAATTCGATCTGAAACAGCAGTTGGAGGAAATCGAAAAAATGGACATGGTAATCGCCAGTCGGCTTCATGGAGTCATCCTCGCCCATCTCCTTGGAAAACCCACTCTGGCTATTTCATACGATCGCAAGGTTCGTACTCACATGAAAGGGATGTCTCAAGAGCATTTCTGCCTTGACTTGGTCGATTGCGATTTGCTTCAACTCTGGGACCGATTCACCGTCCTCGCGTCAGAATGGTCCTCGGTTGCCGGCGGCATCTGCCAAAAGGTCGAAGATTATCGTCAGCAGTTGGACCGTCAATACGCATTTTTTAATTAACTATGTTGCGACCAGTGAAGCGTTCCGTGCGTAACGGCATCAACCGTATGTTGGGTGCATTTAATTGCGAAATTGTGCGAAAATCTGGCCGACCGCATGATTGGAGTGATGTCGGGCAGTTTATACCGTTGGAGGAAACGTTGTCCGGCGCTCGCAAAGCCGGGTTGACTGTAGGGGAGTATATCGACACAAAGCACAATGTGCCCGGAGCAACCAGGGCAACCCACGAGCGCTTGGTCGCTTTGGGCGTTTTTAAAGATCGGATTGACCGGGTTTGTGAAATAGGGCCTGGTTCGGGCCGGTTTGTGGAAAAAACGATCCAAGCTTGCAAGCCTTCTCACTACGAGATTTATGAAACTGCAGGTCCGTGGGCGGATTACCTGGTAAAGGCTTATAAAGTCATCACTCAACCGACGGACGGCGTGACATTGGCCAACACACCAACGTCCTCTATTGATCTTGTCCAGGCGCATAAGGTCTTCGTATGCTTGCTTTTTTTGACTGTCTGCAGCTATTTTACAGAAATAGTGCGTGTCACAAAACCCGGCGGATGGGTTGTATTCGACATCATGACCGAAGATTGCGTGGATGAATATAACCTGCCGCTCTGGTTGAAAACAGGCGTCAACACACGAACATATCCCCAGATGATTTCCAAACAATTTGCGTTGGCATTCTTCGCGAGGCATAACGTTGACTTCATCCACAGCTTTATAGTCCCGATGAAACCTGGAAGGACTGAATGTATGGTGTTTCGCAAGCGGTTTGCCAATCCTGGCACGGCGCCCGTACCGATGTAACTCTCGGACGAGGTCAAAATGGCTCATACTGAAATTGTAGTGCTCGGCGGAGGAATCTCGGGATTGGCGGCAGCTTGTGCGCTTCAGCATTCTCGGGCCGACTACATGTTACTGGAACGTCGTCCTTCCGTGGGCGGGTTAACTCGCACCTCGCAAGTTGGAGATTTCTGCTTCGATTATACGGGCCATTTCCTTCACCTCCGCCGCTACGAGTCGCCCTCCAAAATCCCCTTTGCCGGTCTCCAGGATAGCGATTGGAAGCGTGTAGAACGCCGCTCCGCGTGTTATGTTGCCAATACTATGGTTACAGCCCCCATTCAGTATAACCTTGGAGAACTGCCGCAGGATATTCTGGATAAGTGTATTCAATCCTACGAGCAAAGACAAATGGACGGGCGCTCTTGTGGAACAAGTTTTAGGGACTATATTGTTCGCAATTTCGGAACTGCCCTTGCCGACCTTTTCCTCATTCCGCAAAATGAAAAGACTTTCGCTATTTCATTGGACGGCTTATGCATGAATGCCATCAAGAGGTTCTTCCCCGTGGCTGACGATGCCGCAATCAGGCGGGGAATCCGTGGCGAATCCGCGCTGACGGCAGGTTACAACAGCACTTTCTGGTATCCCGTGATCGGTGGGATAGAAGCTTTGACCCGTGGATTTTCCAGGGGGCTTGGGCGCATTTCCGAGAATCAGGATGTTTGCAGCATCGATCTCAAGCGGCGCACACTCCGGACCGTGAAAGGTACCGAGATCACTTGGGACGCACTTTTGACCAGCGTGCCGCTTCCTTCGTTTTGCCGAATGACAGGAGAACCCGATTTGATTGAGGCGGCGAAGCAGTTAACTCACAGCACCACTGTAGCCGTAAACGTTGGCCTGCGTGGAGAAGTTGCTGCGCCGCTGGCGAATCGCCATTGGGTGTATGTCCCGGATCGTAATCTCCCTATTTATAGGGTGGGGGTATATTCCAACATCAGCGATGGAACCTGCGCGCCCGGGCGCGTGGCACTCTACGCGGAAGTCGGATTGTCTGCTGAACAGGTTTGTCAGCTCGATCTTCTGTCTCTGGAAAGCGAGGTGCTCTCGTGTTTGGAGAAGCTCGAATGGCTGGACCGGAGCAAAGTCGAGTGTGTGATGAGCCATATCCTGCACTGCGCGTACGTGCATCACACGCCGGTTGCTGAAAGGCTTGTCGGTTCAATATTTGATCGCTTTTCAACAGCTCGCGTTTTCCCAATTGGACGATACGGCCGTTGGGACTACACGAGCATGGAGGATTCCATCGAAGACGGGATTTCCACGGTCGACAAGGTCCTCAAATGAAATATTCGATTGTCATCCCGGCTCACAACGAGGAGCAGACGCTCGAATCACACGTTGATGCGTTTATTTCTGCGGTGCCGGCGGCGCTTCGTTCAGTTCTCTTTGAGATCATTATTGTTGAGAACGGATCGAAGGACCGGACGCTCTCATGTGCGCGAAGCCTTGCCGAACGTCACGCTGGCCTGGTGCGTTTCATTTCACTTGAGCGGGGTAGTTATGGCGAAGCAATCAAACAAGGAATGTTGTCGGTTCGCGGTTCGCATCTCTCCATTCTGGAATGCGACTTTCTGGATGTCGATTTTGTGTCCTCTTCCATCGAGAAATTCGCCGACAGCACTGTGCCGCTTATCTTGGCATCCAAGCGTCACCCATTGTCAATTGACCGACGTCCGATCAAACGGAAAGCGCTGACTTTCGCCTTTAACGTGCTCCTGCACTTGGCCACTGGGTACCCGGGAACTGATACACACGGACTTAAAAGCCTGGAAACTCGGCTTGCTCAACGACTTTGTCACGCGGCCATTACCACGGACGAAGTCTTCCAAACGGAAATTGTTTTGCTGGCATGGCGATGGGGGGTGCAGATTATGGAGCTTCCGATTGTAGTGGAGGAGAAGCGCCAGGCGCCTGTATCAATTCGAAGGCGCCTTCCCAAGGTTCTTCGGACTTTTGCCCAATTGCGACATTCGTTAGAACGGTATCCGAAAACCCTGGCCGTCAACGGTGGTGGATATTTGGACGAACCCGCGCCAGGCTCCGAAAAGCAGCGTGAAAAGGCATCATGAAGGGTGGCATAACTCTTATATTGAAGGCAGTAGTGGCTGTGATGCTTCTTATCGCGCTCAGCAAGTACGGTCTTCTTAACTTTCATCAATTCACCAGGCATCCGGCGACCGGGCGATTCATGCTCTTGATGTGTGTTGGGTGCGGCTGTGCCTTCGCTTCGCTTGCCGTTCTCGGCTGGCGATTGGTGCTGCTGCTTTCTATGCAGGGGATTGGTATTGCGTACGCACGTGCATTTGTAGTGACCGTCGTCGGCAATCTTCTTGGAGGGCTCTTGCCGGGAATTATCGCGGGAGACATCGCCAAGTTGACTTATCTCTGCCGGTTGGCGCCACACCGGAGGCGAGGAGTCGCGGCAGCCATTTTGTTTGACAGGCTTATGGGATTGTATGGTCTCCTGCTGCTCGGGTCGCTCTCCGCAGGTTGTGCGGTAGCGGCGCGTTTGTCAATTTTGCATGGAATCTTGTGGTTGGCTCCCTCCGGCACATTGGTCGGCACGCTCGGATTTATCGGGCTTTTCATGCTCGCCCGGTCGAGCCTGATGCCGCGAATGGGAACCACCGGTACCTTTGCCTTGATTCATCGCCTCATCTGCGCTGTGGACGCCTATCGTAATGAACCAAAGACGCTCTTCGCGGTCCTTGGGCTGTCATCGGCGGCGCACGCCCTGATGGTTGGTGCTTTCATCTGTGCGGCGGGCGCAATGCGTGACACCGTGCCGCCTCCCATGCACTTCGTGTTGGATCCCCTTGCGATGCTGCTCAACGCCCTGCCCATTTCACCTGGCGGTTTGGGATTGGCAGAAGGCGCCTTCGGTTTTCTCTTTGCCACTGAGGGTTCAGCGAATGGTGCCCTGATTGGATTGACAGGCCGCTTAATGCTCTACGCCGTGAGCACGGCCGTTACACTGCTTGCTTTTCTGGTTCCACATGGGTTGAAATCACTTGACTCAGCGGCCCTTGAATCAGGGCACAAATGAACGCGCGTTGGTTCAACATCTTGGCCATGATTATCTTGTTGGGGGCAGCCGCGTTGAGGCTTCCCCATCTTGCAACGCGGAGTTTGTGGTTTGATGAAGCCGTTGCCGCCAATAATTCTCAGGGTACCTTGGCGGAAACAATCGCTAACACGCGTAGTGATAACAGTTCACCGATCCTGTACCCGATTCTTTTGTGCGTGGTTCAAAAGCTGGGTCATAGCGCCGCTATCGTCCGCGCTTCTTCGTACATATCGAGCGTGCTTATGATAGCGATTGTTCTCTGGCTTGGAAGAAGGCTCGTGGGAGATCGCGTGGCGCTATTGGCCGCCTTGCTGTTAGCAGTGTCTTCGAGCCAGATTCACTTCGCCCAGGAAGTGCGCGAATATGCTTTCAGCGCATTGGTTGCGGCACTCATGACTTTCGCCTATTTGGATTATTTGAGGCTCCCTGCTGCAACGTCGAAAAAGCTGCGGCTATGGGCCACGCTGGCGCTCGCCCCTTTGGTCCAATATGGCCTCGTCCTCTATGCATTTGCGCTTGTATCCGCCCTGATTTTGATATCGATCTCAAAACACACAGTGCCTTGGCGCGATATTGTGATAGCCGGCGGTTGCCTTGGAATTGCCGGCCTCTTTTCACTGCTGTTCACCCTGCGTTATCAGTGGGGACAAAATGTGTGGTATCTGCAAGATTCACTATTTTTTGCAGGCCGTACAAACATTATTAAATTTCTGTACTCCAATTCGATGGCGTTGCTTGAATTTCTTACGCCGGGGTCATTATCATTGGGATTGGTCGTTCTCGGTTTAGCCCTAATCATTCTTTCGTTTTCCTGCCCCAATATCCTCGCCTTGCGCACACTCTTGATTTGTGCCGTTGGCGTAGCCGTCCTGGCGGCAATGTGCCATGCGTACCCATTCGGTGGAGTCAGGCAGAATCTTTATCTTGCGCCTCTCCTGATGATTGGTGCTGCGGCAGGACTCGACCAATTGTTCTCCGAATTGGGCAGCCCACGGAGGGCGCGGTTTTTCGGCGTTGTTTTTTCCATTTTTTTCCTGGCTGGACTGTCAGCTATAAAAGAAAATCATCCCTACGCCGAATTCGAAGACACCCAGGATGTACTCCGTCATCTTGCCCCTTCCGCCTCTTCGTCAGATATCGTATATATTTATTACGGAGCGCGTCCGGCCATGCGGTTCTACGCGGCGGACGGCCATTGGACCCGTTTTCTTCCGGATGAGGCGAATCATCCACTTCCTTCTGTTGAATCAGAATTGGCCGACTCGGCAAATTCAGCGCACACCGGGCGGCAGTGGCGATTTTATGCGCAGAATAAGGGAGGTATAGAATTTCGATGGGGAGCTGTCTATCGTGGAAATCCGCAAGGGTATGTTGTTGAACTGCTGTCTGGGCTGCGGCCAAATTGTAATCGAATCTGGTTGGTCTTCTCGCACATTAGTTTTGAGGAGGATCAGCGGATAGCTTCGGACCTTCAAAACGCAGGATGGACTGTCAATCCGTGCGAACGTGCCACCGGCGCAGCGTTGTATGAGGCGACGCATGGATCAATCGAGAAGTCACAGGGAACGTTAGGTTCATCTGCGGATGATCTCAGGCCTTAAAATAACTATAATCGCACGGTGCAACGTATGCAGGCGCTTGTCATTAATCAATATGCGTGGGGCGAATGCCATTAAACTTTGTATCTTCTTCCTGGCTGTGTTTTTGGCTTGCCGCACGCCCGCCCGCCCGGTGTATCCGCTAAAACTCGCCGCAGGAACGCATTACGTTGTTGACCAGAACAATGCGCCATTTTTTATTCAGGGTGCCAGCCCCTGGTTCCTCACAGAGAATCTGTCTCAATCCAATGCCGACTGTTATCTTCGAACCAGGGCATCCCAAGGGTATAACTCGGTGTTGTTGGATATAGCTGCCGAGCCGGCCTACACTTCATCGAAAACATCCGCGAATTTTTACGGCCAAATGCCATTCACCGGCGTCTTGCCGGGAGGATATACAAACCTGATGACCTGGAATACCAACTATTTCGCCAATGTTGACTGGGTTCTGAATGATGCATCGAAGTATGGAATATGTTGCTTCTGCTATCCTCTCTACGACGATGCCGCGGGCGTTGGATGGTATGAGCAGGCAACGATCGGTAATCCTGACAACGCTCTTTACGCTTATGGGCAGTTTATCGGCAATCGCTACAGGAATTTTCCAAATATCGTTTGGATTGGCGCCGGTGATTACAATGAACCGAGCTCGCCGCAGAGTAACTTATGGAACTGCGTCGCCGCGGGAATACGCTCCGCTGATACCAACCATTTGTTCACGGCCCAGCCGGAAAGAAGCACGCAGGCGATTCTTCAGTATAGCAATTTTGTAACAATCGAGGCAACGTATCCATCATTTGAGTCATACGAGGACGCGTCGGCGGATTACCGGTTGTACCCGGTCGTTGCTTCGTTCGACCGGGAGCCTTATTATGAGTACAATGCCACTTATAACTGCAGTGCGCTTAACTGTCGGCAGTTTGCTTACTGGTCCGTTCTTTACGGCGACACTTCCGGTCAATTTTATGGCAACGAAAATGAATGGCCCTTTACAAATGGTTGGCAGGCGCAAATCGTTGACTTGGCGGGAACGACGCTTCCGTACCTTGGTAAGTTGATGAACTCGCGGCCTTGGTACAATTTCGTTCCGGATTTCAATAACACGGCGGTAATTTGGGGATATGGAACGTATGGAACAATAGACTACGCAACTGCCGCCAGAGAGGCTTCCGGCAAAACTTTGATGGCGTATATTCCACAGGACGCTATGACCTTGACTGTGGACATGACCAGCATATCGGGAACCGCGGCGAATGCGTGGTGGTATAGCCCGAGCAATGGAGCGGCGACTTTTATTGGTGCATATGATACGGTCGGGACGCAAGTTTTCACAGCTCCGGACACAAATGATTGGGTATTGGTACTGGATGATGCCTCTCAGAATTACCCGCCACCTGGCATCATTGATCCGGCCCCGCCAACAATTTACAAGGATTTAACTAACGAGACTGTGGCCGCCGGCGGCGATGTAAATTTGGGGGTCGTGGCCAGCGGCGCGGCTCCGCTCGGCTTCCAATGGTTCTTAAATGGATCCAATTTGCCGAGTGCTATTTCGAATCCATTGATGTTGACCAATGTGACACCCGCGAACGCGGGGATTTATCAGGTGATCGTGACAAATTCCACGGGTGCGGCAGCCAGTAACGTGGCGACGTTGACCGTGATCGTTTCCAATGTTCTGTCCATAGCGAATCTGCCCGGAAACCTTTTTGAGGTGACGGTCACAGGGATTCCCGGCCAAACCTATGTACTCCAATACACGACGAATTTGGATTCGCCCTGGCAAAGTCTTGGTAACGTTATAATGAGTTCTTCGGGAATATTTCATTTTTATGAAGCCCCGCCTCCCGTCAGCGAGTTTTTCCGGTGCGCCTCCCCGTGAGTCCGGCAATTTCACGACTCTAAATTTCAGCTATATCATTCTATGAGAATTCTCCTTGTTGGCAGCGAAGGATATCTCGGCTCATTGCTGGGGCCCATGCTTTCGCGCGACGGACACGATGTCACCGGCCTCGATACGGGATTTTACCGTGAAGGCACTCTATATCGTTATGGCGGAACAATCCCCAAAACGATTTCCAAAGACGTTCGGCAGATCGAAATCGATGACCTCCGCGGTATCGAGGCTGTCGTGCATCTGGGTGAATTGTCCAATGATCCACTTGGGCAGTTATCGCCGGACATCACTTACGACATTAACCATAAGGGCTCGGTTCGTCTCGCTCAGTTGGCCCGCCAGGCGGGTGTCTGCCGTTTCGTCTATATGTCCTCTTGCAGCGTGTATGGAGTGTCTGACGCGGAGTTCGTCGATGAGCAGTCGCGTGTCGACCCGCAAACGGCTTACGCGGTCTGTAAAGTCCGCGTGGAGAAGGATGTCAGTGAATTGGCTGCCGAGACATTTAGCCCAGTTTTTATGAGGAATGCCACGGCCTACGGCGCTTCTCCCCATATGCGGTTCGATATCGTTCTAAATAATCTCTCCGGACTGGCCTGGACAACCGGCGAAATTCGTATGACGAGCGACGGCACTCCCTGGCGGCCATTGGTCCATGGGCTCGATATCTGCGAAGCCATTCGCCACGCTCTCCTGGCTCCCCGCGAAGCTATACACAATCAAATCTTTAACGTCGGCGCCACGAATCATAACTATCGCGTCAGGGAAATCGCCGAGATCGTTGCCGAAACATTTGCCGGCTGCAAACTGACTTTCGGCGCGCCAAGTGCCGACAACCGCAGTTACCGGGTATCGTTCGACAAAATTGGACAGCGTTTGCCGGAATTTCGTTGTTCCTGGGACGCCCGGCGCGGCGCGCAACAACTGCATGACTTGTTCAAGCGCATTGATATGACCCGGGAAATGTTTGGCTTCCGGACCTTTACACGACTCAAGCAACTCGAACATCTCATTCGGACGAACCAGATTGATGGGAGCTTTTACTGGAAACAAAACGGTGACTGATTCGGTCCTGTGAAATTCCTTCAAACACGCTTGCCGGGCGCGTTCATCATTGAACTTGAACCCCGCGAAGACGAACGCGGATTTTTTGCGCGAACATTCTGCGCGCAGGAATTTTCCGCGCATGACCTTGAAACGAGTTTTGTGCAGTGCAATTTGTCTTTAAGCCGCAAGAAAGGAACGTTGCGCGGCCTTCATTTTCAACGTGCCCCCATGGGCGAAGTAAAACTGGTACGTTGCATCCGGGGCGCAATTTGGGATATTATAGTGGACATTCGTCCGGATTCGCCAACTTTTGGCCGGCATGAAGCGGTCGAACTTTCCGCCGAAAACCGCCGGTCTCTTTATGTCCCCAGGGACTTTGCGCACGGATTTCAAACGTTGACCGATGATTGCGAAGTGTTTTATCAGATGGGCGCCCCCTATGTTGCGGAAGCCGCAGCGGGAATCTTCGCGGAGGATCCGGCGTTAGAAATTAAATGGCCGATGCCGATTACAGAAATGTCCGAGAAAGACCGGACGCTTCCGGCACTTGCCCGGATCAGGGGGCGGTTGTCCCGGGAGGCGCTCCCGCCTTTGGGGGATTCCCTGGGCCAATCCGGAGCCAAAGCATGACCGTCTCGCCTCTTAACATCTGCGACACCCTCAATTTTGAGAGTGAAGGCCGCCGCTTGCACGATTTCGCGGGCCAGCTCTATCCATTGTGCCGTAGTATTACAGGCTGCGGTTTGCGTGAAAGTTTGGCCGCGCTCAAACAGTTTGTTCCAGTGGAACTGCGCGAAGTTCCCTCAGGTACCCGGGTGCTCGATTGGACCGTGCCCAGGGAGTGGAACATCCGGGACGCATGGATTGATGACTCACAAGGCGCGCGCATCGTGGATTTCCGCCAAAGTAATCTCCACGTTGTCAATTACAGTGCGCCCGTGCGGGCAAAACTCACGTTGGCGGAATTGAAGTCTCACTTGTACAGTATTCCCGAACATCCGGATTGGATCCCCTATCGCACGTCTTACTATCGGGAATCCTGGGGATTTTGCCTGAGCCATCGCCAACTCCAATCTTTGCCGGACGGAGAATACGACGTTTGCATAGACTCGACGCTTGAGCCCGGAAATTTGACCTACGCGGAATTCAAAATCGAAGGGCAAACCTCTGAAGAATTTCTCATTTCGGCGCATTCCTGCCACCCTTCTCTGGCAAACGATAATTTGTCTGGAATGGCTGTTGCCGCCCGCCTGGCTCAACTTCTCCAGGGACGGCGCCTGCGCCACACTTATCGCTTCCTTTGGGCGCCAGGCACCATTGGCGCGATCTCATGGCTGGCCCGCAATCGCGATAGCCTGGGCAATATTCGGGGAGGCCTGGTGCTGTCATGCCTGGGTGATGCCGGTTCTTTTCATTACAAACGGTCACGCCGCGAAAATGCGTCGGTGAATTCAGTTGTGGAACAGGTGCTCGTTGATTCGGCCCTCGGTCACGCGGTGGAACGGTTTGAACCAATGGGTTACGACGAAAGGCAATTCTGTTCCCCCGGGTTTGATCTGCCCGTGGGGCGGTTGAGCCGGACACCAAACGGACGGTATGCCGAATACCACACTTCGGCGGACAATCTCGAATTTATTAGAGCCGGCGCATTGGGGGGATCGCTGGAATTGCTTCTAAGGATCGTCGAAACATGGGAAGCCAATCGGACCTTTCGCAATCTGGCTCCGCATGGCGAGCCTCAACTGGGAAAGCGCGGCCTCTATCGAGCCGTGGGCGGCACGAGCGGCACGACCGACGAGGCGGCATTATTATGGGTTTTGAATCTGGCAGATGGGACAAATTCCCTCCTCGACGTGGCCCGGCGCTCGCGGTTATCGTTCGCCTCTGTTTCGGCAGCGGCGGCTCGTCTTGCAAATGCCGGCCTGCTTGCGGATGTCGCCGCCATTCAAAACCACTCCGGTTCGTAATTATTCTTGAAAATTAACAATTCCGTATTGCAATCTAAACAACCCAAAACAAACCATGAACTCATTATTCATTGACCCGAAACTAAACGACCAGGCGATTCGCAAAGCGCTTTATGATGGGCAACTCCTGGTCTTTTCGCCCACGCCAAGTTCGCTGGAACTCTGCCGCCTGGCCCACTCGCTTTCCGTCGAGGCGTTTGCGCCAATCGATCCGAAAACTGCCCAGCATGAACTTCCGGTTGAGAAATACGTTTCGATCCTGGAGGGGCTCAAACCAAAATTCATTCATCATCCCAAAGCGAAGGATCTCATTCCATCCTTGCTCAAGGAATTGGGCTGTGATTTGAAGAGGACCTATTTCGACGTACCTCGCTTGCGGACTTCAACAAGTGACAACTATTTGACCACGGGTATCGCTTACGCATTTCATCCGCATCGTGACACATGGTATTCCGCGCCTCAATGTCAGATTAACTGGTGGATTCCGGTCTATGATATTACGCCCGAAAATGGATTGGCTTTTCACCTTCGATACTGGGACAAGGCCCTGAAGAATAGCTCCCGCAACTACAATTACTACCGCTGGAACGCCGAAGGACGAAAAAGCGCCGCCAAGCAGATAGGCAAGGACACACGCGAGCAACCCAAGCCGCAGGAACCTGTGGAGTTGGACCCGCAATTGCGTGTCATTGCGCCGCCCGGTGGAATCATAGCTTTTTCGGGAGCTCATCTCCATTCCTCTGTGCCAAATACATCGGGCTATACCCGCTTCAGCATAGACTTTCGCACCGTGAACGCGGACGATGTTGCTAATGGTATTGGTGCTCCCAATCTTGATTCTGAATGCACGGGAACTACTTTGCGGGATTACTTGCGTTGCGTGGATCGTTCGCACATTCCGGATTCGTTGATCGCAAAGTATGAAACGGAAGTTCCGGCCGAAGGCGTGTTGGTTTACGAACCAACGGCAAAAGCTTGAGATCATGCCGATGACAGAATGCGGAGAGCATGGAAAATCCGGCGTGGTCAGTTAACAGTTTCCGGGCTAGTGGTTAAGTTTGCCCGGCAGCCCGGACAAGAACCCTATGATGGTTTACGGTTGCCAATTTAATATCGAATGGGAAGACAAACCCGCGAACTTCGGGCGCGTTCGCTCACTGTTGCGCAAACGCCGGATTTCTCCGAAATCGCTCATCGTCCTCCCGGAAATGTTTGCGACGGGCTTTTCCATGAATGCTGGGGCCGTTGCCGAACCAACGAGCGGACCCACGGTCGTTTTTCTGCGGGAGTTGGCGATCGAACTGCGCTCCTATGTTCTTGGCGGCTTCGCGCGTTACGCCGGGCAAAACATTTATAATGCGGCGGTTTGCATGGCTCCCTCGGGCGGATGTGTCGCCCACTACGCCAAATTGCACCCGTTTAGCCCGGGCGGTGAATCGCAACATTATTCCGCAGGCGACCGATTGGCAGTGTTTCAGTGGGGAGACTTAAAAGTGGCGATTTTTATATGCTATGATTTGCGTTTTCCGGAGATCTTTCGCGCCGCAGTTTCACAGGGTACGGACGTCATGGTTGTGATTGCCAATTGGCCATGTCGAAGACAGTCGCACTGGACGGCGTTGTTGCGGGCGCGCGCAATTGAAAATCAGGCCTATGTGGTCGGAGTCAACCGGTGCGGGCAGGATCCAATACTCGACTATGACGGCGGCACCGCTATTTTTGATCCTTACGGTCGCGCTGTTGCCGTAGCCGGGCGGCGGGAATCAATTGTCTCCGCCAAATTGGACCCAAATGTCCCGTCCCAATGGCGCAAGGATTTTCCTGTGCTCAAAGACATTCGTTGTGACTTTCTAAAACACCGTGCCGTCGGCAAACGGCGGGCGAGCAAATGACTATTATAAAATCCAAGGCGCTGCAAAACAGGTTCCATTCCGTCATTCCGGGCGGAGCCCACACGTATGCAAAGGGCGATGATCAATATCCCGAAAACATGCCCATCTACCTGGTCCGAGGCAAAGGCTCGCACGTGTGGGATATGGACGGCAATGAGTTTATCGAATACGGCATGGGAATGCGTTCGGTGACCTTGGGACATGCCCACGATTCTGTCGTCGAAGCCGCTTGTCGCCAAATCCGCCTGGGTAATAATTTTGTTCGTCCGTGTCCGATCGAATTGGAATGCGCTGAAGTATTCCAGGGATTTATACGCGGGGCGGAAATGGTGAAGTTTGGCAAGCACGGTTCCGACTCAACGAGCGCAGCCATCAAGCTCGCCCGCGCCTTCACTGGCCGTGACCTGATCGCCATTTGTGGGGACCAGCCGTTCTTCTCGGTGGATGACTGGTTTATCGGATCTACTGCAATGAACGCCGGGATACCGCAGGCCGTCCGAAATCTAACCTTGAAGTTTCGATACGACGATCTCGACAGCCTGCGTAAATTGTTTGCGGAACACCCATCGGCTATCGCCGCCGTCATGCTGGAGGCCGAACGCGAGCAGGAGCCTTCACCGGGTTTTCTTCAGGAATTGAAAGAACTATGTGCCAGCGAAGGCGTCGTGTTGATTTTCGACGAAACCATTACAGGGTTCCGCTGGTCTACGGGCGGCGCGCAACAATTTCATAACATTACGCCGGACCTCTCGACTTTTGGCAAAGCACTCGGCAATGGCTTCTCAGTCTCGGCGCTGGCGGGACGGCGGGACATTATGCGGTTGGGCGGACTAGACCATGATCGCGAACGCGTTTTCCTGATGTCCACAACCCACGGTGCCGAGCACCACGCGCTGGCTGCCGCCATCGAAACAATGCGCATTTACCGCGAGGAGCCGGTAGTGGAGACGATTTGGCGTCAAGGCCAGATGCTCCGCGAAGAGATTCTTCGGGCGGTCCGTGGGTTGAAACTCGAAGACCACTTCCTGGTAAACGGCCGGCCATGTTGCCTGATGTACGCGACTTTGGATCAAAACCGCAAACCTTCCCAGGCATTTCGCACCCTCTTTCTCCAGGAAACCATGCGTCGAGGGCTCCTGATGCCGTCTCTGGTGATTAGCTATGCGCATTCAGACCTGGACATCCAGCGCACGATCGGCGGCATCTCCGAAGCGCTTGAGATCTATCGCCGGGCGCTGGAAGACGGCGTTGATCGCTACCTTGAAGGACGTCCGGTCAAGCCTGTTTTCCGAAAGTTTAACTAGTGCTTAATTGCATTGACAAGCGATATAATATTTGCGACGCTGTGGCATGGCAAGAACCGCGCCGCAGATCAATTGCCCTCTGGAAGATCGGGAAGAGTTGGAGCGAATGGCTTCCAGCCGCACTGAACCGAAACA
>DATAST010000093.1:0-105128 GCA_036269115.1 Verrucomicrobiia bacterium | reverse complement strand
GGCACTTTCAAGAGCAGCACCAGCAAGGGGTAACCCAATGCCAAAGACAGCAGCAAACCCTTGAACCGGTCCAGCCACCACGTTCGCGGCGTCGTGGTGTTGAACCCAAATTTCTGTTCCAATCGGAACTGTGAAATCCATTCCAATGGCATGTCCAGCACCGACAGCACCAGTCCGATTACAAATATAAATCCCCCCATCGCCCAGGCCGATTGGCCCAAACCGCGCGTGAAAAGCCCAAAAGCCCAAGGCAAAACTCCACTGAACAACACAACGATTAGGAGAATAGTTCCGTAAAGGTTCTCGATATTTCCAAAACGCTGCTTCGCCAGCGTATAGGCGACAGACTTGTCATAAACCGGCTTATCAATAAATCCTCGGAATGCTTCCGGAATCGCCCCGGCATGGGCCAGCACATGCCTGCGGTTTAGCGCCGAGAGCCATACTTCCACCGCATACCGCGCGAGTATTATGCCCAAAACAACCCAGGCAACTTTCGTATCAAAATTCATGCGTTATCAGCGTTAAAGACGGGGTGGGGACAGCTTGTCCCCACTTAAAAGCGATTGCCGTTTTTCTCATCCCTGCATTTTTGGTCTCGCGTGTTGTGATAACCATTCGCAGAAGTCGCAATTGCATAGGGTCATTTGCGGCTCAACCCAAAATCGGCGTCAATTCGTCCGTGGCGCCGACAATCTTTCCGCCCGCAAACGTTTGTTTCATACAGCCTTCGTGCCATCTATGGACGCGATAAAGCGTGGCGAAAACAAAATCCGGCGCGGTGCCGCCTTGGCCGCCCACGAGTTCCGTCCCGCGGCGCACGTTGTCCTGCAACCACGCCGGCATTCGCAGATGATACGGATTGCGCTGCAGTTCGCCCACGTGAAACGAAAGCGCAGCCAGTAAATCAGCCACGTCCGAAGCGCTGAGCTCCACCATGAGATTGGGCGATGGCATTTGGCCCCAGAACTCAGTCTCAATGAGCGTCGTGGTAAAAGAGGGTGGCAGGGTCTTGAGAGCGTCTTTGATAAGATGATGCGTCCCCACATGCGTGCCGTTCCAATCCAATTCGTGTGGAAAGAAAATCGCCGCCGGCTGAAATTTCGCCAGCAGGCGGGCAATCGTCCTAACGGCGGCCATCCATGCCTCCGGCTCTTTAGTGCGCGCGGCGGGTGTAATCTTTTCAAGCCCCGTTTCGGCGAGTTCAAAACCGATCCAATGGCAGGCGTTCTTGAGTTCCGTCAGCCGGGCCTCGCGCCGTTCCTTATTGCTGCCGAGCGTGACGGCCACATTGACGATGCGAAACTTTTTTTCACGCATGAGGCGCAATGCCAGCCCGCCGATAATGCATTCGTCGTCCGGATGCGGGGAAAAAATGAGGGCAACAGGCGCGTCGAGTTGTGGCGGCGGCGATGCGTGCGGCGGAATGCCCCCCAGCGGAAGCGATTTGCTTTCGGCAGCAAGTTGAACGAACGCCGAAACGAATTGTTGATATGGATTCATTGTCCGATGTCTTGAGTTTTTCAGGAAATTTCGTTCATGCAATCCTGAATTTGAGTGTGTAAAATTTATCGGAAATGACCGAACCGACTTTGCTTGTCCTTGCCGCCGGCATGGGCAGCCGCTACGGCGGATTAAAACAAATAGATCCAATAGGCGCCAACGGCGAAACCATTATTGATTATTCCATCCATGACGCGATGCGCGCAGGATTCCGAACCGTCGTCTTTGTCATTCGTCGGGACATCGAGCAGCAGTTTAAGGAAATCATCGGAGTGCGGTTCGAAAAGAAAATTGCGGTTGAATACGTCTTTCAGGAACTCGACAAATTACCGCCAGGATTTTCCCTTCCCGCCAATCGGACAAAACCCTGGGGCACCGGTCACGCGATTTTGATGGCCGCTGACGTCATTCGCGGGCCGTTTGGGGCGATCAACGCCGACGATTTTTACGGCGCCAATTCATTTCGGATTTTGGCAGAACATTTGAAATCCGGCAGCGCAGATTTTGCGATGGTCGGATTCGTCCTGCGCAATACGCTCTCGGAACATGGCAGCGTCGCCCGCGGCGTTTGCAGAACGACGCCCGATGGGTTTTTGGAGACCGTAACGGAAATGACAAAGATCGAACGCGACGGGGCAGGGGCAGGCATAGCGGCAACAGGCCCTGGCGGAACAATTGTCCCGCTCACCGGTAATGAAACGGTCTCAATGAACATGTGGGGATTTACACCGTCGCTCTTCGACGAACTGCGAAAACGGTTTTCAATTTTTTTGCAGCAACACGGCAACGAAGAAAAATCGGAGTTCTACATCCCGTCCGCCGTCAACGAAATCGTCCAGGGCAAACACGCCCGGGCGAAAGTATTGCGCACGCCCGATTCCTGGTTTGGCGTGACCTACCGGGAAGACCGGCCATTCGTGGTCAAAGGCATCCGCGAATTGGTTTCCCGTGGGGACTATCCGGAAAAATTATAATGTAGAGCTAAATTATGGTGGGTTACGACGTGCCCGTCGTGACGGTACGTGCCGTAGGCGCGTGCGAGTCAATTAGCGACCATTCGTCCAGGCGAGCGAACCTCAATTCTGTTAAAGGCTGCTTGATAGCTTCCCAGAGAAGGCTAGACTCTACCAAATGCAAAATCCGTCCTACGCCGCAAGGCGGATATCTTCCGCGCCGCACAACCCTAGAAGAAGCTCGGCGTTTTTGGGCGCGCGCACATTCAGGTCGTTATTGAAATAAGCGAAAGCCCTCTTTCCCTCCGCCGCACACGCGCGAATGTGCTCGGCCCAGGGCTCCAATTCTTTGGCCGTATAGTCGTGCCGTGCCCCGCCGCTGAGGCCGTGGAACCGGGCATAGATAAAATCTGCGGTCACAGAAAAATTTAGCGGCATGCGCATCGAACTCACCCACACAAAGGCCGCGTTATATTTTCGCAACAATGCGAAAGTGGATTCGTTCATCCAGTCAGGATGGCGAAATTCTATGGCGTGCGAATATTTCGACGGAAGGCGTTTTAGGAATCGTTCCAGGCGCGGGAAATCGGGTTTAAAATTCGGCGGCAACTGCCAGAGAATGGGGCCGAGCTTGTCGCCGAGCGGCTGGATTCGGCGCATGAAATTGCCGAGCGCGCGGCCCAGGTTGTTCAAGCGGAGGATGTGGGTAATGAAACGGCTTCCTTTAACGGCGAAGACGAAATTTGCCGGCGCCTGCTGGCGCCAGGCGCGCACAGTGCTCAACAGCGGAAGCCGATAAAAGGTATTGTTGATTTCCACGGTGGAGAAATGAGTTGCATAAAACTGGAACTGTTCGCGTGATTTGACGCCGTGATAGAAATCGTTCGCCCACTCCTTGTAGCTCCAACCGCTGGTGCCGATCTGAATCTGTTCCATGTTTTCTACGCCGCCTTTAGATGCGGCTCCCGGGTTTTCACGTCTCTTTCAAAACGCTTTGCCGCCTTGCGTATGAGTGCCTCTCCGTCTTTTGGATCTCCCGTTCGCAAGTGCTTAAACTCCTTGCCATTAATTTTGTTGTAAGACGCAAAGAAAAAGACGATTTGCCGGATTCGAGCCTCGTCCAATGGCACGGACAAAAATTCCGGCGGTGTTTCCTCATCGATTGCCATGGCTACGATCCGGTCGTTGCGGACCATTTTTCCTTCTTCCGTTTGCTCTGCCTCGATGACTGCCAGCAGCCTGGCCTTGACCAGGCAGCCGCAAACAAACGGCTCCGGATCTACAATCAAAATGTCGAGCGGGTCGCCGTCCTCCGCAAGAGTGCCGGGGACAAATCCAAAGTTGAACGGAAAGACCATGCCGTGCGGTAACGTCCGCTTCGCACGGAATAAATGCGATTGCGGCGAATAGGAATATTTAATCGCGCTGGCCTTGGGAGTTTCAATAATGGCGTTTACCGAACCATCCTTTTCGTTAAATGCCGTCAGCCCTTCAATCGAATTGCTCATAAAAATCCTGCCGCCGCGAACCGTTACGAACGGATTAAAATTTCGTTATTTTTCCAGGCCGCGCGGTCATTCAGATGCGTGAGCCACGAAGGTGACCATTTCGAATGACTCTCGTAGCCCATTTTAGGTGCTCCTGCCCCGGAATCCTGGCCGGGCAAAAGGTGATTGATGATGGATGAGAGTTTTGCCGCCGCGGCGGGCGCGATCTCATTGAGCAACAATGCAAAACGTGTGTGCGCGCCAATCAGGACTCGCGAACGCCCCCGGCGGCAGCCTTCGATAATTTTGGCCGCGGCGCTCTCCACGCTCGTGGACAACAGGGGCAGGGAACTCGATATTGAAAACCACGCGTATTCCTGGCGGTATTTTCCTTTAATTACCGCATTTCTCGGCGAGCCCGTGCGCATCAGGCCGGGGCATACGGTTGTCACATGGATGTTTTTTTGTTTCAACTCCGCCCGCAATCCGTCGGAAAATCCCGCGAGTGCAAATTTACTCGCCGTGTAAGGTAATAAATGAGGAACGGCAATTTTTCCGCCGATGGACGAGATATTGACAATCCGCCCCCCGCCACTGGCTTTCATATGTGGAAGAGCGGCCAGGGTAAAATAGAGCGGCCCAAAAAAATGCACGGCCATGGCATCTTCAAAATCTTCGAGAGACATCTCGTCCATCGGCCCCACCTGGATGATGCCGGCGTTGTTGATCAGGACGTCCACGCGGCCCATTTCCGTGACCGTGCGAGTTACCGCTTCGACCACTTCTCTTTGCTGGCGGACGTCGCAGGGTACGGTCAGGACCTCAGCACCCAGACCCTTCAGTTCGCGTTCGGCGCGTTTGAGTTCCAGAAGGTCGCGGGCGATGAGTGTCAGGCGGGCCCGTTGCATGGCCAGCTGCCGGGCCAGTTCAAGTCCCAACCCCCGGGAACCGCCCGTGATAATGACCGAGCGACCGCGAAAGGAAAATTGTTTGCGCGGCTTCCCCAGCGCAATTCCCGCGACGGCGCCCACCGCAAGGGCGGCAGTGAGAACGGCAATCCTGTTCATGGCGCGTGACATATCATTCCTTATTTATAGTCTTTTCTTTTAAGACCCGTTGTTGGATGTCCCAGACCGCAAAGAAGGCGCAGGCAAACCAGAGAACCGCCACCAGCGGCGCCAGGAACAATTCGGCCAGCAGAAAAATGGAGCAGACCAGCGCCGCCAAAGTGAAGGCAAACGCCATCCATCGCCTTTTAATCAGGAAATAAACCGGAGGAATTAAAATGGCCAGGACGTACATCATTCAGTTTGTTGGAGTGCGTGGGGTTTAAGGACAATCTTGATGCATTTGTCCGCTTTTTTCAGAAATGCTTTGTAGCCCAACGGCGCATTATCGAGCGCGAGCCGGTGCGTAATGACAAACGAGGGGTCAATTTCGTTCTTTTCGATTTTTTCGAGCAGGGGCTTTAAATACCGTTGCACGTGCGTTTGGCCGCTCCGAATGGTCAGCGCTTTGGCAACGACGAGGCCAAACGGGATTTTATCCACGAATCCTCCATAGACCCCCGGTACAGAAACCGTTCCACCCTTGCGGCAGGACCGCAGCGCCTGACGCAATACAGTGGGCCGGTCCATCGAGAGTTTCATGGCTTGTTTGACCCGGTCCATCCGCGCATCCATTGTGGCGCCGTGCGCTTCCATTCCCACCGCGTCAATGCATCCATCCGGTCCCATGCCCCCGGTCATCTCCTTGAGTTCCTCAAAGACGGCATCGCCATCCGCGGTAATCGTCTCGGCGCCGCCTTCTCTCGCCATTTCGAGCCGTTCTGGCACGTCATCAATGGCGATCACACGCTCAGCGCCAAGCAGGAACGCGCTTCGTATGGCAAATTGGCCTACTGGCCCGCAACCCCATACGGCGATCGTGTCGCCCCCCTTGATGTCGCAGTTCTCCGCCGCCATGTAACCGGTCGGGAAGATGTCTGACAAAAAAATGGCCTTTTCATCCGGAATGCCTTTGGGAATTTTTATCGGTCCCACATTGGCGAATGGCACCCGCGCATACTGTGCCTGGCCGCCCGCGTAACCTCCATACAGGTGCGAGTATCCGTAAAGTCCCGCGCAAACGTAACCATTCATCTTCTCAGATTCGCGGGCGGAGGGATTGGTATTGTCGCAGAGTGACCACAGGCCGCGCTGGCAGTAAAAACATTGCCCACAGGACATCGTGAACGGCACGACGACCCGGTCCCCGGCTTTGAGATTTTTGACCTCGGGCCCGGTTTCCACCACTTCACCCATGAATTCATGTCCGAGGATGTCACCCTTTTCCATTCTGGGTATCAGGCCGTCATACAGGTGCAGGTCCGATCCGCAAATGGCACTGGTGGTAATTTTTACAATCGCGTCGTGCGGATTCAGGATTTTCGGGTCCGGGACTTTTTCGACACGGACATCGTGCTTGCCAAACCAGCAAAGTGCTTTCATAGGTGTGTTATTATACGCCGCCGTGCGGCTGCCCTTCGGTCGTCGGGATTTCGCCGGTCTCGATCAAGCTCTTGAACCTGAATAAATCCTCTTCCATCACCGCTTCGGCATCTTTGCCAAATAGTTTGGCCAGTTTCGCGGCAGCTTTGCCGCCGGTTGGGGCATACTTCAGGTTCACATTGACTACGGTTCCGCGTTTGCCGGGCGCCGGACGGAACACGATTGAACCCGCGTTATCCACGTCCGCCGCAGGGAGCGATTGCCAGGAGAGCACTTCATTGGGTCGCGCCTCAATCGTTTCCGCGTCCCATTCTAGCTTTGTGCCGTTGGTCGTCACGACCCAGTGGGTAATATTTCCTCCATTGGAGGTGACGGCCCGGACGAATTTCATGAACCTGGGCAGGTTTTCCAGGTGCCGCCAAAACGAGAAAACTTCCTGGACAGGGCGGTTGACCGTGATGGTCTTTTGAAACCTTACTCCCCGTCCGCTTTTCACAGCTGGCGCCACCCGCCGCGGCCGGCTGCTCCGTGCTGCGTCCTCATCCCTCGCCGCCATCTTCATATATACTCAGGAGCTAAAGGAACGCCAAATTTGGGAGAGCTTGCTCCGGCCAAAACCCCTTATTTTTCAATGGAAACCCGGTAGGGGACAGGGAACATTTTGGCAAATAGCAAGGCACGCGCGCCATTTTGCATGATGCAACGAATGCCGACAGGACCGTATTGCGCGAACGCTCCCTCATCTCTTCGTCAACGACTCGATTCGAAACAAGCCTGATCTGTCTTTGAAATATAAAGGGGAATTATAAAGGGCAGTTAACTGGAGTGTGAATAACTTATACAGTTATCTGTATTGACATTATTAAGGTAGCTGCTACTCTGGCGGCACAGTTCAGCAGGTAAGTCTCGTCGGCCCGGTCCCGGCGAAACAGAAGAGGTTATTTTTTAATTCGAAGTTCTGTAACCGTTGCAAAATCAATAGACGCCGATTCAAAGGACTTATGAAAATCAAATCCGTCCGTTTGCTTGCGAGTGCGCTGGTCATCCTGGCTTTTTTAGCCTTCAATTTTGAATTCTCAACCGCTCTCGCCCAGGGAACGGCCTTTACATACCAGGGCCAGCTTCAGAACAACGGAAATCCCGCCAGCGGAACTTATAATTTCCGATTCACGCTCTTCACCGTCAGTTCAGGAGGCGGAGCTGTGGCCGGGCCCGTGGCCACCAACGGTGTCGTCATCTCCAACGGCTTGTTCACGGTGACAATTGATTTTGGCGCCGGCGTATGGAATGGCGAGACCAACTGGCTTCAGATCGGCGTGGAGACGAATGGAGGCGGCAGTTTCACGACATTGACGCCCCGCCAGCAACTGACCCCGACACCCTATGCCATTTTTGCGGAAGGTGCCGACGCCACGGGATTGTCCGGAACGATTCCTTCAGTAGACATCGGTGGCGGGTACGGTAATGCGGTGGATTTCAGCAACCCGGGGAACATTTTTGTCGGTGACGGTTCAGGCCTGTTGAACGTCAATGCGAGCCTGCTGGGAGGACTTGCGGCCTCCAACTTCTGGCAAACCGCCGGCAACTCGGACACAACCCCCGGCCCGAATTTCGTGGGAACCACGGACGATCAGGCATTATACCTGGATTCTTTTGGGCACCCGGGTTTGCAGCTTCAATACGTTGCGCATTCAGGATTTCCGCTCCTCTTTACTCAATACGGCATGAATGTTGACGGCGGATACTGGGGAAACACGATCTCTAACGGCGTCATTTCAGGCACGATCGCGGGCGGCGGCGACTACACGTACGAATTTTTACTCGGAGGCCCGATTATTGATTATTATCCAAATATTGTTTCCGGCAGCTTCGGCACGGTCGGAGGCGGCTACGCAAACCTCGCAGGATATGGCGCAACAGTTCCGGGCGGTTACGAAAACATTGCCGCCGGGCAGGCAAGCTTTGCTGCCGGAAGCTACGCGCAGACCACGAACAATTATTCTTTCATCTGGGGCGACGGATCATCCACGTTCACCAGTTACGGTGTCCATTGCTTCGACGTGCTGGCGACCGGCGGCGCGCATTTCATAACGGGCACGGCGGGGGTGGGGGTGGATCAATTGAATCTTAACAACCAAAACGACGGCCTTGCCCACCGTGCTTCGGTGGCGGGATTCAACGTGTCCGGCCCACTTCTTTGGGGCTACATCGGTGGGGCCCTTGGGACCGTGTTTCCCGACGAGGTGTCATTGACCTGGGATTACAACGGCAACGTCTGGATCAGCAACAATTGCTCAGTTGCATCATTGACTATACGCGGCGGTGCGGACCTGGCAGAGCCCTTCCCGATGTCACCGGCAAAATCGGAAATGAAACCGGGTTCAGTCGTTGTGATTGACGGCGATCATCCCGGCCAATTGACGCTCAGTAGCCAGCCGTATGATACGCGCGTGGCCGGGGTTGTCAGCGGAGCCAACGGAGTTCATCCCGGCATTCAGATGCAGCAACAGGGTGTGCTCGAAGGCGGCAAAAACGTGGCGCTCACGGGCCGGGTTTATGTGCGGGCCGATGCTGCGTACGGCGCCATACGACCCGGGGATTTTCTTACGACCTCCGCAACGCCTGGCTATGCAATGAAAGTCGCCGACCACGTTAGGGCCCAGGGCGCAATTCTGGGCAAGGCCATGACTGGCTTGAGCCAGGGCACAGGCATGGTGCTCGTGCTTGTCACGCTTCAATAAAGCAGGAGGCTTCTATGAAGAAGAAACCCCTTTATCTCTACAGGCGCGCCTTCGACGGTGGGCTCATGACATTTTGTTTTCTGCTATGGATTTTCTCGGCTGAGTACGCCGCCGCAGCGGGCAGCAAGGCGATCCGCGAAGATGCTCCGGGCGCCGTCCAGGCGCTCAGGTTAAAATCAACGGGCCGGCTTCCGGCTGCCAGCCGGTTGCGCCTCGCGATCGGCTTGCCCATGCATAACAAGAACGCACTCAACGATCTGGTGCGGCAGATGTATGATCCGACCAGCCCGATGTATCATCATTTTTTGTCGCCAGAGCAATTGACGCAAAAATTCGGCCCAACTGAACCCGAATACCAGGCTGTCATCCAATTCGCAAAAACAAACGGACTCAATGTGGCTGCCACGTTTGATAATCGCCTGGTACTGGACGTTTCTGGAACCGTTTCGGACATCGAAAAGTGTCTTCATGTTTCTCTCATGAACTATCAGCACCCCACTGAGGCGCGACAGTTTTTTGCGCCGGATCGTGAGCCAACGGTGGATTCCAGCCTGCCCATACTCAATGTAAGCGGACTGGATAGCTATTATCTGTCGCATCCAAACGTCCGCGTGGGGCCTTCTGCCGGGTCCGGCCCTTCGGGCACGGCGGGTGGCTCCGGCTCCGGCGGAAACTTCGAGGGCTATGATTTTCGGAATGCATACGCTCCATATGTTACGCTGACCGGCGCGGGTCAAATAGTCGGTCTTTTCGAGGAGGATGGCTATGTTTCAAGCGACATCACCTCCTACGAGAGCCAATCGGGAATCAGCCCTGATGTTCCTTTGCAGAATGTTCTCCTGGACGGTTTGACCGGCGCCGCGAGCAACTCCAACGCCGTCTCCGAAGTGTCGTTGGATATTGAAATGGCCATCGCCATGGCGCCCGGCTTGTCCAAAGTGGTTGTATTTGAGGGGACCAGCTGGGACGACATTTTGAATAGCATGGTTTCCGCATCGTGGGTCGGCATTAAACAATTCAGTTGTTCCTGGGGATTTAGCGGCGGCGAGGACGGCACGATGGAAAACGACTTCCTGACGATGGCCGCTCAAGGGCAATCCTTTTTTCTGGCCTCCGGCGATGGCGATGCATTTACCGGAGCTTTGATGGGCCCGGATGATGACACAAATATCACCACGGTGGGCGGCACAGCCTTGACGACGGATAGTTCGGGTAATTATAGCTCGGAATCAGTTTGGAATTGGGGCTATGACCCACCGGCATGGTGGTATGGCGGCGGCGGTTATTGGGGCAGTAGCGGGGGCATAAGCACCCGGTTTGAAATCCCCACATATCAGCAAGGCATTAGCATGGCCTCCAATGGAGGATCTACCACTAAGCGAAATGTTCCGGATGTGGCGCTGACCGCGACGGGCATCTGGGTGATTTATTTTGGCGGCCGGCATGGCAGCTTTGGCGGAACCAGTTGCGCCGCGCCGTTATGGGCGGGTTTTACCGCACTAGTCAATCAGAACGCTGCGAACAATGGCGAGCCTGCGGTCGGCTTTTTAAACCCCGCGCTTTATGCAATCCTCAAAGGACCCAACTACGCCTCCTGTTTTCACGATATCGCGAGCGGCAATAGCACCAGCGCGGGCAGTCCCAGTGAGTTCTATGCCGTCACCGGCTACGACCTGTGCACCGGTCTGGGAACGCCGAATGGGTGGGGTTTAATTGACGCCCTCATGCCATATAGTGGCGGCACCTGGGTTGACTACAACTATACCGGCAGCACCCAGAATGGCACTTATGATCACCCGTATAAAACTCTCGCCCAGGGAGTATCGGCGGTTTCGGCGAGTGGAAACGTCTGGTTCAAGACCGCGGGCTCAAAAGTCGAAACGATGACGATCACCAAGGCCTTGACAATTCACGCTTTGCAAGGTCCCGTGACAGTCGGCAATTAGAATTTATTTTTGATACAACCCGTTAACCAACATGAAAATAGCTTGTTCGGCATCGGTTTTAATGGCTGCGCTGTTGCTCCCGGCAATGGCCTATGCCCAAAGTTACTCCATTAACTGGTATAAAGTCGCCGGTGGTGGTGGAACGAGCACCGGTGGTACTTATACCGTCAGCGGCACGATTGGCCAGCCGGATGCCTCCACGCCGATGACCGGTGGCAATTATTCGCTCACTGGTGGATTCTGGGCGTTGATCTCCGTGATGCAAACCGCGGGCGCACCCACGCTTCATATCAGCCATACCGGCAACACCGTAACGGTCTATTGGCAGAACGTTTCCGGCTGGACCTTGCACCAGGCCACCAGCATCAATCCGACCGTCACCTGGACGCTAAACACCAGTTGGACAACCTCCGGCGGCACAAATTATCTTAACCTGGCGTCTCCAACTGGAAAAATGTTTTTCCAGCTTCAGAATCCGTGACGGAGTTCCTGGAACGCGGTTGTGTCCCGCTCGGAGCGGGACCAGCCGCTTTCGCGAGGGCAGGGCCCCGTCCTGCTACAAGCCGCCTAACATTTTAGAACATGTGCCCTCACACGGCGTCTCCGCTGTTACAATTCAGTGACAATGGCTTTTTCGATTGCCTCCTTACTGGTTTTTTTGAAAAACTGAGGAGTGATGAAACAGACGCGACGCGACTTTGTCCGAACCCTTTTTGTAGCCAGCCAGGCCGCTGTGGCCAGCCGATTTCTGCCCGCGAACCTTTTTGCCGGCAGCGTCCCCTCAAATACTTTAAATTTTTTGGCTATCGGTGACTGGGGACGCAAAGGCGAGTTGGACCAAAGAGAAGTCGCCGAACAAATGGGTATCGCCGCCCAAAATGTCGGCGCCCGTTTTGTCGTCGCCGTGGGTGACAATTTTTATGAGAACGGGGTAACATCGGTGACCGATGAACATTGGCAGAAATCATTTGAACAAGTCTATACGGCGCCCTCGCTCCACGTTCCATGGCACGTGATTCTGGGCAATCATGATTACCACGACAATCCCCAGGCGCAGCTGGACTATGCGCTCACCGGCTCTCGCTGGACAATGCCCGCGCGTTATTACATGCAGTCGCATGAAATCGCCGATGGGACGAAGGCCGACTTTTTCTATCTCGACACCACGCCCCTGATCAAGGCGTACTACCACCGCGAATTCGAGGAGAAAATCCGCGGCAACGTCATCACTCAGGACGTTCACGGACAGCTTGCCTGGTTTAAAGCGGTTCTTGCCGGATCGAAAGCGCAATGGAAAGTTGTCTTTGCGCACCATCCGATTTATTCCGGCGGCGAGCACGGCGACCAGCCCGAACTGATTGAAAGCATTTTGCCGTTGCTCCGCGAACACAATGTCCATGCCTATTTCAATGGACACGACCATGACCTCCAGCATTTGATTGCCGGCGATATCAACATGTTTTGCGCCGGCGCCGGTTCGCAGGTCCGTCCCACTAAGAAAATGGAGTATACCCGGTTCGCGAAATCGCGCCCCGGCTTTGCCAGCGTTTCCCTTGGCGTGGATAAAATGGATGTGGCGATGATTGATTGGCGTGGGACGGTCCTTTATACCACGACCGTCGCCAGGGCTAGCGTTCCTGCCTGAGGCTAGACCGCCGTCTCGATGAAATCGATGTAATCGTGCGTCGTCTCCAAAATCGGACGATATTCCCCCTCTCCCAGCGGGAGAGGGCAGGGGTGAGGGAGAGTCTTCCGAACGGGATTTTCGGTACAGTTCAAGGAGTTGGCGACGGGAATCACGTCTGCTTTAAGTGTCCATTTTCATTTGTGTTTTTGGATCAGAAGGACTAAAATACCTGCAAATGCGGTAGTTATAGCCGCAATCTCAATTCAAAGCCCTAAATCTGTCGTTCGTGAAATTGGAAGGCATCAGCCGCTTCCTGTTCCCGCCGGCCTTGGCCGTATTATTAGCCATGGCAACCGTCGCGTCCGCCCAAAATGGACAACTCCAACATTTGTGCGGCCACGTGCCTGGGGCGATAGGGCGTTTTCATTTGAAGCCAATCGGCCGCATGCCACCCGGGCAACGGTTAAGCGTGGCGATTGGACTGCCTATGCGCAATTCGGATGGCTTTCATCAATTACTGGAACAGATTTATGATCCGGCCAGCCCCGAGTTTCATCAATACCTGACGCCCGGGCAAATCACGGATCGATTCGGTCCTGCGGAACAGGATTACGACGCCGTTATCGCGTTTGCCAAAACAAACGGCCTGCAAATCGCTCGGACGCACCATGGCAGGACCCTTCTAACAGTGGAGGGCACAGTTGCCGACATCGAGAAGACGTTTCACGTCACCATGTGGCTATATCGCCACCCCACCGAGGCTCGCACATTTTATGCGCCTGACACTGAGCCATCGGTGGACCTGGGCGTTCCATTGTCGCTCGTCTGCGGACTGGACAACTATTTTCTGCCTCGTCCATCTGGCCGTCCTGGCGAAGGATTGGCCGTCCCCGGCGCAAAGTCCGGCGGCGGCTCCGGCCCGAATGGCGTCTATCAGGGACAGGACTTTCGGACGGCTTACGTTCCCGGCACGTCGCTTACAGGTGCGGGCCAATCTGTGGGATTGTTGGAGTTGGACGGATACTACACCAACGATATCTTAAGCTACGAGGCGCAGGCCGGATTGCCGAACGTGGTCATTACCAATGTCCTGGTGGACGGCGCGACCGGAACGCCTGATAACACAGGCGGCAATGTAGGCGAGGTATCGCTCGACATGGAAATGGTCATCTCCATGGCGCCCGGCATCTCTCGGTTGATTGTTTATGAAACGCCAAATTCCGGTCTCGTCACATGGCTCGACGCCTTAACCCAAATGCAGGAGGACAACAGCGCAAAACAACTTAGTTCTTCATGGTTTATTCCCTTCGAATATTCCCCAGTCGACACGACTTATGAAAAATTTGCGATGCAAGGACAGTCTTTTTTCCAATCCTCCGGAGATGACCTGGCGTATCACTACGGCGTAGGAGAATGGGCCGATGACCCGTATATCACCGTGGTGGGCGGAACATCCTTGTCCACAGATGATAATGGATCATGGCTTTCGGAAACCGTGTGGAACAATGGAGACGGCGTCAATGGCAGCGGTGGCGGCGTTAGCAGCACGAATCTTGGCAATTATCCGATTCCCTCGTGGCAAAAGGGAATAAACATGACGACAAACGGGGGTTCGACCACGAACCGGAATATCCCGGACGTGTCGATGCTTGCCGACTATGCCTGGGTCATCTGGAATAATGGAACATCAAACTGGTGGTGGGGCACCAGCATTTCTGCGCCGCTCTGGGCTGGTTTCACGGCGCTGGCAAATCAGCAGGCCGCCTCTCGCTCTGAGCCGCCGCTTGGTTTTCTTAATCCCGCTCTCTACGCCATCGGCAGCGGTCCGTTATACTCGTCCTGTTTTCACGACATCACTAGTGGCAACAATACCAATAGCCGCAGTCTGAACCTCTATTCCGCCGTGCCCGGCTACGATCTTTGTACCGGCCTGGGAACGCCCGATGGCATCAATCTCATCAATATCCTTACCCAAACACCGCACATTTACAGCACTACCCGTAACTTCAACGGCAGCATAACGCTTTCGATTCTCTGCGTGTCGGCTTCGACCAACGTCATCTTCACAGCCACAAACCTCGTTCCTCCGATGGCATGGAAGGCTATTTGGACCAACGTTGCAGATTCGGCAGGCACCTGGCAGTTTATCGATTCCAATGCCCCAAATTACAAAATGAGATTTTACCGGATCCAAAGCTATCCCTCTGGACGTTAATCGCCCAGGGCATTGGCAAGTGGCGCTTCCACTGCTACCTACGGCGGCGCCGCGGCTTTATTTGTATTCTCCGATTTTTCCAGCAATGTTCCTCCGTGCTTTTCCGTCGCGGGCGCCTCTCTCGGCAGCCCTTCATGAGTGTTGGTCCCGGGCAACGGTATGCCGTTTGTGCTTGTGTTGGGAATCAACCCCGCTTTCACATTTTGCGTCACTTCCTTCGTCGTAATCTTTTCATCAAGTTTTGGAATCAGGGCGCGGATGAAAGCGTTGCGCAGGAGAGAGCCGATAGTGCTGGTCAGGTCAATATCTGAATTGGTGTACACTCCCGAGATGGGAATTTTTACCGCCAGCTGGTCTTTCGGCATGTTCCGAACAATTGTGGAAACCCCGGCCACAATCGCGTCCCAGAATATTTTCAAGGCGCTTTTGTGCTCTCGCGCTTCCTTTTGCCATTCAAATACGTGGAGATTGTCGAAAAAAACTTTGACGTAACCCTCGTACGCGTTGTTTGTGGCCGCCATGGACGTGAACATCGAAAATTGGCCGCTGGCCACGTCGAATTTTCCATACGCCCTGAGAAAGCTGTTCAGCGCGGGAAGGTTGACGTTCGTGAGCGAGGTCTGCAATTGGTACAGGGGCGCGGGCGCTACCGGATCAAATTGCAGGTGAAAGTCCAGCGTGCCTCCGCCGATGGTTTTGCCGTGGGCCCGAATACCGGCTGGCAACTGGAGCGGTTGATGTTGAGCATTGGAAAGATTCGTTGCCGAGGCGCCCAGCCGGCTGAGGTAAAGGTCCACCTTGGGATCGGAGTAATCGTCCTTGTAATGAATCTCGCCATCGTAAATTTCCAATTCATTCAGTTTAAATGGGGTAAGGTTCTGCAGCATCTTTGTCCAGGACGTATTTTCGCCGGTTTGCGACTGCGCCGCAGTCGGCCCTTTGATGAAATTCACGCGTGGGTGCTGCATGTAGATCTTGGCGACAACCTGATGATGAAATAATGCTCCCCATTGCACGGACAGGTCCATGAATGGCGCCGAGAAAAATGGTTCACGGATCTTGCCATTTCGTTTGAAGATATGGATATCCCTGATTTGGTAGGCGCCGCGGAAAAGACTGATCTCAATGCGGCCCACATCTCCGGCGTATGTGCTCGATTTTTGCAGTTGGCCGTTGACGTAATGCCTAACCAGATGGGGCAAGGCCAAGCGAATGCCGATAAGGATGAGAATAATGACAGCGACTACTGAGAAAAATATGCGGTGACGAACCAGGATGTTGGGGTGGGGATCGGCGTGATGTCCGGAACTATTGCGTTTACTAGATTTCCTCATAGCTCGTTGAACCGCTTTTCCCCACAAAGGGCTTAGCTGTTACGATGCCAAAGGTATTTTTGATTTGCCGAAATATGGCCGCGTGGAAACTGGAGGGTAAAATTGCGCTTTTTGTGCCGCAGTGATGCAAATTGCAATAGGGATCAGGGCATTTCCAGGCGATAATAAATCGAGCCTGAGGCGGGCATAGTCTGGGTCAATATATTCGTAATACCAAGTTTTCCGGGGTTGAACGTGGACTTGGTCCATGGCCCTTTCACGCCGGTTGCTGAATACAAAGCGTATTTATTCCAATTGGTGGTCCACATAAATGTCATCCGGTTCCCGGAGCGCGTCGTCCAAAGCGTCGGATAATCCAAAATATGAATCAGGTGCCAACAAGGTTTCGCCTGATAATGTGTTGAGTCGACGTCCAAATTGGAAGCCGCATGGCCGGCAATGAGGTTGTTTCCCAGATAAAGAGTCACATGATCAAGGCCATCATGAAGACCAGTTCCAAATAGATTTGTATCGTTTTCCCAATTCCAGCCAATGACATCGCCCGGCTCAAGCTGACTGAGGGAGGACACTTCCACAGCGTAACCGGGATCCAAAAGACAATTAACAACAATCCTGGTAGCAGCGGGTTCGCCATAAGTCGGTGAGGCACGGCTTGGGATGCTAATGCCGCCGCCACGCACATAGGGTCCGCTGCCAACGCAATAGGAAACAAAATGAGCGCAATCATCGCCGACGCCGCCTGCAACGCCCGCTCCTGTGGGAACTGCCGTAAATGTATTAGCGGTAACGGTCGACCAGTTACCACCGTTCGTCCAGAAATAGCCGTCGGGGCAATAGTAGGCGTCGTAATTATTTGCGAAGGAAATTGCGCGCGAGCGGTCATATACATTTGTGTTACCGCCCGACTCGACGGTCACTTGCACGGTTACCACCGGCCCGAACCAATTTGTCCCGTTGAGCTGAAAACTGTCCGTGTACGGACCGGATGCCTCGGGAGCAATGAAGTCCATACTGAACGATGCTGTGCCACCGGGGCCGACACTTTTGCCGCTATTAATGGCAGCGCGGGGAAAGTGATATGTGCCGGCGCTAATATTTGTGTCCAGCGGAATCGCACCAAGACTATCCAGGCTTACGAGGTTCAACGTGTATCCGTTGGGTCCGGGTGTCCACGTTGTTGTTCCACTGTTCTGAAAAGTCCACGTTTGGGTAAACTCGGAACGTGGCGCTACCGGCGTTCCGTTAGTAATCGTAACCGAAAGCAAAGTCGCGCTGTCGCCGCCGAAACTGTTGCTATTAATCATCACCATCCCAATACAAAAAAGCAGGGCCCCGATTCGCTTACGGAGTGTCATCGGGTAAATATAACCTTGAATTCAGTATTTTATAGGAAAAAGACAAATTTTCGGAAAAATAGGGATGTTCGATGTTCGGCGTTGGATATTCAGTGTTCGATGTTTTCATAACCGTCACTTGACATCCCCGCCCACAATGCAAAATTGCCACCTTATGGATTTGCAACTCACTAATAAGCTCGCACTCATTTCCGGTTCGACCAAAGGCATTGGCCTTGCCATCGCCACCGGTCTGGCTCGTGAAGGTGCCCGGGTCATCATCAACGGCCGGACGGAGAAGTCTGTATCGGATGCGGTGGCAAAAATTCGCGAATCAACTCCGAACGCAAAACTGGAAAGTTTTCCGGGCGATTTGTCTAATGCAGCCGTCACTGAAAAACTGGTCAAACAATTTCCCGATGTCGAAATCCTGGTCAATAACCTGGGCATATTCGAGCCCAGGCCGTTTGAACAAATTCCCGACGACGACTGGCGGCGATTCTTTGAGGTAAACGTCCTGAGTGGCGTGCGGTTGAGCCGCGCGTATTTGCCGCGAATGAAACAACATAATTGGGGCCGGATTATTTTTATCAGCAGCGAGAGCGGCGTTCAAATTCCGGCGGAAATGATCCATTACGGCACGACGAAGACCGCGCAGCTCGCTGTCTCTCGCGGCCTGGCCGAGACCTGCGCCGGCACTGGCGTTACCGTGAACGCCGTGCTGCCCGGCCCGACGCGCTCGGATGGCGTGGACGAGTTCGTAAAGCAACTCAGTGGCGGAAAGCCATTTGCCGAATTTGAGAAGGAATTTTTTAAGAGTGTCCGGCCAACATCGCTCATCAAGCGTTTCGCCACGACTGAAGAAGTGGCTAACCTGGTCGTGTACGTGGCCAGTCCGCTTTCATCCGCCACAAACGGCGCGGCGTTGCGGGTCGACGGCGGTGTAGTAAGATCCTGTTTTTAGTGAAAAACGAAGTCATCCCGGAGGGATGATTGGAAATAGCCGGCGTTTTAACGCCGGGACGTGTGGCAGCGTATCTTAAGGCCCGAAGGGGCGACTGAAAAATTTGGCGCAACAAAAACAACGAATCGAACGAAATATGAACTATAAACTTCTTGGCAAATCGGGCCTCCGTGTTTCGGAATTGTGTTTGGGAACGATGACGTTTGGCGAGGAATGGGGTTGGGGCGCCAACAAAGACGAAAGCCGAAAAATATTCGACGGCTTTGCCGCGGCCGGCGGCAATTTCCTGGATACGGCCGATGGTTATACCGACGGCACCAGTGAAAAAATGGTGGGCGAATTCGTCAAGGCGGACCGGGAACGTTTCGTCATCGCCACGAAATTTTCATTTAACGCTTTCAAACCGAATGATCCAAACGGCGGCGGCAATCATCGAAAACACATGATGGAATCACTGAACGCCTCGGCACGGATTATGTGGACCTATACTGGATGCACGTTTGGGACCAATTGACGCCGGTGGAAGAAGTGATGCGTGCGTTCGACGACATGGTGCGCGCCGGCAAAGTTCTTTATATCGGCATTTCCGACGCGCCGGCATGGTGGATTGCGCGAGCCAATACGCTAGCCGAATGGCGCGATTGGACGCGCTTTGCCGGGTTGCAAATTGAATATAGCCTGGTGGAGCGCACGCCTGAGCGCGAACTATTGCCCATGGCGGAGGCCCTGGGTCTCACTATCGCTGCATGGTCGCCCCTGGGCAGCGGCTTGCTCACCGGCAAGTACGCCAAGGGTTCCACTGAAGAAAAGCGGTTGGATAAGACACCGCAGTTCAAGGAACTTTCCGAGCGCAATATGAAGATTGTGGACGCCGTAGTTGCCATTGCCAAAGAAGCCGGGAAATCACCCGCGCAGGTGGCGTTAAACTGGCTGCGCGCCAACCGTAACGTTATTCCGATTATTGGCGCGCGAAAATGTTCTCAATTCGACGACAATATGAAATGCCTCGAATGGAACCTCGACGCGCGGCATGTGGCGCGATTGAACGAAGTGAGCGCAATTGAAATGGGTTTTCCGATGGACTTCATTCAGCGCAAAACCGTTCGCGAATTTCTTCATGGCGGAATGTTTGAAAGGATTCAGTCGTCCCATTGAACTGCTATTCAAAAATTTATTGTGTTCTTAATGTCCGGCGATGGTAGGGGCGGCGCTTTTCGCAAGTGGCGCTGCCACCGCCGTCACCGCGCGTAAAGCGCGCGGAACCATCTGCGAAACGACGTCCAATTACGCTCGTTGCGCCGCTACACGCGGCGCGGACAGCGCAGCGCGCTGTCCGCGCGCTGTCCCTACCCAAGAACAGTGCTAAGATGCGCCCTCCAAACCTGGTTTACTTTCTCCGCACTTGATTTTCGCTCGCCGGTGTCGCAACTTGGCTGGCGCTATTTGAAACAAGAATAATAACCAAAGGAAACATTATGGCATTTGAATTACCACCTCTTCCGTATTCGTCTGATTCCCTCGAGCCTCACATTGACAAAGCCACGATGGAAGTCCATCACGGCGGCCATCACAAGGCCTATGTGGACAATCTGAACAAAGTCGTTGTTGGAACTCCGCTGGAAAATAAATCGCTGGAAGCGATCATCGGCGACATCGCGTCGCTGCCTGACAATATCAAGGGTCCTGTGCGAAACAATGGCGGCGGACACTGGAACCATTCGTTTTTCTGGAAACTGCTTTCCGGCAAGGGCGCCAAAGCTCCGGAAGGCAAACTCAGCGACGCTATCAATGCCGCGTTTGGAAGCTTCGACGGGTTTAAGGAAAAGTTCGAGGCCGCCGGTCTGGCTCGCTTCGGCAGCGGTTGGGCATGGCTCGTCCATCACAATGGAAAATTGGAAATCGTTTCGACCGCCAACCAGGACAACCCACTCATGGGCAAGGCCGTCTCGGGCGTCGAAGGCAAGCCGGTCATCGGCGTGGATGTTTGGGAACATGCCTACTACCTGAAATACCAAAACAAGCGCGCCGGCTACTTGAAGGCCATTTGGAACGTAATCGACTGGAACGCCGCTGCTAAAAACATGTAATCAAGCCAGGGCGCCGCTCCCGCGGCGCCCAAACTTTTCCCATTCGCGGCTGCGCCACTCGTTGTCCTTTGTCATTCAACATTGCAACATCTCTCGATCATACTCACGGAGCGCGGCTGTGCTGAAAGCCAGCCGCAGCGGCTTCGCAGGCCAAAATACACACCTCATCGCGGAGCTTCCTCCCTGCAACATGCTGCCCCGAAACCTTTCGTGGCTCGACTAATTCGCGGTTGGGGGAGAGGGCAGGGCTGAGGGAGGATCTTTCGAACGCAGATATTCGAGCCACAGTTCATGGGGAGGGAGATCCATTCGAACGAAAATGTCATCCAGTTCATGGAAAGCGCCCTGTCAGGTCTGCGTAGCAGCGGACGTGCGTCCGCTCTGACTAATTCGCGGCTGCGCCACTCGTTGTCCTTTGTTGTTCAGTACCACCAACCATCAGACGCCAATTCTCCCTCCATGGCCGCCATAGCTTCGGAGCGTAGGCTGGCTCCCAGCCCGTCCTCCGTAGCACCGTAGACCACGTTACCATCGAGAGTCGCAGGTTGCCCATACTGCTGAGAACCGCGTAAGAATGACACTGCGGAGGGTGGACGGGAGAGGGCAGGGGTGAGGGAGAGTCTTCCGAAGGCGGTAGTAGAGAGCCATCTTTGCGCTCTTTGTGTTCTTTCGCGGCTATTTCTGCCTACGCAGGCAATGGCGGGTCGACGTTTCAACGTTTTAACCTTTTAACGGGTTTAAACGCGATTCATTGCCTTCGCATCGCCGCTCGCTTAACTTCTCGGTCCGCCTCCCGCTTTTTCAAATCCTCGCGTTTGTCGAACTGCTGCTTTCCTTTGGCCACCGCCAGCGCGACCTTGACTTTGCCGTTCTTCCAGTAGAAAGAGAGGGGAATCAGGGCGTTGCCCTTGACTGAAGCCAGCTCGAACAATTTCCGGATTTCGGCTTTGTGGAGAAGCAGTTTGCGCGGCGCTTTCGGCTCATGGTTCTGGAGATTGCCGTGCGAATATTCGTCAATGTGCGCGTTGTACAGCCAGGCCGCTTCTTTTTCGACTCGCGCAAAGGCGTCGGTAATCTGGCCTTTGCCGGCGCGCAACGCTTTCACCTCCGTGCCATGCAATACAATGCCGGCCTCAAACGTTTCCAGAATGTGGTAATCGCGCCGGCCTTTGTGGTTGGTCACTATATCCGCCATGAGGACTCAATTTAGCGCGACCGACGAAAGAAGTCGGTAAATATTTCACTAGTGGCGCGGGCGTCTCGCCTGCGAGTTCCGGCGGCTGTTCGCCAGCGGCGCTGCCACAGCGGGGGCGCTCTTTCTGTAGCCGAGGCACGAGGCTCAAACAAATCGTAAATCGGCAATCCAAAATCCAAAATTCGCAGATCGACCGCTTCTTGCGTTTTCTCGGCTGCGGCCGAACAAGCTCCGTGATTTCCGGCATGTCCCAGCCGATCTTCTCTTCAATAATCTCGCGCAAGGCGATATCTGCGACGCCGAGGTTGGTTGCGTTGTCCACAAGGGGGCGGCTCAAACCGCCGCCGCCCGAGTTCAGTTGCCGGACTCGGCGCGAGATTAAGTTGATGAGGACGTTTGGGTTGCCGACTTTTTCGGCTGCCTTTTTAGCAAGTTCAGCGTTCATTAAAAAAGAGCCAAGCAGAATAACCGATTCACAACCGAATGCAAGCCCTAATTTAGGATAGTAAAAGGCCGCAATTATCAGCCTTTCGGGCGTGTTACGTATTGCGTCAAGTAACGTCCCGGTACTTGACGCACCACGCGCCACGAAATCCAATCCGGCCGGGCGGACGCTTCAACTCTTCAACGTTTCAGCGTTCGGTCAAGCTTGCTTCCTTCTCCATTTTCCCCTAAAAGAACGGCGCATGTCCGCGCAAAAATCGTCATTTGACCTTCAACAATTTCTTTCCACCCGCACGGAAACTGTCAACCGCGCGCTGGATCATTTTCTGCCTCCGGAAAAAACGAGGCCTGCAACCATCCACAAGGCCATGCGCTATTCCATCTTTGCGGGCGGCAAACGGATGCGCCCGGCCCTATGCCTCGCCGCCGTCCAGGCATGCGGCGGTTCCGAAAAAGATGCCATGCCGCTTGCATGCGCTGTGGAGTGCATCCACACCTATTCATTGATCCATGATGATTTGCCGGCCATGGACGACGACGATTTTCGACGCGGAAAACCCACCAACCATAAAGTATTTGGCGAAGGCATCGCCGTGCTGGCGGGCGACGCGCTTTTGACGCAGGCATTTGAAATCGTCGTGCAATCGAAATCGATTCCGCGCTATCCACGCGAAAAAATGGTTTTGGAACTCGCCAAAGCTTCCGGGTCGTTGCAACTGATTGCGGGGCAGGTAGCCGATTTGGAAGCCGAAGGGAAAAAGATTTCTGAAGCGGACCTGAAATTTATTCACGAGCGCAAAACGTCGGCGTTATTGTGCTGCTCCGTCAGGCTCGGCGGCATGAGTGCCAACTGCACGCCCGCGCAATTGGCGGCCTTGACTGATTTTGGTTATCACGTGGGCCTGGCTTTTCAAGTCATCGACGACATCCTGGACGTCACCCAGACCAGCGAACAACTGGGTAAAACCGCCGGCAAAGACGTTGCTGTCCAAAAGGCCACCTATCCAGCCATTGTAGGCCTTGAGAAATCGCGGCAAATTGCGGCGAAACTTACGGACAAGGCATTTGCCGCACTAAAACCCTTCAAAGGCCGGGCCGTCGCCCTCGAATCACTCGCGCAATATTTGCTCCAGCGAAATAAGTGAGATTTGATTTGCGCCAGGAACAGGGCTGCGACCGTGAGGATGGTCTCTGCGGTTTAAAAAAACCATCCTGATGCCAAAACGCTGATTTACAAACCCCGTTTCAAAGGCCACGATTGCATTGTCTGCGGAGAAACTTCTAATGCCGTGGGCAGTCAATCAACCGCGGTTTAACAAAAGCAAATTACTATGGGCGACAGGTCACCAAAAGCAACTCAGAAAAAGTCCAACCAGAAACAATCCAAGAACCAGGGCATTGCCGCGAAGAAAAAGGCGGCGGTCGCGAGCAAACAGGCCGTGGGTAAAAAATAAAATAACGGCTGTCTGGCCGGCATCTCTCTTGATGTTAAAATCAAGAGAGATAAATTTATCCATCCCCACGCTCATTTCGTCTTCGCGGGGACTCCTGCAGGATTTATACTTCGCCCGCCGGGCCCGCGCACGCCGCTAAAAAAAGAAAAGGCCGGAATACAGGCAATCCCGGCCAATTTGGTGTGACTTGGCGCTCGTTATCGCGCCGGTAAGATCTGCGACGCTTTTAGCAGGGCGTGTGCCTTCCCTCAAAAACCAACAATGTCCGGTGTTTTCGTGAAAATGAAATCGCCAAAACTTGAAAGATGCAATCCGGTTGAAAGTCCTCGATTGCAGATTGCAATTCGGTAGCGGTACTTCATCCGATTTTGTAAACATCTTTCATTAGCTGCCTGCCCGGTGGCTGAAAACCTCCGATTCCTGAATACGGCAATATTCGTGTGCGGCACAGCTTGTTAATATCCTGGCAAACTCCCCGCTGGACATCGCAAATCATTTCCGGCTTACTATCGCGCCGATGTCGCAATTGAATTCCGAGATTCTCGCTAAAGCAAAGTCGCTGGGCTTTTCTGACCGCCAAATCGCCAGTCTTTCAGGCCAAACCGAAGACGAGGTTCGTGCGTTCCGTAAAAAAATTGGGCTGGTGCCCAGTTATCGTCTCGTAGATACCTGTGCCGCCGAGTTCGAGGCCTATACGCCGTATTACTATTCCACCTACGATCGTGGCGACGACGAAGTCAGAAACAATTCCGCCAAAAAAATTATGATTTTAGGCGGCGGCCCGAATCGGATAGGGCAGGGGATTGAATTCGATTACTGCTGCGTTCACGCCGCATTCGCGCTTAAGGAAGACGGCTTCGAAACCATCATGGTCAATTCCAATCCGGAAACCGTTTCGACCGACTACGACACGAGCGACAAACTGTTCTTCGAGCCGCTCACGCTTGAAGACGTCCTGCACATTTACGAGCGCGAAAAATGCCAGGGCGCCATCGCCCAGTTCGGCGGTCAAACTCCGCTCAATCTTGCGCTGGGCCTGGAGAAAAACGGCGTCAACATCATCGGCACTTCGCCACAGAGCATCGAAATCGCGGAAGATCGAAAACTGTTCGCGGCGATGCTCGACAAGCTCAAAATCCCGCAGCCGCCGAATGGCCTGGCCACGAACATTACCGAGGCGCTCGAAGCCGCAAAAAAACTTGGCTACCCCATCCTGGTGCGCCCCAGCTTCGTCCTCGGTGGACGAGCGATGCAGATTGTCTATTCAGACGCGGAGCTGTCGCACTATATGAAGTTCGCCGTCGAAGCCTCGCCCGAGCGGCCGGTACTCGTGGACAAGTTTCTGGAAGACGCCACCGAAGTGGACGTCGATTGTATCGCCGACGTGGGCCATTCGCATCCCAAAGCGGGCACGATTGTCCTCGGCGGGATGCTTGAGCATATCGAATTTGCCGGCGTCCATTCCGGCGACGCCGCCATGGTGTTGCCGCCGCACTCGCTCTCGCCCGGGGTCATCGAAACCATCCGCCAATACACGCATGCGATGGCGCGCGAACTGAAGGTCATCGGTTTGATGAACGTCCAATACGCGGTGAAAGGCGAGAAAGTCTACGTGCTCGAAGTTAATCCCCGCGCGTCGCGCACCGTGCCATTTGTTTCCAAGGCGATTGGCGTGCCACTGGCCAAGCTTGCGGCTAAAGTCATGGCGGGCAAGACCCTCGCCGAGTTGGGCTTCACCAAAGAAATTCGGCCCGAATATTTTGCAGTAAAGGAATCCGTCTTTCCATTCAACCGTTTTCATGGCCAGGACATTCTGCTCTCGCCGGAAATGCGTTCCACCGGCGAAGTCATGGGATTGGATTCGGATCTTGGCGTGGCCTACGCAAAATCCCAAATGGCGGCAAACTCGCCGCTGCCGGCCACCGGCAAAGTATTCATTAGCGTGAGTGACGCGCATAAAGACGAAGCCGTGGCCGTGGCAAAGTTATTTTCCGACCTGGGTTTTGCCCTGGTTGCCACGTCCGGCACCGCTGCCGTTCTTGAAAAAGCCGGCTTGAAAGTCGAGCGCGTGCAAAAGCTCATGGAGGGACGTCCCAACGTGATCGATTTTCTGAAGAACAAAGAAATCCAGTTCGTCATCAACACCCCCAGCGGCGCCGCCCCCCGTGCCGACGAAATCAAAATTCGCACCACCGCCGTCTACACCGGCACGCCCATCGCCACGACATTACGCGGCGCCCGCGCCGCGGCGTTGGGAATCGCCGCCCTGAAAAAGTCCGGCTACAGCGTCAAGACAATCCAGGAATATCACTAACCGTAGTAGCATGGCGGCGTCCCGCGCCGCCATGCCATTCATCGGGCTGAAAAAATTCGTGCGAATTGGCGAAATTCGCGGATAATCAACCAGGCTCTGCTCCCGTAGCTCAAATGGATAGAGCAGCGGATTTCTAATCCGCGTATCCCGGTTCAATTCCGGGCGGGAGCACCAAACGCAAAGAGGGTTCGAACGTGTCCGGTCAAGAGCGTCCGGATAATCCTTGAAATAAGGGGGAAAATAGGTATTTTGTTATGATGATCGAAGTCAGCACAACAGAAGCCGTCAACGAGTTTCACCGGCTCCTAAGCCGGGTTGAACGCGGCGAGACCGTCCGTATCAGGAAGCACGGGCGAGCGTCTGCCAGGATCGTGCCCGATACCGATTTCATGAGCGGTAAGGCTTTTGCGAACGTTTTTGCAGGATATAAGGCGACTGCCGAAGACAGAGCGGCAGCCGACGCGATAGCCGCCAAGATCGCGGAGTTGGACGCTGAATTTGATCATGCGCTGGCTCATTGACTCAGACGTGTTGATCGAAGGCGAACGCGGAAACCAGGCGTTTGAATCCTGGAGCCGCTCGACTGATGACGAGTTCGCAACTGCGGACGTCGTCCGCGGTGAATATCTTTTGGGCGTCCACGCAGTCCCAGAAACGGCAAAACGAGTTCGGGGTGAAAACTTCTATCGTAACCGGATCGCCGCTATCGCTTCCTTCGCCAATGAAGCCGGCGACTTCGAGGTGGCTGCCCGCCTGGCCGGGGAAGCACGGCGGAATGGCAAAGGCAAGCCAAGTCTCATTGACGCGCTAATCGCTGCTATCGCGATCCGCACGGGCGCAACTGTCGCTACACAAAATCTGACGGACTTCAAGGCAATGGGCTGTGCCTGTAAAAATCCTTTGGTCTAAAACATCCGTCCCTTACCGGACGCCCTACACATTTTTTGGGCCTAGGGAATGCATCGAGGAAACGAACGATATATTGTCAAAACGCTAAGAAATTCAAGGTTTTGGTCGGAATCGGAGGAAACGAAAGGGTAGGGCGTTGCTCCCGCAACGCCATTTCCAATCGACACATTTTTTGACAGGATAACAGGATAACAGGATTTACAGGATTCAGAAAAAAAGTCCCCGGCTGCCCGCCCCCGATGCACATTATCTTGCCGTTTGGGAACATTATGGGCGGGGGACGTTGAAACGTTGAAATGTTAAAACGTTGAAACGGATTGAGGGTCGCGCGAAGTCCGCGAAGGTGGCGAAGGATTCGTTTTCCAAAACTTTGCGGCCCTGGCGACCGTTGCGTGGAAGTATTCGGACGCCCTACACATTTTTTGGGCCTAAGGAATACAATAAGGAAACGAACGCATTTATCCTCAAAACGTCAATAAATTCAGGGTTTTTGTCGGAATCGGAGGAAACGAAAGGGTAGGGCGTTGCTCCCGCAACGCCATCACCAAACGACCCATGTTTCGACAGGATGACAGGATTTACAGGATTCAGAAAACAGAGCCGTCGGCTGTCCGCCCCGATGCACATTATTTTAGTATAGGCGGAGAAACCAGAAACGAAGCACGCCACGGAGGCAAAAAGCGGGCTTTTATTGGGAGATTTGAAGATTTTGGCCTCGCTGACGGGAAACTAGGTGAGAAATCTTTTCTGACAGAATATTTAACCGCGAAATATGCGAAACATTTCTGGAGGAACGGAGTGTTAACCGAAACCTAACCGCAAAGAACTCAAAGATCACAAAGATTTTTTTATCCGCCAATGACGCGGAATTCCGCGAATGGTTTTACCGATTCAACGCTCCTGCGCTCCGTCCCTCCGGCGTCTTGTCCGCCGTAGCTGCCTTTGAGCGAAGGTGGAAGTTTGCACGGGCAACCGGATTGCACTTTCCCACCCCTGTCGCGCCAAAGCTCGGCGAAGGCGGAAGGGCGATTTTAGCAACAGATCATTAAAAAGTTCGTTTCGGCGGGGCATGTTGGCTAAGGTGAAGCCTATGTTAAAGGTCACTCGCGATGAACTGGCCGTATGAACAGTAAGAAAAAACAGGGCAAAGGCGCTCCCCAGGCATCCCTCGTCCGCTCATCGGCGGCGGAATACCTCACCTTTGTGGCCGCCAGCGGCCAGGGCGGCGTTGCGGCGGTTTACGCCGGCGAAAATGTCTGGCTCACCCAGAAGATGATGGGGCTGCTCTACGATGTGGATGTTCGCACGATCAACTATCATCTAAAAAAAGTGTTCTCCGATCGCGAGTTGGAGGAAAAATCAGTTATCCAATTTTTTCGGATAACTGCCGCCGACGGCAAATCCTACGATACCCAACACTACAACCTCGCCGCCATCATCGCCGTCGGCTACAAGGTCAACTCCGAACGCGCCGTGCAGTTCCGCAAATGGGCCACAGGCATCATCGAGCAATTCACCATCAAGGGCTTTGCCATGGATGACGAGCGCCTGAAAAATGACGGCTCCATTCTCGGCAAAAATTACTTTGAAGAACAACTCCAGCGCATCCGCGAAATCCGTCTGAGCGAGCGCAAGTTCTACCAGAAAATCACCGACATTTACGCCACGGCCATTGACTACGACGTCACCGCGCAGGCCACCCAGCGTTTCTTTGCCACCGTGCAAAATAAACTCCATTGGGCCATCCATGCAGGACCGCCTTTACGTCAGCGGCTTCGACGCCGGGCTGAAAAAGCTGGCGACCGGCGCCGCCAACAAAAAATCCAAGAAAGACACATGAAGTCCGGCAAAAAACGCGAATTGAGGCCCAAAGGAAACGAGAGCAGAAAAAGAGGGTTTTATTGGGAAATCCGCGGATTTTGCCGAAACAAGGTCGGGCAGCGGTTTAACCGCGAAATATGCGAAATACGCGAAGCCGATGGAAGATGGAAGATAGTGGATTCAAGATTCAATGCCATGAACGCCGTGAGTGCCATGAGTGATCATGAGTGCCATTTCAGCCAGTCAGAGTCTTGGTGGCACCGCCACTGGCGAACCTTCGTCTCCTACACGAACTTTAGTAAAATTATTATGCTGGGGTTTTGCGGGCTAAAGTTCGCTAAACGAAACGCTAAATTTCAAGTTTAGGGTCTGTAAATGACGTGGTTTTGTTGGGAAATTGGAAGATTCGAACTAAAGTTGCGATGCTGGAATTTTGGGGAAAAAGGTTAATTTCAGGTAGTCGAAATTTAGGGGAAGCTGTTTTCCGCAATGGAATTCTCCGTGAATGGAAAAAATGTCAATAATATCCCTTGACTCTGTGTTTTATCGTGTTAATATAATTCACGTAATGATACAACTTGGACAGTTGGCAGAGATGCGGACGGGTTTTCCGTTTCGAGGGCGGATTGATCGTGCGGAGCGCGCGGATTGTCTGCTCGTCCAGATGGGGGACGTGCGGGCCAACGCGGGCGTCATCGAAAGTGTGCAGACGCATGTAAATTTGCCTGGCGAGCCGGACAAGCATCAGTTGCACTACGGCGACGTGCTGTTCACCGGACGCGGAACAAGAAACGAGGCAGCGACATTTTTAATCTCAGATTGCAAAGTGGTGGCGGCGCCGCATCTGTTTGTGCTGCGAACGGATGGCCGTGTCGCCTTCCCTTGTTTTCTAACCTGGTTCCTCAACCTTGCCGAGACGCAAGAGAAAATTCACGCCATAAGGCGCGGCTCGGCGGTACCATTTATCCCGATGTCGGCTTTCGCGCGTCTGGAGGTGTCGTTGCCAAGTCTCGAAGTCCAAAATCGAATCGTCGAGCTTCAGAAGTTGAATTTTAAAGAAGAGGCTCTAATGGACGAAATCCGACGGAAAAGGAGCACTTTCGTAAACAGGGTTATGGCTGAGGCGGTACGTAAAAGCTCTGTGAAATGCGCTCAATCAGTGAATCAATAAATTATTTTAATATGAAATCAATTGAGCAAGACCAGATAAACAATATGGCGTGGCGCGCATGCGACACGTTCCGGGGAACGATTGACCCGGCACAATATAAGGACTACATCCTTGTGATGCTGTTTCTAAAATATCTGTCAGACGTATGGAAGGACAAAGTCGAGGAGTATGAAAAAGAGTTCAAAGGCGACGCCGAACGCGTGAAGCGCCGGTTGGCGCGAGAGCGGTTTATTCTGCCGGACGGTTGCGATTATTATAGTCTTTATTCAAGGCGCAATGAGGCGAACATTGGTGAGTTGATCAACGTAGCGTTGGAGCAAATTGAAGACGCCAACAAGGCAAAACTGGAAGGTGTGTTCCGAAACATTGATTTTAATTCTGAGGCGAATCTCGGCCAGACAAAAGAGCGGAACCAACGGCTCAAACACCTTTTGGACGACTTTGCTGTAAAAGAAATGGACTTGCGGCCGTCGCATGTGGGCAAGCAGGATATTATCGGCAACACCTACCAATATTTGATCGGCCGGTTTGCGAGCGACGCGGGAAAGAAGGGTGGTGAATTTTACACGCCGGGCGAGGTTTCAGACCTTCTGGCAAAACTGCTGGCGCCCAAAAAAGGCAGCCGCATTTGCGATCCCGCTTGCGGCTCGGGTTCGCTGCTGATCCAAGTGGGCGACGCGGTTGGTGACAGCGATTTTTCCCTCTACGGTCAGGAGATGAATGGCAGCACCTGGGCGCTGTGCCGGATGAACATGCTCGTTCATAACAAGGACGCGGCCCGGATCGAATGGGGTGACACCATCAACAACCCAAAGCTGATCGAAGGCGATGCGTTGATGAAGTTTGATGTGGTGGTGGCGAATCCGCCGTTCTCGCTGGACAAATGGGGGGCGGAACATGCCGATGCCGATAAATTTCACCGGTTCCATCGCGGCGTGCCGCCCAAAAGCAAGGGCGACTATGCGTTTATCAGCCACATGGTGGAATCGGCGGTGGAAGGCAGCGGCAAGGTAGGCGTGATTGCGCCGCACGGGGTACTGTTCCGGGGCGGGGCCGAAGGCCGCATCCGCAAGGGACTGATTGAGGAAAACGCGCTGGAAGCGGTGATTGGATTGCCCGAAAAGCTTTTCTTCGGCACTGGCATTCCGGCGGTGATTATGATTTTCAGCAAGGGTAAGAAGACGAAAGACGTGCTGTTTATTGATGCCAGCCGCGAATTTTTGGAGGGGACTAACCAAAACAAACTGGGTGCACACCATATCGCAAGGATCGTTGCTACCTACAAAGCGTTCAAGGCGGCGGACAAGTACGCCTATCGCGCGACGCCGGGGGAAATTGCCGAAAATGATTTCAACCTGAACATCCCGCGCTATGTGGACACGTTCGAGCCGGAAAAGCCGGTGAATTTGAAGGCGGTGCAAAAGGAGATTGACGATCTCGAAAATCAACTCACAGATGTCCGCAAAAAAATGTCCGAGTATTTGAAGGAACTGAACCTCGCATAAAACGAAAAACATGAGTGATCAACTACCGATTCCGACTGCCAAAAATACATTTGAACGCATCAAGCGCATGAACTCGGGGGGCAACGAGTTCTGGTCAGCCCGCGATCTGGCCCGAGTGCTGGAATATTCCGTATTCCGCAATTTCCTGCCGGTCATTGAAAAGGCGAAGGAGGCGTGTATCACCAGCGGTCATGCGGTCGCCGACCATTTTGCGGAAATCCGCAATATGGTCGGCATCGGCTCAGGCGCGCAGCGCGAGGTCGAAGATTGGGCGCTTTCCCGCTACGCCTGCTACCTCGTCATTCAAAATGCCGATCCGAGCAAACCTCTGGTAGCGCTCGGTCAAAATTATTTTGCCGTACAGACGCGGCGGCAGGAATTGGAGGATGATGAAGCGCTGAAGGAGGATCAACGGCGCCTGCTTTTGCGGCAGGAAATGAAGAAACACAATAAGCATCTGGCCGGCGCGGCGAAACAGGCGGGAGTGGTAAAGCCGGTGGAATACGCCGTTTTTATGGACCATGGCTACCGTGGGCTTTACGGCGGGCTAGGGATGCGTGACGTGCACGAGCGCAAAGGGCTAAAGCAAAAGGAACAACTTCTGGACCATATGGGCAGCACGGAGCTTGCGGCGAATTTATTCCGTGCCACGCAGACCGAGGAAAAGCTTCGGCGCGAGAATGTGCACAACAAAGACCATGCCAACCGCATTCATGCGGATGTGGGCCGGACAGTGCGTCGGACCATTCACGAATTGGGTGGTACAATGCCGGAAAACCTACCCGTCGCTGAAAACATCAAAAAGGTGGAAAGTCGCGAAAAAAAGCGGCTGAAAGCCGAACACAAGAAGTCATTGCAGCCGCCGCCTGGCTTGGGGGCTGAACCATGATTCAGCATCCGAAAAACTGGGGTATCAAAAGCCTGGAAGAAGTTGCCGAGGTCCGGACAGGGTTGGCTAAGGGGAAAACCGACATTAAAGACCCCGTTCGCCTGCCCTATTTGCGCGTGGCGAATGTTCAAGATGGCCATCTTGATTTGTCAGAAATAAAATCAATCCAAGTGGCGCGTAGCGAAATTGAACGCTACCGGCTTCGATCGGGTGATGTTGTGCTAACCGAAGGTGGTGACCTGGACAAGCTTGGCCGCGGCCACATTTGGAATGGCCAAATTGATCCGTGTTTGCATCAAAACCATATCTTTTCGGTTCGGGTCAACACGCAACTACTAAAACCTGACTTTTTAGCGCTGCTAACGAGCAGTTCGTACGGGCGGCGGTATTTTTCAAGTTGCGCAAAGCGAACGACTAACCTGGCTAGCGTAAACGCAACACAAGTTCGTCAATTCCCGGTACTTTTACCAGCGATAGCCGAACAAGAGGCGCTGTGCGGCTTGTTCAACACTTGGAATCTAGCTGTGGCTCAATGTGCCAGCCGTATAACAGCATCGAACGAGCGGAAGCGCGGGCTGATGCAGAAACTCCTGATGGGACAGACGCGGTTCAAGGAGTTCAAAGGTCAGCGGTGGCGAACATGGAAGCTTGGCGAGCTTTTCACCGAACGCGTCGAGATTGGCCGGACGGATTTGCCGCTGGTTGCCATTACCGGGCAAAATGGCGTCGTGCCGCGCGACTCACTGGCCAAGCGTGACATCTCAAGCGAAGACAAGTCGAAGTATCTTCGCATTGCTCCCGGTGATATCGGTTACAACACCATGCGGATGTGGCAAGGTGTCGCCGGCTTGTCGAAAATTGAAGGCATCGTCAGTCCGGCTTACACAATATGTGTACCGACAGAAGGAATTCTCGGCCAGTTTGCCGCATATCTGTTCAAGCACGCGCCAATCATCAATTTGTTTCGGCGTTACTCACAAGGTTTGGTTGACGACACGCTTTCATTGAAATTTCCGGGCTTCGCCGAAATCCTGGTCGCAATTCCTGATCTGCGAGAGCAGTGGCGCATCGCTGCGGTGCTCGGAACGTGCGACCGGGAAATTAGCCTGCTGCAAAAGCAACTGGAAGCACTCAAAGAACAAAAGCGTGGCCTGATGCAAAAGCTGCTCACCGGGAAAATTGGAGTCAAGTTCAAAACGACGTAAAGACCCTATGGATAATGAAGTCAAAAATGAGAAGTCGCCCGCGGTGTTTATTTCGTATTCGCATGACACGCCACAGCACAAAAAGTGGGTTGGCGAGCTTGCTTCGAGACTCGTGGATAATCGTGTGGATGTTCTGTTGGACCAGTGGGAAATAGACCTTGGAGATGACATTCCTAAGTTCATGGAGAGGTCAGTTTCAAAAGCCGACTGCGTTTTGATGATCTGCACAGAAACATACGTTCGAAAGGCGGACGACGGTACAGGCGGTGCTGGTTACGAGGCGATGATCGTCACCGGGGAGTTAGTTAAGGACTTGGGCACGGCGAAATTTATTCCCGTCATCCGGCAAATAAATGGAACCAAGCTTGTTCCGAAATCCATGAGCACGCGTTTTTTTGCTGATTTTAGCGACGGCCAGAATTTCGATGAGCAGTTTGAGGTGCTGCTTCGCAGGATTCACAAAGTGCCGAAGTTCAAGAAACCGGCGCTGGGGAAAGATCCCTTTGCCGCCGAGCGCGCCGCGATTTCGACAGCCAGCGAGCCTAAAGCTCAACCGGCCGAAATCGTTTCTCAGCTTTATCTACAAGCCTCCCGCTCGGCCCAAAACAACGATGTCTTGTCCTGGCGGCGGTTGTTAAGGCAAGCCAAGCAACTTGGTTTTGAACAGCTTCAAGCGTGGCGCGCGACCTCTGAAAAAGACCTTCAAGTGGAACGTGGAGACCTTCTTCCAGTTGCGGGCACCGGCGTGGGAGCGATTGCCCCGATCCTGGCAGTAGCGCTCGCTGGTGTGGAGTCCGGACAGGATAAATTCAAAAACCAGGTTGGGATCATTGATGAAATCTTAGCGCCGCCCGGATGGAGCAACGCGGGCTATGCCGCTATTGCGGAGTTCCCGAACTGCTTGGTTCTTGTCTATCAGGCACTTCACGGGGCTGTCTGTATGGACACAGATCAAGCCGGTCTAGCGGTCCGGTTGGCTCGATCTCAATTTCGACGCCCGCACTCTCTCGAAAAGGTTACCCTCTTTGAGGAGCGTAATTGGGTCGGTTGGCTGAATTTCATCAGCGAAAGCGCTACAGTTGCATGGGATTTCCTCGGTTCATTGTACGAAAGCCAATTATGGTTGAAGGAGATTTTTGGCAGCAAGGAGGATTACTTGGCAGCCCTATCATCCTATTACGCTCTTTTGAATATTATGGAGGCGACGGCCTTTGTTGTAAGTGGGCGGTCGGGTTTGTTTAAGGGTGGTGAGTTGCACCTGGACGTGCCTCTCTGCTGTTTCACAATTCCGCGCGAATTGGGGCCTCGCGCATACCGGAAGCTCACGCAAGACAAAGGCGAGCTTAAAAATGTTTGGGAGGGAGCCGGAATCTCGACTGAATCATTGGCCAAAGTTTGGCCTGCATTTGTAGAATGCTGCAAACGCTGGCTTTGGGAAGTCTACCGTGGAAGGCCGGGGCGCTTCGAATTGTACCATCGGGAGATTTTTACGGAACTTCAATTTTCTTCTGCAAAAATCGGCGCGGAAGTTGGCTGAATGATCGGAATATGCAACCCCCATTGCCCCTCTTTCAAGAAGACCACGCGTCGCAGGTTCCAGCGCTCCACCTATTACAAAACCTGGGCTACACCTATCTGCGGCCACAGGAGGTCTACCTGGAGCGGAAGGGCAGGCTTGGGAATGTGTTGCTTGAGGGGATTTTGGCGGAACAATTGCGGAAGATCAACAGCGTCAAGTATCGCGGGGAGGAAATTCCATTTTCGGAAGCAAATATCCAAGCGGCAATTCAAGCGCTCAAGGACGTGCCATTCGACGGGTTGGTACGGACGAATGAGCAGATTTATGATTTGCTGGTTTTGGGGAAGGCGATGGAGCAAACGGTGAAATATGATAAAAAGAGTTTCACGCTCAAGTACATTGACTGGCGCAATCCGCAAAACAATGTTTTTCACGTCGTAGAAGAATTCGAGGTTGAGCAGACGGGGAGCAAGCAGTTGCGGCGGCCGGACATCGTGCTATTCGTTAACGGGATTCCGCTGGCGGTGATCGAGTGCAAGCGATCAGATATGAAAGAGCCGCTGGAGCAGGCCATCTCGCAGCATATTCGTAATCAGGCCGACGGCTACATTCCCAAACTGTTCGTGTTTTCGCAGCTGCTTGTCGCCCTGTCGGCGAACGACGCGGCTTACGCAACGACTGGAACGGCATCCGCGTTTTGGGCAAAGTGGCGCGAATTGGAGGACATGAACAGAGAACTGAAGGTGCTCGTAAATCGGCCATTGGCCAAAGCCCAAAAGGACAGGCTTTTTGCCGACCGCTTTGGTTATGTGCGGACGTATTTTGAGGAGTTAGAAGCCGAAGGTCGTGAGGTCACGGAGCAAGACCGGACCATTTATAGTCTTTGCCGTCCACAGCGGCTGCTTGAATTAGCCTGGCGTTTCATCCTATTCGACGCGGGTGAAAAGAAGATCGCGCGCTATCAGCAATATTTCACCGTGAATAGTATCATGGCGCGGGTGCGCGAGCCGGGCCCGGATGGTCGGCGGCTTGGTGGCGTGGTCTGGCATACGCAAGGGTCGGGAAAGTCTCTGACGATGGTGATGTTGGCTAAGTCATTGGCCCTGGAGCGAAGCATACCTAATCCGATTATTGTTTTGGTCACAGATCGAGTGGACCTAGACGAGCAAATCAAAAAGACTTTCTTTCAGTGTGGCCTTGCCCCTACACAGGCGCAGACGGGCGCGCATTTGGCGGAATTGGTTGCTGCGGGCAAGAATGAAGTCATCACGACGGTAATAGACAAATTCGACGCAGCGTTGAAGGGGGGCAATTTCAAGAACGACTCACCGAACGTTTTTGTGCTAGTGGACGAGAGTCACCGGAGCGTCTATGGCGATACGTGGGGGCGAATGGGAAAGGTATTGCCGAATGCTTGTTTTATTGGGTTCACCGGTACGCCCTTGATGAAAAGGGAGCGGCACACCGCTCGAAAGTTCGGCGGTCTGATTCAGCCGGTGTATACGATTAACCAGGCGGTGAAGGACAAGGCGGTGGTGCCGCTACTTTACGAAGGTCGGCTTGTCCTCCAACTGGTGGACCAACAGGCCATTGATAAATGGTTTGAAGTTGTCACACAGCCGTTAACGAGTTCGCAACGCGCCGATCTGAAACGGAAATTTGCATCGGCCGACCAGTTGAATAAAGCCGAACAGAAAATATATGAGACGGCGTTTGATATTAGTGAACACTTCAGTCGGACCTGGCAAGGGACCGGATTTAAAGCCCAACTGGCAGCGCCAAGCAAATTAACGGCTTTGAAATACAAGAAATACCTCGACGAGTTCGCCAAGGTGACAAGCGAGGTGATCATTAGCGCACCGGACACGCGTGAGGAGCAGGAGGATGTATATGAAGTGAACACGGAGGAAGTCCGGGCGTTCTGGAAAAAGATGATGACAAAATACGGAACGGAAAAGAAGTACCTCGAACAGATCATCAACTCTTTCAAGAATGGACCCGAGCCGGAAATACTGATCGTCGTGAGCAAGCTTTTGACGGGCTTCGACGCGCCACGGAACACCGTACTGTATCTTTGCCGCTCATTTCAGGAGCACAACTTGTTGCAGGCCATTGCCAGGGTGAACCGGGTGTATAGCGGCAAGGATTTCGGATTTATCGTTGATTATTACGGCGTGCTCCAAAAGCTGGGTCAGGCAATGGATATTTACAGCGCCCTGCCGGATTTCGAGAAAGAGGAAATTGCTGGAACAGTGGTGGAAGTGACTGAGGAGATCAAGAGTTTACCACAGAGACATTCTGATCTGTGGGGCGTGTTCAAGACAGTTAAGGGTTCCCGCGATAAGGAGAAATACGAGCGGTTGCTGGCAGATGAGGAACTGCGGGCACAATTTTATGAAAAGCTAAATGCGTATTATCGGACATTGAGCATTGCGCTTTCGACGATGCAATTTCTGCGTGAGACCCCGGAAGAAACAATAGAGCGGTACAAGAATGATTTGGCGTTCTTTCTTAAACTTCGGGTATCAGTGAAGCAGCGCTATGCCGAAGGGGTGGATTACGGCGAATATGAAAAGCGAGTGCAGAAGTTGATTGACACTCATGTGCGCTCGGAAGGCATCCAGCAGATTACGTCGCCGGTGAACATTTTCGAGCGAGACGCGTTCAAAGAGGAGGTCGAAAAGCTAGATGGTCCGGCTTCGAAAGCTGACACAATTGCGCACCGGACGCAGCGCACAATCACGGAAAAAATGGACGAGGATCCTATATTCTACAGGCGATTCGGCAAACTGCTTCAGGAGGCGATTGACGCTTACCGGGCACAGCGCATCAGTGAGAAAGAGTATCTGAGCAAGGTAACGGAAATCATGGAGTCTGTTTTAACACGGACTGGAGATGGCCTACCGCCGGCATTACAGGGGCACGATGCGGCACGGGCGTTTTACGGCGTTGTGAGCGAAGTGATTGGCGGTGTAGAGCTTAAGGACGAGAGGCCCAAATATCGGGGAGCTGATGACGCGGCGGAAATCGCGGTTCGTATTGAAAAGGCCATTGAGGACAAGATTGTCGTGGACTGGCGGGCAAATCCCGACGTACAGAACGAGATGAGGAACGCAATAGATGATTTACTGTACGAGGCGCGAGAGAGGAAAGGGTTGCCTTTGAGCGCCCAAGAAATGGATACGATAATCGAACGGGTTCTAGATATCGCTAAGAACCGGTACCCGCGATGAGGTCGAGCCGATGGCATCATGACACAACACAATTTGATTTGGGGTGGCGCACGAATAGTTTTTCAATTATGGCGCACTGACCGCCGGACATTGGCAATTACGGTGCGGCCGGATATGATGGTGTTGGTTACGGCACCGCGCGGAGCGACTCTGGAGAAGGTGATGGAGAAGGTGCGAAAGAGAGCTCGCTGGATCCGTCGGCAGCTACGCTTCTTTCAGGAATTTCTTCCGCAAACGCCGCCAAAAAAATACTTAGGTGGAGAGACGCATCGGTATTTGGGACGCCAGTATCGTCTAAAGGTCGTCAAAGCGGAACGGCCCGGCGTGATGTTGAAAGGGCGGTTTATTTGGGTGGAAACGTCTCAGAAGAATGGGGCTTTCCAAGTTCGGGAATTGGTTCGGGCTTGGTATCTCGCGCGAGCGAGAGAGCGCTTCTCGAGGAGTCTCGTGGAAGGTGTGGCAAGGCTTGGCAAGCGCTTGGCTGTTACCCCGCGAGTTCAAATACGTAGCATGCCGAAACGTTGGGGCAGTTGGACCCGGCGCGGAGTTGTTTTGCTTAATCCGGAACTGGTGAAGGCACCCGTAGCGTGCATTGATTATGTCGTTACTCACGAATTATGTCACAGTGTGCATAAGCATCATAGTAATGCATTTTACACGTTATTGCGGCGGGTAATGCCTGATTGGGAAACGCGAAAAATGCGACTCGAGAGAGCGTTAGTCGAAAGCTGATATTTAGAATATGTTTTTTGGGCGAATCAGATATGTCCGGTATGGATTAATGGATTCATGAATTGGTGGAAATGGCGGGAAGTGTCAATCCGCTCTAAATGAACGCCTAACTTCGTTGAGCTTTTTGCCTGAAAACAAGCTCGTCGCTCATTTAGCCGAACTCGCAGATTTTCCACGGAAATACCGACGGCGTTCGGGGCTAAACGAATCGTTTAGCTTTTCGTTTAGCCTCATTTAGCCCGCAAAACCATAGCATGTCGCTTTTTCCTAAACGACGGGTGGCCGGGAAAACGGCGGGAAGATGGAAGATAGAAGATGGGAGATGGCGAATTTGGCGGAGCGGCATCCGCCTTCGCTCAGGAGCTCCCGCCTTCGCCAAGGCTACGGTGGGCAAGACGGAGGACAGGGCTCCGCACGACCGGGCTGGAGGAGTTAGAGCGGACTGACGTCGCGCTGCTACGTAAATGATGGCGTAGTATCCGATGTGAATCGGATCTGATTTTTCCGGTTTGGATGGGCGAACGCGGGGGGGATTAGTCAGAGCCCCGAAAGCCTTCGGGGCTGCTACGCATAGGGCACAGCCTACGGGGTTCTCAGTTAGAGCCTCGTGCCTCGGCTGCAGCAGGATTTTTGGGAAGGCTTCGTCCAGTATCCCTGTTATTCCTTCCTGCTCGATCGGTTTAAAAAATCCTGTAGCCATTCGGGAGGGAAAAGAAGGGGAAGCGGTCTTTTTGGGTTTTGGCGTCGTTTCAGCTCAGTCACAGGGTTTTCAAACATGCTCCTTCGCTGTAGCCTCGCCAAAACACCAAAAATCCTCGCTCCGAACGGCCACATTATTTTTTAAAACGCTCTAAAGTCATTTTTGGCCTGCAAAGAACCCTTCGACGGCCTTTGGTTCGCCCTGACCGGTAGCCTTGAAGCAAAAACCTTCATGGCTCGCTTACGCGGAAACCGTTCGGCCAGAGACGCGGGCGAACAAATCTGGCAAAAATGTCGAACGCCGACCGCTTTCTACTCGCACAAATTACTTAGTATAAATAGCTTACACCGACCAACTGCTGATTGGCAACTTTTGCAGAAACGGCGTGGAGGGGCAACAAATCACTTGACTGAAAAGCCGTTTACCTCATATTATTCCTGTAATCGAACTTTTACGATTATGAGACGCAATACACGTTTCAAGGCAGTAATAGTATGACACAAGGAAACGAAGCAAAAATCGAAGCCTTTTGGGGCGAAGTGGCCCCGTGCGATCATGCTTTACAAATCTACGACGGTGATTTGGAACTGCTCGATGGTCTGGAAACTTTCGTGACCGATGGCTTTAAAAAGGGAGAGAGCGTTGTACTTATCGCAACCTCCTGGCATCTGACCGCCGTCGAAAAAAGGCTGCATCAATTTGATCTGGAAGCATTGTCTGCCGCTGACCAGTACATTGCTTTGGATGCCAGGAATACGCTGGCAAGCTTCATGGTTGACAATTGGCCGAATGATGAGCTGTTCCAAAAAATCATTACCGGCATCCTTGAGCGGGCAGGCAAAAACGGGCGACGCGTTCGCGCATTTGGCGAAATGGTTGCTTTGCTTTGGGCGCAGGACAACACCATTGCAACTGTCCGTTTGGAGCATCTGTGGAACAATTTGATGAAGGTTCACACATTCTCGCTGTACTGCGCCTATCCCAAGGGCGGTTTTACTGGCGATACCACTGAATTTTTCAAACAAATATGCTCGGAACATTCCAAAATAATTCCGTCGAATTTCACGGCGCCTACGTCCCGCGTCCCGATGGAAACGTCCCTCAATTCCAAACCTAATGCCGAGATATTGGTTGCGAATGAAGTACAACATGCCAAGTGGCTCGCCGCGATTGTTGACTCTTCCGATGACGCAATTATTTTTAAAGACCTTCACGGCATCATCAAGACATGGAACCGCGCAGCCGAAAGAATCTTTGGCTATGCCGCCAAGGAAATCGTTGGCAAGTCCGTCACATTGTTGGTTCCCGAGAACCGTCAAAAAGAGGAGCCTGAAATTTTGGCCCGGCTGCATCGCGGGGAACGCATTGACCATTACGAAACAGTTCGCCGGCGCAAAGACGGCGAGTTAATAGACATTTCATTGACGGTATCGCCGGTGAAAGACGACGAAGGCCGGATTATCGGCGCATCCAAGGTTGCCCGCGACATCACTGCGCGAAAAAAGGTTGAACGGGAACTTGCGCAAACGATGGAGCGCGAAAAATTAGCGCGACAGGAGGCCGAGGCCGCGATGAGCGCAAAAGATCATTTCCTGGCGACGCTCTCCCATGAATTGCGCACTCCTTTGAATCCAATTCTTTTGGACGCCAGCGATGCTGCGTCTGATCAGGATCTGCCCGAAAAAATTCGGAAACGATTCCAGAACATCCTTAAAAACGTGGAGGTCGAGGTCCAGCTTATCGATGATTTGCTGGACCTGTCGCGAATCAGCCACGGCAAGTTGAAGTTGAAAATGCAGGTATTGGATGTCCACAAGGTTCTCGATGACACAATGAGCATGCTCCGTCGAGACATTGAAGGCAAACGTATCCGTCTGACTGCCAAACGAAACGCCAGGGGGCATTTGATTTCAGGCGATAATGTCCGGTTGCAGCAGATATTTTGGAACATTCTGAGGAATGCCATAAAGTTCACGCCGGAAAACGGGGGAATTGATATTGAAACATTTTCGACGGCAGAGAGGTTTATGGTGACCGTAAAAGATTCGGGTATCGGGATGACTGCTGACGAGATAAGCCGTGCCTTTTCGCTTTTCTCGCAAGGAGACCATACCTATGATGGCCTGGGTTTGGGGCTGGCAATTTCAAAAAGGCTGGTGGATTTGCATTTAGGGCACATTCACGCGTTCAGTGCCGGACGTGGACACGGTTCGTGTATTTCTATTGAGTTTCCCTTGGCCAATTTGTTGAGCGCCGCCAATGATACTGTACAGGTGGCTTCCAATGCCCAGGAACATCAGTCCAATCCGCCCAAGCACCCTCTCGTCCCGGTTTCTCGCGCCAGGCAATAATCCTCCCAGGGCTCATTTGACAAATATTTGACTGTGATTTAATATTCAATATCCCTAATTCCCTTTGTTCGGTAGCGTGGCCGGCATGGACCTCCATTTCATTGTGCCGGTCACGTTTGCCTAAATCGAGCGGAGCGTTGGCGGCATCCTGTTTACTCTAAACAAGACGGATTTCCCTGGACGGGAAAAACAGAGTGTTTTCTCGCAGAAGAACCTTGCGCCGGGAAAGAACCTTGCGCCGGGAGTTGGCCGGAGCAAACCTACTTTGATCCAAGAACAAACCGCATCCGGTTTCCCAAAAGCTTAAATTTGTAGTGATAGGCGGCGCAAAGCTCTCGAAGGAAATGGACGTGCCGGGGGCTGAGACCATCCAATTCAAAATTGTCGCCTGCCTTTGCCCATTCCCATACGACTTTTTGCCAGCCTTTTACCCTTGTCGTAATTACTTTCATTGCTAAAAGTCGTCCCAGTATCACGCGATGTCAAAGGCGCTTTCCGTTAATAGCCGCCCCAAATGTTTCCGCGAAGGCCGCGAGGAACGCGAAGGTCTTTCTGCGTGGATGGCAAGTGGCGCTGCCACCGCAACACCATATGAGCCATGGGCAGCGCCGACGGTAAAACGTTCCCGCAAATTCTCCGCGCCCTGCAAGGGCAATCCAAATTCAATGGGCGAGCCAACCGCACGATGATGACCAAAGATGAAACGGAGACAGTTGGCGATTGCGGATTGCGGAATAAGATATCCGGCGGGCGAGTGCGAGTGCTTCATTTTCGAATGGGGCCAACAGATCCAACAAAAGTCCGAACCGGATTTATTGGCTGTCATTGCGGTAATCTTTCTCATGCTGCTTCCAGAGAACATTCCCAATCAGTGAGCCCAAAATAATTGACAAAGCAAGCCAGGCAAGAGCCAACGAGATAAGCGGTACCGAATCTCTGGTGAAAAATATGATAAACGCCACCTGCAAGACCACCAAAGCAAACGCGGCCCCGGTCCCATGATGTAAAATCCCTTCTCGCAAAATGAAGGAACGACGGCCTCTCGTCCGCATTTGCTCCCACCAATTCCTGTCTTCCTGCGTCATAACACGTCACCATAAAACTATCTTAAACGGTTGTCAATCATCGTGCTTTCCGTTGATAATCGCCGCGATGGGTTTCCGAATACCGATGGCGTCCAATCCCGGGAACATCGGTTCCTTCAGCCCAGAATGTTTCGCGCGAAGGCCGCGAAGAACGCGAAGACTGTGGCTGCCTGCTTTCCGCTTGCTCACGCGCGCGGCTCTGTTCAAATGAGTCAGTCTAGAGTATGATCATGGACGACCTTATCGCCTTTCCATTGGTGGCGGCGCTCTTTGGCGCTCTCTTCTTCAGCATAGGACTCTATATGTCGTACAGCCGCCGAAAGCGACCGCCGTTCTGGCTGGCACCGTTGAGCGGCTTGGCAACGGGCATTTTCATGTTCATAGGATTCGCTGGTAACGGAATTATTAAACATGACTTCTGGACAGGAGACGGCAATACATCGCCAACAGGCAGGGATATGCTACCTTGGATTTTTGGTGTTTTCGGGCTTATCGGCCTTTTCGTCGGTGGGCGTGATTGCCATATATCGGGCCATCCGAAAATGATGCGGCCCCGAATGTTTCGCGCGAAGGCCGCGAGGAACGCGAAGGCTATAGCTGATTTTCCGCTTGCTCACGCGCGCGGCTCTGCTCAAATCGAGGGAGCGAGAAAAAATGCGTTCGTTCGTTTTGATATACGTTGTTCTGCCTGGCTTAATCCTTTGCGGCGGGTGTAATAATTGGGATAAATATCCGTTTAAAGGAGTGACGCCGATCCCACCATCGGCAGCAGCCGAGACGACACAAGGGAAAGGATGGGAGCACCTGCAAGGAGGTTCATTGGAGGCTGATCATCAAGCCGCCTTGCAAGCGAACCGCCGTTTAAAGGAAGTGCCGGAATGTTCAAACTATACTCTTCAAGTTTTGGGCTGTCTTAACCCAGGGGCTTATACTAATTGTCCCATTGGCACTACCTTCCGCCTCAGAATTGAAATATATCAGGATGGAAGCATCGGCAATGTCTCAGTGGATGGATGGACGGATGCGGTGAGGACGCCATTGTTTATACAGGCCATAGAGATGAGCCACTTTCCAAAGTGGCCAGATGCGATGCGCTCCATTGTTGGACGGGATTATTTTATTATGTGGATTGACACTGGATGCCCGTATCCACCTGGCCCGAGTTAAGATTGCGATATGTTAAGATTGCGATATTGCCACTTGTGGCCGTTGCCCTCATACTTCGCTGTTAGTTGTCAGGTGTGCTTAGTGTTTATGGCATACACATTCAACGGCATCGGCACGACTTTTTACGGTCAACGAGATTTTCGAGTCGATGGTTCATACATCACCACCGAGTGGGTGGTGATTATGCTCATTCCCATCGTTCCACTCCGCAGCCTTCGCGTTCGGTATCAGGGACCGGCAGAGCAGCGCATTTCCATCGGCATCGGTTCAGCCGAGAGCTATGCAGTTCTTGAGAAGACCATCCCGAATTGGAGACAGGTGCTTTGTGTTTATAGCTACACCGCATTCGTGATAGCATGGATGGTAGCTGTCGCTTGCTGTTATGGTTACTTTTTCCAGAGCACGGACATGACGTTGTCTGTAATTCTGATTTTTGTCTCATTTACATTGCCAGCTCTGCTGCCTATAGGCATGAGGGTTTTGGCCAAGACGCAAGCCGCACAGAGCCAACGCCGACTGCCCCAGCAGTTCTCAGTATCGTAAGTAACATAAAGCTCATTTCGTTCCGGAGCTATGCCGCCGGTCGGCGTGGGTCAACGAATGTATTAAATTGTCCTTCGCCGGGTTAATCTTAGAGCCTCCTTCGTCAGCTTTCACTGTAGCAATTATCCACGGCGGCCATAGCGGCGGCACTGAAAAGCTTTTGAATCTGCGGTCTATCGCTTCGAATGTGGCAGCAACGGCAGGAAGCTGAACCATTCGATTCATGGCCTTTTACGAACCGCCGAGCCCCGGCTAAAACCGGTGCTATTGACACGACGCTTATGCAGATTAACAATACTCTGGATGGATGAGGAAATCGCTCCGAATGTTCGTTTTAGGCAGGCACGGGAGCGAGCCGGCCTTTCACCGGAAGACATTGCCGACCGCTGCGGTGTTCATCGTCTTAATATTTGGGAAATCGAGGGTCTTGATGGTGATTTGACCATGTGTTATTCACCCAAAGAAATTCAGCGGTTTAGCCGGATTCTTGGTATTCGCCCAGTTGAATTGTTTGCTAATAGCATCCCCGAGCCACCAGTTTCCGCCGAAGAATTGGTTCGTCTAATTCATGCGGAGTGCCGAGCGCGTGGGGTCACGCTTGAGCAGTTCGAAGACGCAGTTGAGTGGCGGCTGACTGATTGCGTTGAGCCGCCTGAGAAGCTACTCGAGGACATGACCGTGGACGGCCTGCAATGGCTTTGCCGCGAGTTGCGGATCGATTGGCGGAGGGTAATGCTGAGTTTGTGACCCTGACTGATTCCCGCGTCGGAAGTCAGTTCGCTTCGAGTGATCTTTTCAGGCCGACCATCCAAGTGATTTCTGCATCTCCGGTAAAAGCGATGCCATTGTGGCTTCGTAAACAGTAACCGCGAAATTCCTGGCAACGCACTCAAACGTCGAATCGTGAAACGCGAAAATGAAGTGCCGGTAGTCTTTAAATAATTCTGGCCGGTGGTTTGGATGAACCGCGTTCATGCGCTCAAGTATTCGAATCCAGGACGAATGGTGCACTTCAACGGCTGAATATGGGGTTAATCCACGAGCTGCGAGCGGATGTCCGCTAAACGCTTCATCATGAGGCGAGCCAAACATGTATGCCCGGTAGTTAGTGAAGCGCACGAGAGCGGTGGACTCGCCCGGCGTCTCAGGACCGACGGAGCGGACATAGGTGCCATCCCATTCCGGGTCAATCCGCTCTAGGATGTAGGCGAGCAACAACGTGCGCTCGTCGCTCATTACGAATGGGCGCGGCGCACCAGTAGAAGATGGGGGAATCCCCGCGAGCCTGGCTATCGTGTCCTTGGAATCTACTGAATACATGACCGTACCTAGCGTAAATCGTAATTCGTAGATCGTAAATTCAATTATCTAACGCCTTAAGAAGCCGTAACTCCGAATGTTTCGCGCGAAGGTCGCGAGGAACGCGAAGGCTATGGCTGCCTGCTTTTCCGCTCACGCGCGCGGCTCGGCAAGGGCAATCCAAGTTCAATCGGCCAAACGAACCGCACGATGATGGCCAACGATGAAGCGGAGAAAATATTCGCGCTGACTCCCAAGACAGCGTTAAGCTGCACAACACAATTTGCCGGGAGCATGTGGCTTTGATTCCCGTCGAATCATTATGTATATGAAATTCAGAAAGCAAATATTTTGCATTTCGCTTTCGGTTCTTTCATTCATATTGGCGATCGTCATGCCCTACTGCGAGGGGCGGACCAACTCTGTTTGGGTGGTTCCTCCTTTGCTTCCTGCCGACCTTGTTCCGTATTTCCTCTTATTTTTAAGTGCTGCCATCTTGTTTTGCTATACGGTTGGTTCGCTGATCGGCAAACGCAACATCATTGCCACGGCGCTAATGTTTTTAGTCAGTCTGCTGCTTTTTTTCGGATGGTCCTCGATCAATCGTCAGGGCCTTTATCTGCTTGGTTTCAGAAACTACGCGAAAAATATTTTAACAGTCGAGGAATGGAGAAGCATTTCTCGCTTTGCGCAGAAAAGCATAGAGCCTGGCGGTCGTCTTTGGGGGCCGGCAAAGACGCGACAGAACGATAGTGAGCAGATACTTTGGTCGGGGTTTACTAATCATACGCAGATTCAAAAACTGGGACCGCCGTAATGATTTCTGTTCAATCTGCCCCAGTGAGCGAAGGACCTGTTTTTCCGATCCCTGAAAGCACAGAAGTCGAATGGGGAGGGGCACTTGTCGGGCATCGCGGAGTCGTCATCTATTCCAACACTAATGACATATCCGCGCCGGCTGGCGTATTGTCACGGCCTTTGTTTTTTTCACCTGATATCGCCACGTTTATGACGTATTAGTTTGGGACTGAAATTACAGGATAAGGGTGGGCGGAGCGAAATCAGGGCTGATGCGGAATGGGACTGTACTGATGGCTTACAATCCTCAGGAACATCCGTCCCCTTTACCCCCGAATGTTTCGCGCGAAGGCCGCGAAGAACGCGAAGGTCTTTCCGCGTTGATGGCAAGTGGCGCTGCCACCGCAACGCCATAATTAGTCCTGGGCAAGGCCCACGGTGCAAGTTCCCGCGAAATCTTCGCGCCCTGCAAGGGCAATCCAAATTCAATCGGGCGAGCCAACTGCACGATGAACTGCTCATGACTTGCGAATGACCCGAACAACACCGATGCCAACGAATAAAAGAATCTGGCCCAAAACCATGGCCAGTAAACCCCACCGAAGCCATTGCCAAATCAATAATGAAATCGCTATTGAGAGGACAGCCCACAACAAACCGGGACCGCCATCGAACTCACCAGCCCGGTAAAAGAAAATGGCGAACACCACTGTGAACAAAAAACTGAATGAATAGAATGGCAACATAAAAGCCAAATCTCTCGCAGCCCTGGCCGAATATCGGCTAAAAGCTCAGCGACGGCGCGAAGCAGCGCAAGCGCGGAATGGGACAGTCTCAACTAACGTCGCGCTCGCAGTGTGCTCCAAAGGTTTTAATATTTTGCCATTGTCAAAAGGGATCAAGTTGCCGTCAACTCGCAAATTGTGTTCATCTTTGGCTAATTATCCAATGCCATCGTAATATTCCCATTGGCAGATGCAGTGGAAATGAAGTTAGAGCCTCCTCACCTCGGCTGCTACGGAGATAATTTGTCCTTTAACCCTTCTCGTCGCGATTGGCGCCTTAGCGTGGCATTCGCATCGGGAAGTGGAAAACCATGTTATGGCCTCAGCATATACGCCAGGCTTAACTTGCGCGCCTGCCGCGAATCCATTATAAAATTCGCCGGACCAATTAAAATAATACAACGATTGTGAAATCCTTCTTTGTTGCCCTGATGGTCGCCTGGGTGATGCTCCTTGCGCACAACGTTGCCCTCGCGCAACCCATTCCCGATGCGGATGCCGCCTGGAAGCAAGTGCGGCAAGCCGCCGCTCTCTGGCCACCACCGCGACCGGCCGACACAAATCACCAGGATGAAGTGCCGCTTTGTAAGCAAAATGCCGATATTGCCGCGGCCATTGCCGCCAAAGCCAAAGCCTTTTATACGCGCTTCCCAAACAGCACCAATACTGCAGCGGCAAAACTACTCCAAAGTAAAATGTCGCGACTCGCGGACATCCTGTATCGCAGGTATCGCTTTCTTCATGCCCTCGGCAATCCCATTGATATCAAATTTACTGCCGTGGACGGCCGCGAAGTTGACCTAAGCCAGATGAAGGGCCATGTCGTCCTCCTGGAATTCTGGGCTACCTGGTGTCCGGGTTGCGTCGCCGAAATTCCGCGCATCAAAGAAGCCTACGATAAGTATCACGCCCAGGGATTCGATGTCATCGGCATTAGTTTGGATACCGATAAAAAGGCGCTGGACGATTTCGTCCAGCAGCATCAAATCCCCTGGCCGCAATATTTCGACGACCGGGTGAAAGAAATCAGCAAGGTGAGAGACAATAGATTCGACAGCCAATTCGGCATCGAAGGGATTCCTGCCCTGTGGCTCGTGAATAAGAAAGGCATCATGTGCGACGCCAGCGCCTATGACGATCTCGCGGGCAAAATCCAAAAACTCCTCCCGCGGAGTGATGATTTTAATTAGGAATCTGGAACGTTGGCTCCATTTAAAAACCCAAAATGTTTCGCGCGAAGGACGCAAGGGACGCGAAGGTTTTTCCGCGCTGATCGCCCTGACTTGGTTGAATCAGCCCGATCAAATATTCCCCCTGGATTGCGCATGAAAATCTGATTCAATCCTTTCAAGATAGCAGAATATTTTAATGTGTGTTCCCAGGGTAGGCCACTGGCGCGTCCAACCCTGGGCTGAATGATTTGAATCCTTTCAGGATTCGAACCAGCCCAAGCGCTTCCTACTTGCCATCGTCCGGGTTGCCACTCATTTTAAATCATCAAGCTGCCATGAAATCATTCGCCCTATTATTTCTTTCGGCAGGGCTCTTGACAGGCTGTGTTTCGCCGCCGTCGAGCAAGGATTTCGTTCAAAGTGGAATCAGAATTACGCCACCTGCCCACGTTGATTGGGTCGGATCAAGCGTGCCCCTATTGGCTGACGACGAGGTCGCAGGGAGCACTGTCACACACGGACCGTACGCGCCTGCAATGGCAGACGGCGGGACCGTAGAGGGCACTATCATAGACGCCAAGGGAAGGAAAATTCCGCTTTTTGTTGACCACCGACTCGAAACCAGGACGTCGGGAGCGTATTATCTGAGAGCTTACCCGGGCCGGTGGGGGAGCATCCGGGTACGGAATGAGGCGGAGTTTAAAAAGACGCTTGGTTGGAAATGAGCGGCTTAACTTCGGGTTTTCATCCGCAGATTGCGGAGATTTTCGCGGACAAAAACAATGAGGGAAACAGGAAGAGAGGAATCCAAGCTATAAATTTTTATGATCCTGCCCTTAACTTAGCCCCAGCTATTTGCGTTTCCCATCCGCTGCGGTAAGGTGTTTTGGAGGCTCGGGGGGTCCCCGGGGATTTGGGAAGGCCGCTTTCCCTGTTCAAATGGAACACGCAACAGATGCGCACTTTATGAGCAAATCAAAAGAGGACGAGACCAATACAGTCAAACTTGAGCAATTATCGGCCCGCAACTTCGAACTGGAACGCGTTAATCGCATTGTGGGCCATTACAGGGCCCTAGTAGAAGGTTCGGACGACATCATCCTAAGCACGGACCTGAACGGCGTCATTGAAACCGCGAACCCCGCCGTCGCAAAATACTTCGGATATGGTCCGCAGGAAATCGTCGGGAAATCGGTCCTCTTTTGGGCGCTGCCCGAAAACGAAAAATTTGAGGTGGAGCTGATGAATCGCGTCCGCGCCGGGGAACCACCGGCCGCGTACGAAACGATCCTGCGGCGCAAGGATGGCAAATGCTTGAATGTTTGGTGCGTTCTTTCGCCGATTGCCGATGCCTCGGGCAAGGTTATCGGAATCTCCAAAATCGTCCGGGACATCAGCGATAGGGCCGAACGGGAGATGGAACTGAGGCGCACGCAGGAGGATTTGAAAAAAACCAACGAAAACCTTGAACTGGCAAAACGGGCCATGGACGATTTTTTTGCCGTGCTGTCGCACGAACTGCGTACGCCGCTAAATCCTATCATGCTTTTGGCCAGCGACAACGTAACCAATCCCTCTTTGCCTCCGCAGGTCGCCGCCGATTTTAAGACCATCCTCCAAAACGCCGAAACTCAGGGACGGCTCATCGACGATTTGCTGGACCTGGCCAGGATCAGAAGCGGGAAGATGAGAATACGACCGGTGGATACCAACATTCATGATATTATCTTGAACTCCATAGCCATGGTGAAGGGCCAGGCTGAGCAAAAAGACGTGGCATTGGCGTCTCAGCTGAATGATCCGAACACTCGGATCTTTGGCGACGCCGTGCGGCTGCAGCAGGTATTCTCGAATGTCCTCCGGAATGCCATAAAATTCACACCCGCAGGCGGCGGCGTGACCATTCAGGCCGGCATGAAAGATCAAGAGTACAAGGTTACCATCTCCGACACCGGGAATGGCATGACCCATGAAGAATTAGCGCAGGCGTTCGAGCCATTTAAACAGGGCGCCCAAGGGCCTGAATCGGGGGGACTCGGTGTCGGCCTGGCCATCTGCAAGCAGCTTGTGGAACGTCACGGCGGCGCCATCGAGGCATCCAGCCCCGGCCGTGGCCGCGGCAGCACGCTCACCATCAAGCTGCCGCTTCCAGCTACCGGTCCAAGAATCTCACAATGAAAAAAACGTTGAGATTAGTCCGTGCGACGCCAGCGCCGCCGACGATCTCGCGGGCAAAATCCAAACACTCCTTGCTGAGTGATGCTACCCACTATAACTATTTATCCAAAGCATCAGCCTTAATAATTTGACATTTATTCTAGATTGATTTATAGTAGCTCATTCCCGGTTCCCTTTGGCAGCGTGGTCGGCACGGACCTCCATTTCATCTTGTGCCGGCCGCGTGTGCCACTAGAGAGTTTGAGAATGGCGCTGCCACCAGTCATTCATTTGCATTTTCCACCTCTTCACGTGAGACGCGTTCTGACTTTCCTCATCGCTTCAAAAATGAGATAAGAGTCGTCCGCGCTTCGAGGCGCGCAGACAGATTAATGAACAAAAATCAATTGCGACGGACGTATAAAGAGCTATTGCTCGACGGAATCGTGCCATTTTGGGCAAAGCACGGTGTGGATGAAAAATTCGGTGGAGTTCTCTCGTGCATGCAAGAGGACGGTAAACGTGTCAGTGGCGATAAATATATCTGGTCGCAAGCGCGCTGGGTCTGGACGTGTTCAGCCCTTTATAATCGAATTGAAAAGCGTCCTGAATTTTTGAAGTGGGCGCGGGGCACAATTGATTTTCTCCTCCAGCACGGGCGCGATGAGCAAGGCCGCTGGATTTATCATTCCACACGTGAAGGCCAGCCGGTGGAGGGAGCCATCAGCATTTATTCGGATTGTTTCGCCGTTTATGGGTTCAGCGAATATTGCCGGGCGGTCCCGGACGCCGATTTGCTGGCGCTGGCGCGCAAAACTTTTTCCAGCATCCAGCAGCGGGTCGAAGCTCCTGAATTCTCCGAAACGGCGCCTTACCAATTGCCGCCCAACCGGCGCAATCACGGCATCCCGATGATTCTCACGGAAGTAGCGGGTGAACTGGGCGGCACCACCTCCGACGCAGCGATTGCCGGCGCAGCGAACGATTACGCGGGCCGCGTCATGAATCATTTTGTTCGCCCGGCGCGGAAATGCCTCGTGGAATTTTTGGACCGTAATTACCGGGAAGTGCCGGCGCCGGAAGGAACTTTTGTCATGCCGGGGCACGCCATCGAATCCATGTGGTTTGTCATGCGCCGCGCGAGGGAGCGCGGCGATCGCAAAACTATCCGCGACGCCGCCGACGTCATGCGCTGGCATTTGGAAAAAGGATGGGACCCGGAGTACGGCGGGATTTTTCTGGGCATCGATGCCGAAGGTCATCCGCCATTTCTGCCAAATTCCGAAACCAAACTCTGGTGGCCGCACACCGAAGCGCTTTATGGGCTTTTGTTGGCGGCCGAATTAACAAAAGAACAATGGTGCGAACAGTGGTTTGACAAGGTGTACGAATGGAGCATCGCACACTTTTCGATGCCGGATGTCGGCGAATGGCGCCAGCGACTCGATCGCGCCGGCAAACCGCTTGATAAAATCGTCGCGCTGCCGGTCAAAGACCCGTTTCACTTGCCACGGGCTCTGATCCTATCACTTGAATTATTGCGCAATGCCTAAGTTTGGTATTCAGCCTTAGGCTCTTCCGGAGCACGCTAAAGCGTGGACACCGAACCATCGAATAAAATAGCGTAAAAAACATACATGAATAACCGTCCTTCCATTCCGAAACTGCGTTGGGTCATTGCCGCATTGCTGCTGGCTGTGACATTGATCAATTACATAGATCGCACCGCTCTTTCGGTACTGGTGGGAGAAATCAAAACAAACCTCCATTTGACCGACGAGGATTATTCGCAAATCGTCAGTCTCTTTTTGGTCGCGTATGCCGTTATGTACGCAGTATCCGGGTATGTGGTGGACACAATCGGCACAAAGCTCGGCATGGCGCTGTTCGTACTTCTGTGGTCCATCTCGCAAATGCTCCATGCATTGGCCGGCGGCAAATGGTCGTTTGCAGCGTGTCGAATCGGCCTGGGCCTGGCTGAGCCAGGAAGTTTTCCCGCCGCGGTCAAGGCCATCGGGGAATGGTTCCCGGCGCGGCAACGGGCTTTGGGCGTGGGAATATTTAACGTTGGTTCGTCGCTGGGCGCGGCGGTGGCGGCACCACTCGCGGCGTATATCGCGTTGCAATACAATTGGCGCGTGGCGTTTGTTTTTACCGGGGCGCTCGGCATCATTTGGTTGCTTGCCTGGCTGGTCATTTATGATTCGCCACGGCGGAATCGTTGGTTGAGCGAACAGGAAGCCGCGGAATTTCGCGAAGCGCCTGAATCCGGCACGGTTGACCGCCCGATCAGTCAGGCTAGTGGCGCAGGCATCTTGCCTGCGAGTTCCGTAGCCGCCCAAAAAACAAGTTGGTGGAGCGTCGTTTGTAGCCGCCCGGGGCTGATGGTGATTCTGCCGCGCTTTTTGACTGACCCGGTCATCTACTTTGTCATTTTCTGGCTCCCGAATTATTTGGAAAAAGAACGGGGGTTTGATTTGAAGATGATCGGTCAATACGCGTGGATGCCTTTCGTCTACGGAGGCGCGCCCGGATATATCATCGGCGGGCTCTTGTCGAACTGGCTGGTGTCGTCCGGGAGGACCATCGGACAGTCCCGAAAAATCGCCATGACTATCGGCGCGGCGTTTTTGCCTGCGGCCATATTGGCTCCGTTTGTTCCCTCCGCCGGATGGGCCATCGCCGCGATGTGCCTGGTCGTCTTCGGGCATGCGATTTGGGTGGCAAATTTATTGGCTTTGCCGGCCGATTTATTTCCGTCGTCGAAAGTTGCTTCGGCAGCGGGTTTGTCGGGCATGGGCGGCGGCATTGCCGGCGCGCTGGCAAATTTTTTCACCGGCTGGATCGTTATACATTTTTCCTACTCACCCATTTTCATCTGCGCCGGCCTGTTGCACCCCATCGCCGTTTTCTTGATTTGGATGCTGCTGCCGGACCGATATTTTCAACAAGGTGCCTGAGTTGCTTGGCGCTGTCCTTGGGACAGCGCTGAGGCATTTGTCAGAGACGGAGGCAAGTGCGAGGCCTCTCCAGCCGAGTCATGGGGCTTTGAACTGTTTGGCTTTACAATCTGGAATTTAGTGTTTTCACGATTCATCCCATTTTCCTAAAATACTCAAATGTTCACGGGCATCATCGAAGAAACCGGAACGGTGGAACGCATTGAGCGCGCCGGCGGGGCGATCCTGTTGCAGGTCCGCGCGCCAAAGACCGGACGCGGATTGAAACCTGGCGGCAGCCTCGCCGTGAACGGCTGCTGCCTGACGGCCACCAAAATCTCTCGGCGTGGCAAGAGTGCGTCCAGCCTCGTCCAATTCGATTTGCTCGACGAAACCTGGAAGCGCACAAACTTTCAATTTCTCAAGCATGGTTCGCTGGTGAACCTGGAACGCCCTTTGCGCGCCGGCGATGAATTCGGCGGCCACTTTGTGTCCGGCCACATCGACGGCACGGGAACGATCTCGCGCTGGGAACGCTCCGGCGCCGACCACGTCCTGGACATCGCCGCTTCGGAAAACGTGATGCGTTATCTGATTCAGAAAGGTTCGATTGCCATCGACGGCATCAGCCTGACCGTCGCCGAAGTGAACAAGAAATCATTTCGCGTCTGGATCATTCCCCATACCTTGGACGTTACCAACCTGCGCAAACGAAAAGCGGGCGACACAGTCAATCTTGAAGCCGACCTGCTCGGTAAATACGTAGAAAAGTTTGTGACTAAATAGTCCCGAGTCCTGAGTCCACAGCCCACAGTTGTACGGGCAACTGCCAAGCCCCATTTGATTTAGCCGCAAAAGAACACAGAGTTTTCCGTCCCTGGGTTAGATCCTCAAAATCAGCTGCACAGCAGCGCCCGTTAGCCGCCCATAGCGGTTTGTGTGCAAACACCGAACCTGGTCTGCGGCATCCTCTCACCCATACACATTTTTTGGATATAGGAAATGCAACCAGGAAACGAAGCCGTTTGGGAATAAAAAGGGCGGTTTTATTGGGAAATCGCGGGTTTCGGTCGTGCCGATGGGAAACCAAAGTGCCGACGGATACTTAACCGCACAGAACATCCCATTTGCCTCAGCAAGCACGACGGCTTACGCTTTCAGCAGCAGCAGCGGCGGTGTCCATAGTTTTTAACGGGCCGCTTGGCTCGCCCACGGCCCATCAACCTTGTAAAGGTTGAATCAAAGAATGCCACTCAGTGCCCCATGCGCATTTTTTCTCATACAAGGAAAAAGACTTGACTTTTGACTCGGCAGAACTAGAATCGTTGCAAATGTTCAGAAAGGCATCTGTTATCCTGTCATTGTTGTTCTTGACGCCTCTTTGCTTTCATGCCAGCGGGGCCACATATATTGTCAATGACACCAATGACACGACTCGAATAGTCAGTTTGCGCGGCGCAATTATTGCGGCCAATCGCGCGGGCGGAAGAAATACGATCATTATTGGACGATCGCTCGGTTTCTGGAACAAATCGCGGCAATGGGTTTATCGATTGACGATTCCGGGCGCAAATGAAAGGGCTTCCCTGACGGGTGATTTAAACATCAATCGAGGTGAGATGACGATCATCGGCATGTCTTCCGACGTGACGATTGATGCAACAGGTTTGGGAGACCGGGTGTTTGACGTTTCGCCCAACGCCAAATTGACGCTCGAAAATGTGACGATCAAGGGCGGGACAGCAGCTTCAAATGCCGGGATTTTGGGCGGTGGCCAATTCGGCGGCGCTATTTGCAACTCAGGAACGTTAATCCTGGAACAGTGCGTCATAGTGAATAACGCCAGCGGTGCCGGCCAGCCTCTTGAGGGTAACGGAGGTGGAACAAGCGGCGGTGATGGCGGCGGTATTTACAACAACGGCAGGCTGCAGGCGAACAATTGCATTATCGCCGGCAATACATGCGGGGCGGGGTTTGATGGTGCTCCTGGCGGAAACGGCGGCGGCATAAGAAACGACGGCTACTGCAGCTTGTCCGAGTGCGCGATTAACGTCAACCAGGCGGGCGCCGGAGGCGGCCCGGATGGAAATTTCGCCGCCGCGGGCGGCAATGGTGGAAATGGCGGCGGGATTTTTAATTTCGGGACCTTGATGTTGAATGAGTGCATTATCGCCGGGAATACCGCCGGTTTCGGCACAAGCGCTGGCGAGGCGCTCAGTATCGCGCCTGGCGGTTGGGGCGGCAGCGGTGGCAGCGGCGGAGGTATTTATAATCTGAGCAAACTTCAAATCGATTTTTCAACTGTATTTGACAATAACACCGGTGACGGTGGAAATGGCGGAAATGCCGGCGTGGGCGGGAATCCAGGCGTGGGAGGTAATGGTGGCGGAATTTTCAATGCCGGGGAATTGAACCTGAACACTTCGACCATCAGCAGTAATTGGTGCGGGAATGGCGGAGACGGCGGCTATGGTTCGGTCTTCGGCGGGGCGGCTGGAGGCGCAGGCGGAAGCGGTGGAGGCCTGTACAATATGGGAATAAGTCCAGGTTCGATACAAATCACGTCGTCCACGATCACTCTAAACGAATGCGGCGCGGGTGGAAACGGCCCCGTCGGCGAATCCTTTTCTGGCACGGCCGCAGCTCCCGGCGGCGACGCGGGTGACGGAGGCGGGGTCGCGAATGCAGCCGGCATCAATGCAATTATGGTGCGCAATACTTTGATCGCGCAAAATCTGCCAAATGTTGGGGGAGCGCCCGCGACTAATATCACTTACGGAATTGAGATTGGGACGGGTCAACCAATCAATGTGGCGACAAATATAGGCAATCCAGGTGCGGACACGATCGGTTTTGATTTGGCCGGGGCCTTTACTTCCGATGGATTTAATTTGATTGCCATATCCGACGGCAGCACGGGTTTCATGAATGCCATCAATGGGGACAAGGCTGGCACCGAAGCCAATCCTCTTAATCCGCTTTTAGGGCCACTGCAAATGAATGGTGGTTTTGCGCCGACGCACGCGTTGCTTTCGGGAAGCCCGGCCCTTGATCAGGGCAAATGTTTTGGAATTCACCGTGACCAGCGCGGACAACGTCGTCCCCAGATTTTTCCCTCCATTTCAAGGCCACAGGGCGGCGACGGCAGTGACATTGGGGCATTTGAGGTAGAGAGTCGGTAATAGCCGATCCATCATTCAGCCCTTGGGTTGCCGAGTTTTGCGAGGCTGCCCCAAGGAAACTCCACATCCATGCGGCCTGCCGCGCGCCATTGATCTTCGACATTCAGCGGACCGGCAGGCCCGCCCTACCCTGATCGGGTTTCGCAATCGCGGGCGATCTCTTGTTACACAAAATTTACAATTTCTACGCGATTTGTGATTGGCCACTGAAGGTGCAAACGCTTTAAGCTTCGGTTGCAGTATTTTATCGCGGGATCTTTGGGAACATAAACAGCAAGAGAGGACCATATGAGTCAGACTAAAAATGCACAAAAGAAGAAGGGACCTGAACCGTTGCGGTTCGCGCATCCGTATTTTACACCAGCGCCGCCAGGCCGCAGGAACCTGCCCAAGGTGTACGGCCAGCGGATGACGGACCATGTTCAGGGCACGCTGCATCCCATTCCTCCAGTAAGAGGAGACAGCACGTTCACGCTCGCAGATGTCATTGGACAGACGGGTTCCGATGAAGTTGCCGCGGCCGGCGAAATTATCATTCATATCGCCGGCGATACAGGCGTTCCGGAAGGTGAGCATGAAACAAAACAGATGATGGTCGCGGATGCGATGTCCAAAGATTACAACGCGAATAATCCCGGCAAATCTCCCGCCTTTTTCTTCCATGTGGGCGATGTCATCTATGGCTCCGCGCCCAACTCGTATCTCGATCAGTTCTACCGCCCGTACATTCATTATCCCGGTAAAATTGTCGCCATCCCTGGGAATCACGACGGCGAGACCAGCGCGAAACTTTCGGATTTCCAAACATATTTCTGCGCGGATTCCCAACAGGTGCCGCCGATGGCCGGGAGCATTTTCCGTCAAACCGTAAATCAGCCGGGAGTTTATTGGTGTCTTGACGCGCCGTTCGTGCAAATCATCGGTTTATACTCGAACTCAGCCGAAAATCCGGGCTTTATTTCCGGTCCAAAAATCGGCCAGGACCAAAAGAATTGGCTCGCAAAAACTCTCAAGACCCTCAAAGCCGCGCGCGATAAGGGAACGCGCAAGGCATTGTTATTCGCGACTCATCATCCTCCCTACAGCAGCGGCGGGCACAGTGGCAGCCCCGAAATGCTGGCTGATATTGATGACGCCTGCCAGCAAGCCGGCATCATGCCTGATGCTCATTTCTCCGGTCATGCCCATTCTTTGCAGCACTACACCCGGACCGTGCCGTTCAATGGAAAAACTTTGAAAATTCCGTACGTCGTGAGCGGATGCGCTGGTCACGGCGGCCAGGCATTGAAACTTCCGCAAAAAGGAGTCAACGCAAATCCGGTTTACGAATTCGGTCGCAAGGGCTGGGGCTATTGCAAGATCGTTATTAATAAGGCGTCCCTGGCCATATCGCTTTACGGGGTGGTCGATGAGAACACGACGGACCTGGTGGATGGGCCGACGACGGTATCGCTGGGTTAAGCGGGTTGCGAATGCAGTGTTGAAGCGATTTTTCTGAGGCGTGGCGTCTTGTTTCCCTACTGTTCATTGTAGTCGCCTTTAGAATGATCAAGCTTACGCTTGATGCTACGCATCGTAAGGCATCATTGAAAAAACAGGCCTAATCCCTAATTTTTTTCAATTGCACCTTTAGCGGCAGGGTGCGGTATGCTTTTGCAAAATTAGAACAGGATACTGTTATGACAGAAGCAGGAACAGAATCAGGAACGCCATCTTCGATAGGCAAAGGCGTGACAGCGCCAATTGCGAAGGCTGAGCAACCCACCGCGAATGTTCCGCCCGCTCTACGGGCGGTGACGGCCCAGCGGGCCGTCCCTACCCGGGGCTTTTGGAGCCTCTTTGTCACGCAGTTTCAGGGCGCATTCAGCGACAACCTGCTCAAGACGCTCGTTGTCTTTATGATGTTGGGAATGAATGTGTCGCTCTCCGAGCAGCATCGGATTAGTGAATGGGTGGCGGCGTTGTTTTCGCTGCCATTTATCCTGTTCTCGATGGCGGGCGGGTATTTGGCGGACCGTTATAGCAAGCGGAGCGTGATGATCGGGGTCAAAGTGTTCGAAATTGGAGTCATGGCTTTTGCTCTGGCCGGTTTCATTTTCAATAATTTGTGGATATTGCTGACGTGCGTTTTTTTCATGGGAGTTCACAGCGCGATTTTTGGCCCATCGAAGTATGGGTCGCTGCCGGAACAATTGCCGGAGAAAAGGCTTTCGTGGGGAAATGGGCTTATCGAACTGGGCACGTACATGGCGATCATCCTCGGAATGGTTGCCGCGGGTGAGATGGCTGACCGGCTTGGAAATAGGCAGATGATTTCGGGTGTCATTCTGATCGCGCTGGCCGGGCTGGGATTGTGGTGCAGCCTGGGTGTAACTCCTGTTCGGGCGGCAGATCCGAAACGGGTGTTCGATCCGAATTTTGTCTCCGATTTGTGGAAACGCATTCGGTTAATCCGGCGAAACCGGGCATTGAACCTGGCGGTGCTGGGAAACATTTATTTCACTTTCCTTGCCTCGCTTTTGATGCTGGACCTTTTCTTTTTTGGTTCCGATGTGCTCAAGGTTTCAGCTGAAAAGATCGCCCTTCTCAGTTGCGCGGTTGCGCTGGGAGTGGGCCTTGGGAGCCTGGCGGCTGGGTTTCTTTCGGGAAATAAAATTGAGATCGGACTCATTCCACTCGGCGTGGCGGGACTTTCTGCCGGATGCGTAGCGATGTTTTTCGTACATTCGTATTTGAGCGCGATGGTGTGGCTGGCGTTTTTGGGATTTGCCGGCGGTTTTTATATCGTTCCCATTTCAGCGCTCATCCAACATCGGCCCGACCCGGATAAAAAGGGCGAAGTGATCGCGGCGGCGAATTTACTCTCGTTCGTGGGCGCCTTTGCCATTTGGCCGGTCCACTATTTGTTGACGGAAGTTTTTCGAATTGGTCCGCAGGGGGTGTTTTTAGTATCCGGCATTTTAACACTGCTCGCCACAATTTATACTATTTACCTTTTACCCGATTCCATGATTCGATTCGTGCTTTGGGCGGCCACACGGACGATTTATCGCATAAGAGTTATCGGCAGGGACAATATTCCACCGCGCGGCGGCGCGTTGTTTGTTTGCAATCACACATCGTTCGCAGATGCCATGCTTTTGCTGGCGTCAGTGGACCGGCCGGTGCGGTTTATCATGCATCGAAACAATTTTGATGTGCCATGGATACGGCCGTTTGCGCGGATGCTGGGAGTGATCCCAATCGCCTCGGACATGGGGCCGCGGGATTTGATTCAATCGTTGCGTGTGGCCACCGAAGCCATCCAGGCGGGCGAAGTGGTTTGCATTTTTGCGGAGGGCCAAATCACGCGCATCGGGCAATTGCTCCCCTTCCGCCGCGGATTTGAGCGCATTATGAAGGACGTGAACGCACCGATCATCCCGGTGGGAATGGATGGCGTTTGGGGCAGCGTGTTCAGCTATGAGGGCGGACGCATGTTCTGGAAATTACCGCGACAGATACCGTATCACGTCACCGTTAATTTCGGACAGGCCATGCCCGGCAACGCCAGCCCACTGGAAGTGCGTCAACGCGTGCAGGAATTGGTCGCCGATGCCTGGACCTTCAAACGCGGCAGCCTGCGCCCGCTGCATCGTTCGTTTGTCCGGACGTCACGTAAACATCCGTTTCGCTTTGCGATGGCTGATGGCCAGAACGCGAAAGTTTCGTCGTTCTCTGCGTTAAGCCGGACGATTTTTCTGGGGCGCCGGTTGCGCCAGAAATGGGCAGGTCAGGAACGCGTCGGATTGCTATTGCCGCCATCGGTGGCGGGAACTTTGGCCAACTTTGCGGCGTTGTTAACGGGCAAGGTCCCGGTAAATCTCAATTATACTGTCTCTGAACCGGTGCTCGAGTCCTGCATCAGCCAATGCCAAATTAAAACAGTCCTGACGTCGAAGGCGTTTCTGGAAAAAGTGAAGATCAAGGTTCCCGGCGCAGAAACGTTGTTCATCGAGGAGATTGCCGCAAACCCGGGAGTGATCGAAAAAATGAGTGCGGCGTTGGCGGCGATTTTTCTTCCAACTGGAATCCTGGAGCGATGGTTGGGGCGCAGGCAGAAAGGCAGTCTCGATGACGTGGCCACGATTATTTTTTCGAGCGGCAGCACCGGAGTTCCCAAGGGAGTTCTGCTCAGCCATTACAATATCGCGTCAAACATCGAACAATTGGAGCAGGTGTTTGCGTTTAAGAGTTCCGATGGCGTTGTCGGCATTTTGCCATTCTTCCATTCCTTTGGTTTTACCGGGACGCTTTGCCTGCCCGCAGTGCTGGGCATCCGCGCCGTATATCATCCGAATCCGCTCGATCCTAAAGCCATCGGCCAACTGGTGCATCACTACGCGCTGAGTTTTCTTCTGGCGACGCCGACGTTTTTGCAATTTTACATTCGTGGTTGTCCGCCCGAGATGTTCGGCAGTTTGCGCCTGGTGATGACCGGCGCGGAAAAATTGCCAGACCGCCTCGCCACTGCCTTCGAGGAACATTTTGGAATCCGGCCATTGGAAGGATACGGTTGCTCCGAATGTTCGCCGGCGGTAACGGTGAACACGCTGGACTTCCGAGCCGCCGGTTTCAGGCAGGTGGGTTCGAAGCACGGGCGGATTGGCCATCCGTTGCCGGGGATCGCTGTGCGGATTGTAGATCCTGAGACGGGCGCGCCCGTTTCAAATGGCCAGGCCGGATTGATGCTGGTGCGTGGCCCGAACATCATGCAAGGTTACCTCGGCCAGCCCGAGAAAACCGCTGAAGTACTACGCGACGGCTGGTATGTAACCGGCGACATCGCCAATGAGGATGAAGATGGTTTTCTCCAGATTACCGATCGCCTGTCGCGCTTCAGCAAGATTGGCGGCGAAATGGTCCCGCACATCAAGGTGGAAGAAAAACTCCACGAGCTTGCGGGCGTGACCGAGCAAACATTTGTGGTGACTGGCGTGCCCGACCAAAAGAAAGGCGAACGATTGGTGGTGCTGCACCGGTTGCCGGCTGACAAGCTAGCCGAATGCGTTGGGAAGCTTACTCAGTGCGATTTGCCGAATATTTGGAAACCCCGGCCGGACCAGTTTTATCAGGTGGAAAAATTTCCGTATTTGGGCACCGGCAAGCTGGATTTGAGAGAGGTGAAAAATATGGCGCAGAAACTATCGGTGGAGAATTAAAACAAAGATTATGTTTTTATCCGCAGATTGCGCAGCTTTTCGCAGATAAAATAATGAGGAAAGCAGGAAAACAGGAATGAATTAGATTCGGATATAACTGGAGGTCATCCGCGCCGGGCACGATCATCATGAATGGAGACCAGCCGCAGCATGTTGCGAGCAGGAGGCTTAGTGATTGGGTGCGGCTCTTTGGCACCCGAAGCTGCTGCGGCTGATCCCGCTCCGAGTGGGACACAGCCGCGCTCCGGGAGAATTGCCGTCCGATGATTTTGATGCGCCTAAACATTACGGGCGGTTCAAGGGTTCAATGCGCGAAACGGCCTTCCGGGAAATCTTACAGGGGTGGCGACGGCTCGTCGCCAGACTCGATTGCTGATTTAAGAAAAAAGTTAACCGCCACTGGCACTTGAAGTGCTTCGAGAGCAATCATTTGCCGAATTCTCAAACTATAGCCGTGAAGATCGAAACCACGAAACGCGTCGACATTTTAGACTACGTTCGCGGAATCGCTGTGTTATCTGTCGTGCTATTTCACGCCCTCGGAAGCGCCTATAGTTACAGCGCGCTGCCGTGGGACAGGCTTTTTCGGAGTTTTAATTTCCCTGCATCGTTTATCGCATTGCTCCCGCTTCATTTTGGATGGATTGGAGTCCCTATTTTCTTTGTCGTCAGCGGATTCTGCATCCACCTGAGCTTCGAAAAGCAAGGGCGCGAATGGCGGAGCTTTTTCATCCGGCGTTTCTTTCGCATTTATCCCGCCTATTTGGCGGCATTGATCTTATTTGCATTCCTTTACACCAACCGGAACCACGACATCGGGCTTCAATTCATAACTCATGCGTTCTTAATTCATAATTTTAACGCGGACACGTTCCATGGCATCAATAGTTCATTCTGGACGATTGCCATCGAAGTCCAATTGTATCTGCTCTACCCGCTGCTGGTCGCGCTGGTGGCCAAATTCGGCTGGCGGCGGACATTGATTCTTTTAGCGACTGTCGAATGCCTGGTCGACGGCTGGAACGCGGCAATTCAAACCATGCTCGGGCTGGCGAGATACGATTCTGTGTCTCCCGAGATTTTTTCATACCTCCGTAATATTGATAGTCCCATTTTGACGTTTCTCAATGCGTCGCCCTTTGGGTACTGGTTTAGTTGGTCGCTCGGGGCGTGCGCCGCGGATGCCTGGATGAAAAATCGCCAATTACCGCTGGCAAGATCGTCCACGCTGTTCTGGGTGTTGCTGGTGGTGGCTGCCTATTTTGCGAGACCATTGGCCCCATTCTTTTTTACTCTATCAGCCGTTCTTGCGACCACTGCGATCGTCAAATATATGAGCGCCGCCACCGTGAGGGTCTGTCGTCCAAACTTTTGGCTTGAGCAACTGCGGCGCGCGGGCATCTGGAGTTACAGCATTTATCTGCTCCATCAACCCTTGCTTGAGCTGATGTGTGGAACCCTTTCCCGCCAATTCCCGGCGATGCCTTCACTCCTAAAACTTATATGCTGCCTGACATTTTGCCCGATCATCTTTTTGATTGCCGCCATTTGGTATCGTTTGATTGAAAGTCCCGGCATCGGACTTGGAAAACGGATTATCCAAGGATTCGATGAAAATCAGGCTCCTGGCGAAAATCCTGTAGCGCCGCAGGCGCGGGAGGCAGCGAAGGTCGCAGACAGCTAGATTCCGCTTGCGCAGTCCTCAATACAATTGTTACAGTATTGTTTCAATGCGACCGCCGTCCGGGGCGGTTTTTTTATCTTAATCATACTTTTACGTGAAAATTTTCAGCGGCACAGCCAATGAGATTTTGGCAAACGCCATTTGCAAATCCATTGGCATGGAACTGGGCAAATGCACGATCAAACCGTTTCCCGATGGCGAAACGTTCGTCAAAATCGAGGAAAACGTGCGTGGCGAGGAAGTTTTTATAGTCCAGCCGACGTCTCCGCCTACAAACCACAATCTGATGGAACTGTTCATCATGATTGACGCATTGCGCCGCGCCAGCGCCAAGCGCATCACGGCCGTCCTTCCCTTTTACGGTTACGCGCGGCAGGATCGCAAAGACCAGCCGCGTGTGCCCATCACAGCCAAACTCGTCGCCAACCTTCTGGTGGCCGCGGGCGCCAACCGCATCCTGACCATGGACCTGCATGCCCAGCAAATCCAGGGGTTCTTTGATATTCCGGTGGATCATCTGTATGCGGCGCCGGTGATGTATGATTATTTGAAGAAAAAAAACCTGAAGGATTTGGTAGTCGTGAGCCCGGACACGGGTGGATTGAAGATGGCGCATGCCTATTCCCAGGTGCTTGGCGCGGGCCTGGCGATTGTGGCCAAGCGGCGCAAAAGCGCATCGGAAGTTGAAAGCATGGCGGTCATCGGCGAAATTAAGGGGAAAAATATTTTGCTGGTGGACGACCTGACCGAGACGGCGGGAACGATCACTGAAGCGGCCAGCTTATTGAAGAAAAAAGGAGCAAAACAGATTTTGGCCTGTGTTTCCCATGCAATTTTGGGGGAAACGGGCATACAAAGATTGCGAAAATCGAGTATTGACGAATTGATTACAACTGATACAGTCCAACGCCCCGATATTGACGGTGTGAAGATAACCACGCTGTCGGTGGCGGGCCTGTTGGGCGAAGCCATCAAACGGATTAACAGTAATTCGTCGGTCAATTCGCTTTTCGAGTTTAAAGGCGGGCGCACTAGTTAGCGTCTGCACAACAATTTAATAAAATGAAATCAGTTCCGTTAAAAGCATTTCCGCGGGCGCAAAAGCGCCGCGGCCCGCTCAAACAATTGCGCTCCAATGGCCGCGTGCCTGCGGTCATCTACGGACGCCAAACCCAGCCGCAAAGCCTGGAGATCAACGCGCGCGAAATCGGCGACCTCATCCATCATCACGTCTCCGAGAACCTCCTGGTGGACCTGTCGATCGAGAACGATTCCCGCGCCAAGCGCCTGGCCCTCGTGCAGGAACTTCAGCGGCACCCCATCGACGGCAAGATCGTTCACGTGGATTTCCATGAAGTGGCCGAAAACGAAAAAGTGACCGTGCAAGTGCCCGTGGAAACCACGGGTGAAGCGGCTGGCGTCAAGACCGGCGGCGGTGTTTTGGAGCACGTTTTGTTCAAATTGAAGGTGCGTTGCCTGCCGAAGGATTTGCCCGAGCAAATTCTTGTGGACGTGTCCATCCTCGAGATTGGCAAGAGCATTCACATCGGCGAAATCACCGCGCCACAAGGTGTCGAGATTTTGGGAGATAAAAAGATTCCGGTCGTTTCCGTAGCCGCGCCGCGCGCCGAAGAAGAAGCCGCGCCGGCAGCCGAGGGAGCCAAGGGCGCAGCCGACGTCGAAATGACGAAGGAAAAGAAAGAAGAAGGCGCCGAGGGCGGCGAGAAAGCTCCTGCGAAGGGCGAAGCCAAAGCCGAGAAAGGCGCGGAGAAAAAAGCCGAAGCCAAGCCGGAAGCCAAAGCTGCCGAGAAAAAGAAATAGTCCGGCAGATCGCCTGCCCGGCGGTATGCCGGGGACATTTCCGCTCAGATGGAAAACGCTTTTCTCATCGTGGGCCTGGGAAATCCGGGTGCGGAATACGCAAGTACGCGCCACAACACGGGTTTTTTGCTGGTCGAAAAGCTGGCGACCCGGTGGAAATGCGACTGGGCAAACGAAAAGAAATTTCGGGCGCGCATGGCCAGGACCACGCTCAATGGCCGGCGCGTTTATTTATGCGAGCCGCAGACGTTTATGAACGTCAGCGGCGAAGCCGTGGGAGCGGCGATGGATTTTTATCAGTTGCCCGTGGCGCAATTGATCGTGGTATCGGACGACGCGGATTTGCCGGTGGGGACCTTGCGGCTGCGGGCCGGGGGCAGCAGCGGCGGGCACCATGGATTGGAATCCATCGAGAGCCATTTGGCCTCGCGGGATTTTGCGCGGCTGAAAATCGGCATTGGCCGGAAAGACGGTTTACGCGAGATTACCAACCACGTCCTGGGCCGGTTTGATTCGGTCGAGAAGGAATTGTTGGAAAAAGTTTTGGACCGCGCCGCGGCGCAGGTGGAAACCTGGCTGGACGCGGGGTTGGAAAAAGCAATGCAATTGAATGGGAACGTGGAAACGTTAAAAAGTTGAAACGTTCAAGCAAAGAAGAAAATGAAACGATACGAAGGACTGTTCATATTGAACACAGCAGGGCGCGAAGACGGCGTCAAGGACACCCTTGACAAGATCTCCGCGGAAATTTCGTCCGCCGGCGGCAAAGTTGAGACGGTGCAAAAGATGGACCGCAAACATTTTGCGCGCATCAGCGACAAAAAGCACACCGCCGGCTTTTACGCCAACGTGATTTTTAACGGCACGCCGGCGATCATCTCGCAATTGAACACCAAGTTCGGGCTGAACGAGGAGGTCTATCGCGTGATGTTTACGACGTCGCCCGAGCCCAAACCGGCGAAGTAAAACCCGCAATCCTACGCTTCCATGGCCAACTTCAACAAGGTGATTATCGCAGGGAACCTGACCCGCGATCCCGAATTGCGCTACACGCCCAAGGGCACCGCCGTGGCGCGCATCACATTGGCCGTCAACCGCACCTTCACCGCCGGCGAAGGCGGCGAGAAAAAAGAGGAAGTGAGTTTTGTGGACGTGGACGTATGGGGCCGCCAGGCCGAGGTCATTTCCCAATACATGAAAAAGGGCCGCCCATTGCTCGTGGAAGGCCGACTCAAACAGGACAGCTGGGAAGACAAAAACACCAAGCAAAAGATGAGCAAGCTGAAAGTCGTCCTGGAAACCTTCTCATTTCTCGATTCCGGCAATCGCGGCGGCGATGGTGGCGGCGCACCTTCCCGTCCTTCCGGCCCTGCTCCCTCGGCTGCGCCCGCACCGGAAGCTCCGGATTCCGAACCTCCGCAGGACGATGACGTTCCGTTTTGACCAGATTTTTCTACTTAACCTCTTTCCGTTACTTTTATGAAGACTGAAGTTATTCTCACGCACAATATCGTCGGCCTGGGCGCCGAATCCGATCAGGTCAAAGTGGCGCCCGGCTACGCGCGCAATTTTCTTTTTCCCCAGCGCCTGGCCATACCACTCACGCAGGCCAACCGCCGTCATATCGAGGCGCTCAAACGCAAACGCGCCGAGCGCGAAGCGCATGAGTTCAACACCATGACTGAACTGGCCAAGGGCGTGCAAAAACTGATTTGCGTCATCAAGGTCAAAACCGGCGACGACGGGAAGATGTTCGGTTCCGTCACGTCCGGCATGATTGCCGATGAATTGAAGCACCAGTTCGACATCACGCTCGACAAAAAGAGAATCCATCTCGAACATCCAATCAAGGCACTGGGCGAGTACGAAATAGAATTGCACCTGCATTCGGACGTCAAGAGCACGCTCAAAGTCCAGGTCCAAAGCCTGACGCTCCTTGCTGCTCCGGCAGCCGCTCCTGAAGCCAGGACGGAGGAGAAAAGGCCCAAAACCGAAAAGCGCGGCTACGGAAGACACGCCGAGGCTGAAAAGGCCGAAGCCGCTCCCGAAGGCAAAGAGAAAAAATCCGTCAAAGAATCGCACGCCAAAGGCGAAAAGCATGCCGCCAAGGGCAAGGGCGAAAAGAAGTCGAAGGCGGAGTAAAAACGTTACAAATCTTTCAGGAAAGCAGGCTCCGGATTATTTTTCGGGGCCTGCTTTTTTGGTTTCTGCAAGAATGGGGTTTCGCGCACCTCCTCCCCGTTTACACCCATGTTTTCAAGTTTTCCCAATAAAAACGGGGTATTTGCGTCGTTTTTTGGCGCCGTTTACCCGTTTACTTACATATATACAGAAAAAAGTAAACGAGCCCTTTGTTGATGGCTGGAACGAGCTCGCACGCCACGCCGGAGTGAGTTTTGTAACGAAAATGTCACACAAATGAAACGGATTTTCGGTAGCATACGGGGGCGTTTAATCAATTTATGGCATTTTCAACAACTATCTGCAGTCACCGCATTCTTCCTGTCATTGTCGCGCTTTGCCTGTCGCTGCTGCCGGTGGCAGCCAAGGATCTTCACTATCTGTCCGACGGCAAGCCCAATGCCCTGGCGCTGCTGGCGCCGCCGCCGTTGCCGGATTCGCCCGAGCAGGCCGCGGATTTGCAGGAGGTCCGCTCGGTAAGCAAATCCGCGCCGGACGCCGACGTGGCCGCCGCCATGACTGAATCGAAATTTACCACATTCACCTTTGCGCCCGAGATTGGGCCATTTTTTGAGCCGGGCAAATTCCCCAAAACCGAAGCGCTCCTGCGCAACGTCCGTGCGGACGCCGAAACCGTCGTGGACAACGCGAAGGACTATTGGAAACGCCCGCGTCCTTACAAAGTGGATCCGACTCTGGCGAACGGTAAACTGGAAAAGAGCTTCAGCTATCCGAGCGGCCACTCGACCGAGTCGATGGTCCTGGCTCTCGTCATGGCGGATTTATTTCCCGAGCATCACGACTCCATCATCGCCGAAGCGCGCAATATCGGCTGGCATCGAGTCGAGATTGCGCGACATTATCCGACAGACATTTACGCCGGCCGCGTCCTGGCCCAGGCCATTGTGCGTGACATGAAGAAGGACGCCGATTTTGAAAAGGACTTTACGGCGGCGAAAGCGGAACTCGCTGTCACGGACGTTGAAACGTTGAAGCGTTAAAGGGTAGAAACGCAGGAGATGGTCGGCGAAGTGACAGGCGGCGGCGCGGAGCGCCGCCCTGCCGCCGAGCCGAGTTTACTCCACCAGCACTTTTCCTGCTTGCGCGTTCCGCTGAGAAGAAACACCGCACGCAAGTCCTTCCGCGATGTTTCGGGTATTCGTTCGAGCCTGGCTCTTATTTCCGCGCGGGTGCAGGCGTGGATGAAATCCGGAGTTTGCGGTTTAATGACAATCACATGGGGAAACTTTGGAACACGAGATATGCGCCCGTCGAATCGTTTCAGCACGGCACGGGCTTCGGCAAAAAATGGATCGTACGGCGTCCAATTGGTGAATTTGGATTCGCTGTAGGCATTGCTTCGCGGGCCGGACGATTGAAAGTGCGCGCTCATTTTTCATCCATTAATCGTAGTGACTGTTCGGGCCAGTCAGTCCCACCAAAAATACCAATAATTCGAGTTTATCAGTCTCGACGCGAGGGCGGAGATGGTCCCCGCTTTCTGGTTAACGATATCCGGACACGCGATGAACTGTTCCTTGGCAAGCTCAATCGCCCGTTCTTTTGAAGCAGGCGGGTTCGCCACCTTAAATTCCATTGTATCGTGTGTGATAGCAAGGATCTCGGCACCGTAGCGTTTGTGCCATCGCTTTGCGAGGGCGGTCAATACAGAAGCATCCGGGCACGCGTTCCAACCGCCTAGGCCAATGTAGGCGGGAGCCTCCCAGTTTTCTGACGTCGGAATTCTCGCGATATAAACGGCGTCCCTTGGCTTTCTGGATAACGTCTCCAAATGAGCTGAAATGCCGCGCCTCGGAGTCATTTCACACCATTCACCAATCTCTGCAAAATACTCTCCGGGATCTCTTTCAACCTGTTCCTTCAACCATTTATCCACGTTAAGCGTCGCCGCCTCTCGCAGATATTTTTCCAGCGAGGTAGCACAATGTTCACGGTTTTCCGCCAGGATAACGGCGTCGTCCTTGCTTCCCAAAAGGATCACTGTAAAACCAGAGCGTCGTCCTTCTTTCCGAAGTTGCGAAAGACGGCCGAGGGCGCTTTCGCCAGGGCAGGAAGCAACTTCGAAAGAAGCTTCTGGTTGAAAGACCATATCTTCAGTGGCAGTTTCGCACGGTCCAGGTTGCTTTTCGAATCGGTCAAACCGGCTCATGATTTCATACAGAATTTCGTTCCCAGGGGCATCGCCCTGAGATACCATCGCGCGCTGTTTCCGCAGCTATAGCACATTGAAAACGCAAATCAAAGAAATACCCGGTTCGGTTGTCGCGCCAAGAGGATTTTTGGCGGGTGGCGTGTTCTGTGACATTAAAAAACTCGGCACAGGCAAGGGATCAGACAAAGGGCCCAAGCGGGATCTCGCGCTCATCGTTTCTGAAGCGCCCGCTACCGTGGCTGGCCTGTTTACCACGAACCAAATCTGCGCCGCGCCGGTGAAAGTGTGCCAGGCGCACATCCGCAAAGCGGGGGCGCGGGCCATTGTTGCTAATTCCGGAAACGCCAACGCCTGCACTGGAAAACAGGGAATGCGCGATGCGAAGGCGATGGCGGAAATCGCGGGAGGCGAGCTGAACATCGCCGCCGAAAACATTTTTGTGGCCTCTACTGGCCGAATTGGCCTGGCCATGCCGATGGATAATGTCCGGCGCGGGATTTTGGAAGCAGCAAAGGTTCTGGGAAATTCAGCGGATCACGCCGGGCATGCGGCGGAAGCCATCATGACCAGTGACACCCGGCCAAAACAAATCGCCGTGGAATGTGTCCTTGGCGGAAAGACCGTGCGAATCGGCGGCATCTGCAAGGGCGCGGGCATGATCCAGCCCGGCATGAGCCCAAGCGGAAAACGGCCGGCGACGCTGCCGCTCCACGCCACCATGCTCTGCTTCATCACAACCGATGCGGCAGTGGATGCGAAAGTTTTGCAGGCGGCATTGAACGAAGCCGTCGCACTCAGCTTCAATCGCATCACCGTGGATGGTGATATGAGCACGAATGACACGGTCCTGGTGCTGGCCAATGGGTTGGCGGGGAACGGGAAATTTAAGATCAATAGCCCCGCTTTCAAGGTTTTCCAAGCCGCCCTAAGCCATGTTTGTCTTGAGTTGGCGAAGATGATGGTGCGAGACGGCGAAGGTGTTCATCGCATTGTCACGGTAAAGGTTAGCGGCGCGAAAACCGTTGCCGACGCCGATGCCGCGGCACGCGCCGTGGGAAACAGTTCTTTGGTGAAAACGAGCTGGCACGGCGGCGATCCGAACTGGGGCCGCATCATCGATGCCATTGGGTATTCGCCGGCGCGGATTGTTGAAGAAAAGATGGACATTGGTTACAGCGCGCCAGGTTCGCGCGAGATACTCTGGAGTTTGAAACGAGGACAGCCGACGTCCGCGACGTTCCGGGAGCTTTGCGCCGTGGTTGCACCCAAAGAGTTTGACCTGCACATCCGGCTGAACCTTGGCAAGGGAGGCGCGGTCATTTATGCCGCAGACCTGACGGAAGATTATGTAAGCTTCAATAAAGGCGACGTTGGAGACCCGACATCGCTGGGAGGATAAGGAATTTTCGATTTCCGGTTGAACGCCGAACGCGGCACGTAGGGGAATCCCTCCCGGGGCCGGCGCGCAAAACTCACAGCTGCAATAGCTTAAACTGTGCGCGAGCCGCAAGCATTGCTAATACAATTAGTTAGTTTTCCTAGTATCTTTGAATTGTCTCAAAATGAAATTGACATTCCCGCAGGTTCTCTGATAGTCTGGAATTTAGGAACGGGTTGAAAAAAATGGGTGACCAGATGATGGCAAAAATTTCTGCATTCCTTCGGGGAACTTAATGCTTTCATCCTCGAACATTTGTTCGGGGTTGAACTAACCGGGAAAAAAATCAAACAACAACATCCAACCAAATTCGTATTCGTTATCACGGTTAGGCACCAGGGAAAGGGTAAACATGAAAACAAACATCACACTAATCATGGCTGCAACGCTGGCGGCCGCTTTTGTTGGCCAGCGCGCGCAGGCGAATAACCTGTTCGGCATAGATGTGTCGAGCTATCAGGGGTCAGTCAACTGGTCCAGCGTAAGGGCAAATGGGGCCAATTTTGCCTTCGTCAAGGCGACCGAAGGAAATTATTATCAGGATCCGGATTTCAAAACCGACATAGTCAACGGCAAGGCGGCCGGCCTGTTGATGGGAGCCTATCACTTCGCGCGTCCTGACATTGATTGCGTGAGCACGGAGGCGAATTACTTCTGGAACTTTGCGGGCGGCTATATCATTGCCGACGGCAAGTCCCTCGATCCGGCGATAGATTTCGAGACATTTAACGGCCATGCCTGCCAGCCAAATTACACGGCGTGGCTCAACCAGTGGGCAAAAGACGTGGAGGCAAAAAATTCAGGCATTAAGCACGTGGTCGTTTATTGCAGCGCGTGCAGCGGGGCCTGCGATTTGATTGAATACGACCTGTCCGGCGGCATTGCGCTGCAAGCGTGGATCGCCGACTACGATGGCGAGAACCTGTACACTGGCAACCCATGGGGCAGCTGCGACTGCTGCAACGCCTGGATGACGGGCTGCGGCACTGGCAATTGGACGTACTGGCAGGTCAGCTCCACCGGCTCAATCGGCGGGGTCTCCGGGGACTGTGACTTTGACGCATACAATGGCACGCTGGCTCAATTGAAAGCCAACGAGTTGGTACAATAATTGACAAATCCACAAATCTCGCAAAGCTCACAGCTTCAATGATTTAAATTGTACGGGTCTGATCTGTGAGCTGCGAGTGTAACTAATACAATTCGTTAACTGTCATAGTATTTGCAATTCTTGCCAAAAACAAGTTGACATCCAAACGGATTCACGGTATATGGGTTTTCAAGGTCGTGAATTAGGAAAAAAGGGCACCCCAACCGGGTTACCACAATGATGGCAAAAAACTCTACAGTCCCGCGAGGGACTTGACGCTTTCATCCTCGGACTTTTGTTCGGGGGTGGGACTAACCGGAAAAATAATCAAACAACAAACAACATCCAACCAAAGTTCGTTAGTTATTCCGGTTAGATAGTTAAGAAAGGGTAAACATGAAAAAATCAATACTAAATCCATTGTTCCGAACCGGCATTGTTGCCGCAGCTGTGGCGACGGCTCTCGTCTGCCAGCGCGCGCAGGCAAACAACCTGTTCGGCATTGACGTCTCCAGCTTCCAGGGCTCGATCAACTGGTCGTCGGTTCATGGAAACGGAGCCAACTACGCCTTCGCCAAAGCTACGGAAGGCAACTACTACAAAGACGCCGACTTCGTAAATAATATGAAGAACGGAAAGGCCGCAGGCGTGCAGATGGGCGCGTATCACTTCGCCCGTCCTGACATCGACTGCGTGAGCACGGACGCGAATTACTTCTGGAGCTTTGCCGGCGGATATATCATTGCCGACGGTAAATCCCTCTATCCCATGGTGGACTTCGAGGTATTTAACGGCTCGGCCTGCCAGCCGAACTACACGGCCTGGTTCAATACCTGGGCGAATGATGTGAAGGCTAAAACCTCGCACTTTTTGCACCCGGTTATCTATTGCAGCGCCTGCAGCGGCGCGTGCGACCTCATTGAATTCGACAAGTCCGGCGGCATTCAATTGTCCGGCTGGATCGCGAATTACAACGGCGAAAACCTCTACACCGGCAATCCCTGGAGCAGCTGCGATTGCTGCAATGCCTGGCAGGCCAATAACCAATGCGGAACAGCCAACTGGACGTATTGGCAGGTCAGCTCCTCCGGCTCTATTGGCGGCATCTCGGGCGGCTGCGACTTTGACGCATACCCGCTCTCCCTGTCTGCTTTGATAACCAATCAGGGCGTAAAGTAATTGAAAGAATCATGGCCCGCGCAAAGCTCACAGCTTCAGCAGCTGGAATTTGCGCGGGCCTCTAACCCTTATCTTCAGCCATGCAGCAGGGTGGAAATTCGGATCGTGACGGCTCGAACGGAGCACTGAACCGGAAGCGGTCCATGCGGCCTGTCTTTTTGGCGGGGCTTGTGTTATTCGCGCTGATTGCGGCCCTGGTGGCGTTCAAGCTTGCCCACCATTCCAAAGTTGCACCGCCGCCCATGGCGGTAAGAGCGTCCGTAGAAGCTCCGCCGCCGAAAATTGAACCGGTTTCAATTGCCAAAGCACCTGTTGTGGTCGCGCGTCCGGCGACGAATGCGGCTGCAGCAACAGAACCCGCGCTCATGTCGCCAGAGATGATGACTCCCCAACAATTGGCGGATGAGCTGGCGAAAATTGGCAAAGGGCCGATTACGGCTGAACAGGCGGCGCGGTTTAAGGCAGATTTAAAGGAGTTGATCCGGCGCGGCCCGGCTTCCGTGCCCGCTCTCCAGGCATTACTCCAACAAAATTTTGATGAGTCATTTGGGGACACTACAGGCGGAGACCAACTGGGATATTCAGGCTTGCGCGCAAGCCTGATTGATGCGCTCAACCAAATTGGCGGAGCGGCGGCCCAAACAGCTTTAGTTGACACGATGAATTCGACGGCGGTACCGGCGGAACTGTTGCAGATTGCGCAGGACCTGGATAAGCAGGCGCCGGGGCAATATAACGATGAGATTGTTTCCAATGCCCAGGCAACGCTGTCCATGGCTTCAAGCGGACAATTGGGCACGAACGCCGAGATTGGGCCGGCCTATCGCGCTTTGCAGAACTTCGGAAACGCCAATACGACAGCCGATGCCGCGAACACTGACCCAGTCGATTTCTATAACGCCGTCCAACTGGCCAACATGCCCGATGGACAGGGATTGACCTCGCTGCTTCAAATGGAGCAGAACACCACGGGTACCTCGCAAGCCATTGCGACCGATATGATCGCGCAGATGGCGGGACAAAATGGCGATGCGTTGAACGCATTGGCGCAGATGGCGCAAAACGGGCAAATCTCGCAGAACGAATGGGTGCAAATCGCCCCAATTTTGGCCGGAGCGCAATACCAAATGAATTCGTCCGGGAACGACTACACGGTCGTGGATAATGATTTGGCCCCGGACAAGATCAACCAGCGAATTCAAATGTTGAATACTTTTATGAATTTTGTTCCGGAAGGGACCGGTGGCGCCAAGGCAATACAGCAGGAGATTAATACATTGAATGGGCAATCAGGCAATTGAAGGGAAATTTAAAAACGGAAATATTATGAAAATAAAATTATTGGCAGGAACCATCATCGCAACGCTCACGGCCTTTTCGGTCATGGCATCGGAACCTGTCTTAACTGCGCCGGCGCCGGACACGGCCAAACTGAGCTACGCTGTGGGGATGCGAATGGGGTTGCAGCTTCTGGAATCGGGGACAAACGTGGACATCAATACTGCCATCCAGGCGGTTCAAGACGTGTTACAGGGGCACACGACAATGCTGCAGCAGAGCGATCTGCCGGGAATCCTGAACCAGGCGCGCACTGGACATGACGCCACTGACCAGGACCGGGCGCGGTTCAGCTATGCTGGCGGCATGCGCGTGGCGTTGCTTTTCAAGAACACGAGCATCGAGGTGGACCCCACTGTTGTCGGCCAGGCGATGCAGGACGTGGTGGCCGGAAAACCAAAGATGAAGCAGTCGGAGATCGGGCCGCTTTTTATCGAGGCAGCGAAATATGAAACGGCAAAGAAACAACTGGCGAATGAGACGAGCGGCGAGGCCTTCCTTGCTAAAAACGCAAAAAATCCGGATGTCAAAGTCCTCCCTGACGGTTTGCAATATCAAATAATCCAGGACGGCACGGGTCCCATAGCCAAGCCTGACGACCTCATTTACATTAAGTATCGCGGCACCTTTATCAACGGTGTCGAGTTTGACAAGCATCCTCATTTTCTGACCCGCATTCACAACGGGCTCAAGGGCTGGAACGATGTATTGCCCAAAATGAAGGTTGGTTCTGAATGGAAACTCTATGTCCCGTCTGATCTCGCTTTCGGCGATCGGGGCGAGTCATTCCATGGCGTTGGTCCTGACACGACGGTCATTTATGACCTAACGCTCGTCTCAATCGCACCGCCCAACGGCAATTACGAAGTGAGCTCAGGTCTGGGCCACGGCCTGGATATCGGCGCTACGCAGTCTGATTCCAAAACTTCGAAATAAATCAGGCGGCGCGGGAGCGCGGCCCTGCCCATTTCAATGATACAGGTCGAAAATTTAACCAAGGCTTATGGGTCGAAGCTGGCGGTTGACCATCTTTCTTTCGCGGTGGAACGCGGGGAAGTGCTTGGTTTTTTGGGGCCCAATGGCGCCGGCAAATCAACGACCATGAAGATGATTACCGGTTTCATCCCGCCTTCGGACGGTAAAATCCGCGTAGGCGGCCACAATATTCTCGTTGATCCGATTCCCGCGCGCCGTTTGATTGGGTACCTGCCCGAAAACGCCCCTGTTTACGCCGACATGACAGTCGAAGGTTTTCTGGGCTTTTGCGCGGAACTGAATGGTTTGCGAGGGAGCGAAAAAAAGAAGGCCATTTATCGCGCCGTCGAGATGTGTTTTATCGAGTCAGTGCTTCACCAGAGCGTGGATACGCTTTCGAAAGGCTTTCGGCATCGCACTTGTTTTGCGCAGGCCATCATCCATGACCCGGACATTTTGATTTTGGATGAGCCGACGGATGGGCTGGACCCGAACCAAAAGCACGAGATTCGAAATCTCATCCGGCGGATGGGCGAACGCAAAGCGATCATTTTTTCGACGCACATTTTGGAGGAAGTGGAAGCGGTTTGTTCGCGGGCCATCATCATTGACCGCGGCCAAATCGTGGCCAACGGGACGCCGGAAGAATTAAGACGGAAATCGGAGTCCGGCGGGTCGGTCCTGGTGGCGGTGAGCGGGACGACTGCCGCAAAATTGATGGAACGTTTTTCCAATATTCCCAACGCCCGCAAGACGGCCATTGTGAAGGAACAGAACCAGGAAGTCTGGGCGCGGGTTTATCCCGCGGTGAACAGCCGCAACGGCGACCTGGTGCGTAATGTGATGAGTGCGGTGAACGGCTGGACGGTTGAGGAGCTGCGGACGGAAGAAGGCCGGCTGGATGAAGTATTTCGCAGCATCACACTTCCGGACACGGTTAAACGGGAATGAATACTTCATTTGGAAATATCAGGGCAATCGCCAAACGTGAATTGGCCGGCTACTTTTCATCGCCGGTTGCCTACGTTTTCATTGTCATCTTCCTCCTGCTGACGGGATTTTTTACGTTCACGCTGGGAAACTTTTTTGAACGCGGGCAGGCCAATCTCGATTCCTTTTTCATGTGGCAGCCGTGGCTGTATCTTTTTTTGGTGCCGTGCGTTGGGATGAGGCTTTGGGCTGAGGAACGGCGCGTTGGCACGATCGAATTATTGCTGACCAAGCCGGTGACGCTCTGGCAGGCCATCGTCGGCAAATTCATGGCGTCGTGGATATTTCTGGGGCTGTCGCTGGCCCTGACCTTTCCGGTAGTGATCACGGTGAATTATCTGGGTTCGCCTGACAACGGGGTCATCGTTGGCGCCTATCTTGGCAGTCTATTGATGGCAGGGGCCTATTTGGCGATTAGCTGCATGACCTCAGCCATGACTCGCAACCAGGTCATCAGCTTCATCCTGTCTGTAGTCATCTGCCTGTTTTTGGTCCTGTGTGGGTATCCGCCTGTGACCGGCCTGTTAACCCGGCTGGATAAGCCGTGGGTAGTGGACCTGGTTTCGTCTTTGAGCGTCATGACTCATTTTCAACCGTTCTCGACGGGATTGATAGATACCCAGGATATTGTTTTCTTTCTTTTGATTATCGGTTTCGCGTTATTTGCCAACGGCATCATCATCCTCAACCACCAGGCGTCGTCCGACCGCCTGTTAAAGCGAAAAGTTTTTGAGCGAATTTTGTATTCGGCCGGCGGTGTGGCCGCGATGTTCGTCGTCATGCTGTCGGCGTACATCGACGCCGGGGCGCTCAAGGCGCGCGTGGACATCACGCAGGGTCGCGAGCACACGTTGTCGGTGGGGACCCGGCGCATATTGGCTTCGCTCGATTCGCGCGTTACTGTCCGTTTCTATTGCAGTGAATCCGGCAACGCAATGCCACCGCAACTCAAAGCCTACGCGCAACGCGTGGAAGACATGCTGCACGAATACGAGGGCGAGTCCAAAGGACATATCCTGGTGGAAAAGTTGGATCCCCAGCCGGATTCGGAGGCTGAAGACTCCGCGCGGGTTGACGGTGTAGAAGGGCGGCCCACCGGCTCATTTGGCAGCGATAAAATTTATATGGGCATTGCTGTCAATTTGCTCGACCAAAAATTCGTTTTGCCCTGGCTGTCGCCAGACCGCGAAAGACTTCTGGAATACGACCTGTCGCGCGCAATTGATCGGGTGACCAGGGATTCCAAGCCGGTCATCGGCGTGATGACCATTTTGCCAGTTTGGGGCGGCGCCGCTGATCCGTTGATGCGCCCGGGACAGGGAGGCGAGCAGGAATGGGCGTTTATCAGCGAATTAAATAAGGACTTCAACGTGCGGCCGGTGCCCATGACGGCCACGAACATTGATAGCGATGTCAACGTACTGGTGGTGGCCGATCCGGTGCAGATTTCCGACGCGGCGCAATACGCGATTGATCAATTTATTTTGCGCGGTGGCAAGGTCCTCGCGTTTCTGGACCCGCACGCTTATTTTGACCAGACCCATGGGAGCCAGAATTTTTTTGTGGAAGGAGACAACGCCGCGCGTTCGTCGCTGCCGGATTTGCTAAAGGCGTGGGGCCTGGACATGAGCATGGACAAGGTGGTCGCAGACACATCTTTTGCGAGCCGAAACATGCAGAGCGGTGACAGCATGCCGACGCTACTCATGGTTACACAGGATGGGATTAACCAGACCGACGCGATTACGGCTGAAATTGACAATTTAGTATTTCCCTTTGCCGGCGCCTTTACCGGCAAGCCTTCGAACGGTTTGAAGGAGACCGTGCTGGTGAAAAGCTCGCCGGATTCGGATTTGGTGGACACATTGATCGCGTCCGGCGGGAGCCAGCAGATCCTTGAGAATTTCAAGTCTTCGCATATGGAATATCCGCTGGCTGTTAGATTGACGGGAAAATTCAGAACTGCCTTTCCGGATGGCCGCCCGGCCGACAGCGGCGCCAATGTTTCCGATCCGCATCAATTGAAACAAGCCGCGCACGACGGCGAAGTGGTTTTGGTATCGGACAGCGATCTGTTGAACGATCACGTGAGCGTGAGAATGCAGGAAGTGATGGGGCACCGCGTGGTATCTCCCATAAACGGCAACCTTAACTTCGTTCAAAGCCTGGTGGAAGAGCTGGCGGGCGACGACAATTTGATCAGTTCCCGGAGCCGGGCCAACATGGACCATCCATTTACGCGGGTGAAGACAATGGAGGCGAGCGCGGGCAAACAATTGCAGGCAAAAGTGCAGGATTTGGAACGTGAGCAACTCGGCATGGACAAAAAAATCAAGGAACTGCAGGCCAGTGGCGAAGGCAACCAGAGCACGATCCTTTCGCCGGATCAACAACAGGAGCTCGCGACGTACCAACAATCGATGGCCGGCATCAACCATGAGTTGGAGCAGGTGCGGCAAAAACTGCGCAAAGACACCGAGGCATTGGAATTTAAGACAAAGGTCATCAACATCGGCGCTATGCCTCTACTGGTTGCGTTATCGGGCGTGGTCCTGGCCATCGTGCGCACGCGCCAGAGAATGCCGCGAAAATCGACGGCGCCGCCGATTCGAATTTTAGAACATCCCGCGATGGTTTCTCGGGAAATTGGCGCTGCAAAATGAATCGAAAACAATTTGTTATGGTTTTGGTGGCGCTGGCGATCGTCGTCGGCGCGGGATTGGTGTTGGCGCATCGCAACCGGCAGGTCTGGACAGTCCACGAGGCGCGGGCCGGCGATAAGGTCCTCCCGGAATTTCAAATCAACGACGTGGCAGTGATTCATATCCGGGGTGAAGGCGAAGATTTCAACGTGGTTCATACCAACGATCTTTGGCGCGTGCGGGAGCGGGATGATTATCCGGCAGAATTTGCCCTCATTCGGGATTTTCTGTTTAAGGTCCGGGACCTGAAAGTAGTGCAATCTGACCTGATTGGTCCTTCAGAGCTGGCGCGTCTGGACCTCGACCCGCCGGGAACAGGGACAAACAGCGCCACTTTGCTGGAGTTCAAGAATCAAAGCGGCAAAATTCTGGCGAGCCTGCTCATTGGCAAAAGACATCTTCGCCCCCAGAATCCCTTAGAGCCGCCGGGTCTGCATGGTTTGTTTGACGGCCGCTATGTTCTTTTGTCGGGAGATCCTGACAACGCGCTGTTAGTTTCGGATGATTTGGCTGCGGCTTCACCGGACCCCGGAAATTGGTTAAGCCAGGATTTTTTCAAGGCGGAAAATATCAAATACCTATCGTTGAATTCGCCTAAAGCCGGTGAATCGTGGGAAATTTCTCGTGCGGATGAGTCGTCACCGTGGACGCTATCCAATGCTAAACCAGGCGAGTCGCTGAACGGCAAAGTGATCTCGGACATTACCGAAATTCTGGCATTTCCAACTTTTGATGACGTGGCTCGTAAAACACCGGAGCTGATGGCCGGCCATGGTTTGGATAAACCCATTGTTATCACGGCAATGACGGATCATTTCGCCTACACGCTCAAGGTTGGGCCGATGGAGGCGAACGGAGATTATCCGATCACCGTGAACGTCCAGGGCAATATCCCGGATACCGACCCGAACGCGGCGGCCTTGCGGGCAAAATTAGCGAAAGAACAAGCGCTGGTGCCGTGGATTTTCGACGCAGGCACATGGATTGGACGGATTATGACCGAAAGAATGGCGCTGGTGGAGCGAACGGCGCCCGGAACGCAGACGGCGGAAAAATAATAGCCCGGTAAAGCTGACGGGATTCGCAAGACGAAGCGCAAAAAACAGATGATGAGTGTCAGGCTTCAACGTTTGACCGTATCGGCACTGCTTGTCGTCGCGGTGTTGGTGGTTTTTGCGCCGGTGGCGCGGTACGACTTCATTGCTTTAGACGACGCTCAATACGTCAAAAACAACGAGAATATCAATCATGGTTTCTCGTGGCCGGGAATTAAATGGGCTTTCGGGAATGTTGTCGCCGGAAATTGGCATCCGGTGACTATGCTTTCGCACATGGCCGATTGCCAGCTTTATGGGTTATCACCGGGCGGACAACATTTGACGAATGTTTTGTTGCACACGGCCAATACGGTGCTGCTCTTTTGGCTGCTGTTAGCTATGACTGAAAGTCGGAAGCCTTCTGAAACGCAGCCGATCCGTTCGAATTTTTTGCCATGCGCGCTGACGGCCGCGTTATTTGGTCTTCACCCGTTGCATGTTGAGTCCGTGGCCTGGATTTCCGAGCGAAAAGATGTGTTGAGCGGTTTTTTTGCTCTGTTGACGTTGTGGTGCTATCAACGATACGCCGCAAGGTCCGGGCCTAGGAGCAAAAAGCCCTGGGCGTATTATATTTTGGCGTTGCTGATGTTCTCGTTGGGGTTGATGTCAAAATCCATGCTGGTGACGTTGCCGTTCGTCATGCTGTTGCTGGACTTCTGGCCGCTTCGACGCCAGACGATCTCGATGAACCAGATCGACTATCCGCGCTCTAAAGATTCTCCCTCACCCCTGCCCTCTCCCGCGGGGAGAGGGAGAATAGTCTGCCGAGGGTTGGAGCAACGGACGAATGCCCCAGTTCAGAGTCCCCATGCATTCGAAAAGAGCGAAACGAATTTCGGTACACTACGATTTTTCGTTCTTGAGAAAATTCCGTTCGTCGTTCTCGCGGCCATCTTCTGCATCATTACATTTCTAGTCCAGAAAGATGCAGGCGCCGTTGTGGCACTGAGAGATTTTCCCCTGAGAGATCGGTTGGCCAATGTTATGGTTTCCTACACGCACTACCTCGGGAAAACATTTTGGCCCGATTCGCTGGCAATGCTGTATCCGTATCAACGCTGGTCCGCAGGAGAAATCGCAGGTTCAACCGGTTTGTTCATTGGCCTTTCCATTGCGGCAATTTGGGCTGCTCCGCGGAGACCGTATGTTTTTGTGGGGTGGTTTTGGTTCGTCGGGATGTTGATTCCAGTGATTGGAATTGTACAGGTTGGGCTTCAAGCCATGGCGGACCATTATACGTATCTGCCGTTGATCGGTATTTTTATGGCAGTGGCTTGGGGTTTGACCGATTTTGCAGCCGCCTGTGTGCAGAAAAATCAAAATGGCCGGCCGTCGGCTGCGTTACCAAATGCGGTGCAGACTTCAGTGGCAGTTGCCGCCATCCCGTTAATTATATTAGTTGCATGTGCGGGCATAGCGAGCGCGGCCCAGGTTCGCTATTGGAAGAATTCTGAAACATTATTCGGCCATGCGGTCGCCGTGACGAAGCATAATACGGTGGCGCACTATATCCTGGGAGCATTGTATGACTCACAGGGAAATACTGACAGAGCGGCAACCGAGTTTTCGGCGGCCATTGCGGATGATCCCGGAAACGTAAAGGCGCTGTGCGGGCTGGGCTTTATTCTGTGCGGCGAAGGCAAAGGGGATGAGGCGCAGGCACAATATGAGGCGGCCCTGCGAGTGGCTCCTGGCATGGCCAAGGCACACTTCGGTCTGGCTGAGGTGCTCGTAAAGGAACACAACTTTGGCCAGGCCATGAATGAATATTCTTTGGCGCTGCAATCGGACCCGGACATTCCCGAGGCGCATTACCAATTGGCGGGGTTGTACAGCGCGAAGGGAGATGCTGTTTCGGCCATATCGCAGCTCGAAGACGCGGTGCGGCTCGCACCGGATTGGCCGCTGGCGCTCAATAATCTCGCATGGATGCGGGCGACGGAACAGGACTCGAAATTGCGCGATGGGCCGGAAGCTGCGCGCCTGGCAATGCATGCGGTGGCGCTGACCGGAAAAAACGATCCATCTACGCTGGATACACTCGCGGCGGCTTATGCTGAAACCGGCCAATTTACGGACGCAGACACAACTGCCAAAGTTGCGGTACAAATCGCGAACGCCGCGGCTGATACCAATCTGGCCAGGCAAATCCAGTCACGACTGAAACTCTACCAGGCACAGCAGCCTTATCGGGAATAGTGTTTGTTAGGGAGAGTTCCGCCCGGTGTACGGGCGGTGACACCGTAGCGCGGTGTCCGCACGGTATCCCTACCATGGCTCTTATTTCGGGGCGACGCTGACAGTTACGGGGACCTTCAATTCGGGAAGAAGCGCGGATGATGTATCAATCGTCACGTCACCGCTGGTGAATGCATGGGGAAGCTCCGCAAACTTAAGAATAAGTGTGAAGAGTTTGCCGCTCTCGGACGAGGTGATTTCGGCGCTCAAGCCTTTGATACTGGATTGGACGCTGGAAATTTTAACTGGCTCATCAAGAATGGACTTTAATTCGACTGTCCGAGTGAGGGCCGGTTCCGGATAGTTTGTAATGGAATCTCCGAAATCCGGAATCACCCAATAGATTTGCGATGGGGTGGCGGTCAATTCGCCCTGGAGGTCACACGAGAGAAACATCGTCTGGACGGGCCGATCCGCCTCGTCACCGGCCCACAATTGCACGTTTCCAATCAATTTGGACGGCGGATGTTCTGGTCGACGTATCGTGACATTTACCAGGGCCGAATTTGTCTTGGGCGTAGTGGATGGATCCAGCGCCGCCGTCAACCATTTTTGGGATGCCACCAGCTTCTTAAGCCCGAGCGGCTGGCCATCGTTGCGGACAATTGTAAAACTGGCCTGTGCCTCGTCCTTGTCCGCCGGCAACGCCATTCGCAGTACCATGGGACTCAATTCGTAAAGCGGCGTGTAATCCAATTGGACCGTCAAATCCACTTCAGGCGTTTTGGGATCATTTGAATGCACCATGATTTGCTTTTGTACCTGGCCCATCACGTGTTCCAGGTTAATGGTGTAGGTAAGTTCGCCCGTTTTGCCCGGCGCAAGCTTATCCGGCGTCACTTTGGCAACGGTACAACCGCAACTGGTGTCTGGCGGCGCCAATTCCAGAAGAGCGGTGCCGGTATTTTTAAATTTGAAGGCGCCGGATACAGTGCCCGGCACGGCGAGCTTGCCCAGGTCGCAAAAATTGGTTTCAAACTGGATGATGGGCGTGCCGTTCCTGTAACCGTCCTGAGCCTTAACGGTATCGGCAAAGCACAAGGCGCCGATGCCCAATCCCAACGCAACACTCAAAGCCGCTTTCATGGTAAAATCCCGGTTTGTCTTATCAATCTCCTGTTTAAACGCAAATATTTTGCGCAGGAGCGGCGGTTTTTGTCAAGGATCAGGAAATGGAAGGATATGTTGGGAGCGGCAGGAGTCCCATCTTACTGTTGGAAGGGACAGCGCGTTGCGCTGTCAGCGCCGCGTGTAGCGGCGCAACAAAGGTGGCAGGACGTCCTAACGCTGGCTTTTCCGCGCGCTTTACGCGCGGTGACGGCGTAGCGCGCCGTCCCTATCCGTTTTGTTCGCCTCGACAATTCGGCCCAATTTTCTACACTTTTAGCGATGTCATTGTCGAATCAGCCATTGGTCATAGCGGGCAGGATTTTCCGGTCGCGTCTGATTTTGGGCACGGGAAAATTCTCATCGCCCGGGGCCATGCGCGAGGCTATGGACGCGAGCGGCGCGGAAATGGTCACGGTCGCCCTGCGCCGGGCGGATTTGTCAGGCAAGGGAGATCCGTTTGCCAATATTCTCGAATACATTGATCCCAAAAAGTATTTATTGCTGCCCAATACGAGCGGCGCGATGAATGCCGAGGAAGCCGTGCGCCTGTCGCGCATGGCCGCCGCCGCCGGGCTTCCCAAATGGGTAAAGCTGGAAATTCATCCCGATCCCCGATATTTGCTGCCTGATCCGGTCGAAACTTTTCGCGCGGCGGAAATGCTCGTGAAGGAAGGGTTCACCGTGCTGCCATACATCAACGCGGACCCGGTGCTTGCCAAACGACTCCAGGACGTCGGGGTCGCCACGGTCATGCCCCTCGGCTCGCCCATCGGCTCCAACCGCGGCGTGCAGACCCGCGACCAAATCCGCATCATCATCGAGCAGGCCACAGTGCCTGTGGTCGTAGACGCCGGATTGGGTGCACCCAGCCACGCCGCCGAAGCCATGGAAATGGGCGCCGATGCCGCCCTGGTAAACACGGCGATCGCCGTGGCCGCCGATCCGAACAAAATGGCCATTGCATTCAAGATGGCGGTTGAAGCGGGGCGCGCGGCCTTTGAATCCGGCCTCGCCCAGCAAAGCGAAACCGCCAGCGCCACAAGCCCTTTGACTGCGTTCCTGGACTAGCTGCCCTGTGACAAAAAATGAAACCCAAATCCCTCCCTGTTTCTCGCGCGCGCGAAATCTTAACTGCAGCATGTAAAGCCCGGTTGCTGGTCGTGGGCGACGTCATGCTGGACCAATTTATCTGGGGCAACGTTGCCCGAATTTCGCCTGAAGCGCCGGTGCCAGTGGTGGATTTTGAGAGTGAAAGCTTTATGCCCGGCGGCGCGGCGAATGTAGCCCGCAATTTGACCGCGATGAATGTCACGACGGACTTGTTCGGCGTCGTGGGCAATGACACAGCGGCGCATCACATGAAAAAACTTTTGGCAGAACAGAAGGTCGGTTGCCGCGGTTTAATGGAAAATCGCGCCCGCCATACCAGCGTCAAGACCCGCATCGTCGCGCACAAACAACAGGTCGTGCGGATCGATCGCGAGAGCCGTGACGGACTGGACGGCAAGCTGACCAGCCGATTGTTGGCGGCGATAAAAGCCCAATTAAAAAGGGCCGACGCCGTCATCGTAGGCGATTACGGCAAGGGCGTGGTGACACAGACGCTGCTCAACGGCCTCAAGATTCTGTGCCGCGAGCGCGGCATCTGGCTGAGCCTGGATCCCAAGCCGGTACACCACCTGAATTTGAGCAACCTTTCGCTGATCACGCCGAACCGAAAAGAGGCATTCGAGCTTGCCAATCTGCCCGACGACACGCGTGACGGGAACCCGATGGCTGACAAAAACCTGATGCTCGTCGCTGAGCGACTGTTGAACGAGTTACGGCCCGCGGTGCTGCTGATCACTCTCGGCGAGTTGGGTATGTTGCTTTGCCAGCGCGGATGCAAACCGTTTCACATCCCAACGGTTGCCCAGGAAGTATTCGATGTTTCCGGCGCGGGTGATACTGTCATTGCCATGTTCTCGCTGGCGATTGCGGCCGGCGCGTCGCCGGTGGAAGCGGCCATCCTGTCCAATCACGCGGCGGGTATCGTCGTGGGCAAAGTCGGCACGGCAACGACTTCGGTGGAGGAAATGCTTGAAAGTTTCGACCACAAATTGTGACAAGTGACGCAAAAATGACCGCGGATGAAATCCGCGCCATGAAAGCGCGCGGTGAGCGAATAGCCGCGCTCACGGCCTACGATTTTCCCATGACCAAATTGCTCGATGAAGCGGGCGTTCCGTTTCTTTTGGTGGGCGATTCGCTGGGCATGGTGGTTCTGGGCTATCCGGATACGACACATGTAACACTGGCAGACGTGGAACATCACGTACGGGCGGCGGCGCGGGCAAAACCGCGCGCGTTATTGGGAGCCGACCTTCCATACAAGAGTTACGAGACCGCGAGTGAAGCCGTCGTTAACGCCCGCCGATTGGCCGCAGCCGGCGCGGAATTCGTGAAACTGGAAGGCGGGCGGGAGAGGTTGCCGCAAATCCGCGCCATTTTGAGCGAGGGCATTCCTGTTTGCGGCCATTTGGGCATGCTGCCGCAAAGCGTCCTCAAGGAAGGCGGTTACCGCGTAAAAGGGAAAAAGGAGGATGAACACCGCAATTTGATTGAAGACGCGACCGCTTTGGCGGGCGCGGGAGTTTTTGCCATTGTGCTCGAATTGGTCACGCCGCCGGTGGCCAGGGAAGTTTCGGAAAAAATCGCGGTGCCAACCATCGGCATCGGGAGTGGCGACGGTTGCGACGGGCAGATTTTGGTTACATATGATTTGGTGGGGATGTTTCCATGGTTCCGTCCGCGTTTCGTGCAGCCATTGACCGATTGCGCGGCGCAGGTGAAATTGGCTGTTGAAAAATGGAAAAAGACGGTGGAAGGAACGTTGAAGCGTTGAAGCGGTTTGCACGGCAAAACGAAGAAAACTTCATATGATTGCAAACATTTCGGGCGTTTCGCGGTCTTATTTAAGATGAATGAATCTCTTTCCATGAGCGGGGTAAAATATCCGTGTGCGGAGAACTCTCCCTTACCCCGGCCCTCTCCCGCTGGGAGAGGGAGAATTATCGGCAGACGGTTCGTAACGGCGACTGATTGCATCAGTTCGAAAGGGCGTACTCATTGCTGCGTAACGGCACTCGCTCTTTTGGCGTCGGTGTTCGTGACAGGCTGCGTGACGAAGGCGACAGCGGACGCAGAAGCCAAGGCGGCATTTGTGGCTGGCCAAAAGGCCGCGTACCAGAGCATGCAGGCAAATACAACTGACGTTATTGTCCTGGGCAACGTTAAAAAGCACGATATCCCCTGGGTTAGCGGATTGACCATGGCCCAGGCCCTTGCGACGGCTGAATATACCGGCGCGCGCGATCCCACCGACATCATTCTCAGGCGCAATAGCGTTCAGACAGAAGTTGACCCGAAGCAGCTCCTCAACGACATAGATGTTCCCTTGCATCCCGGGGATGTGATTTCGGTGATAGGGCAGTGAGCGAACCGATCGAATATGACGCGCAAAGAAATTAAGGCACAAGCGGCACGCTACGCAAAATTTGTGGAATGGAGTGACGAGGATCAATGTTTCATCGGCCGTTGCCCGGGAATTATGTCTGGAGGGGTTCACGGCAGTGACGAAGCCAGGGTTTATGCCGAGCTCTGCCAGGCAGTTGAGGAGATGATCACGCTGATTCACGCCGACGGCCAGGAATTACCTGAACCTTTGGCTGCAAAAAAGTTCAGTGGCAAATTCATTTTGCGCGTCGAACCGGCATTGCATCGTCGTCTGGCCGCAAAAGCGCTCGCGGCTGGTGAAAGCCTTAATAGCTATTGCGCACGCGCGCTCTGCAAAGGGTAGGAGTCCCGGAAGTCCTATAAACCCGCCGAATTTGGCTTTCTGACGCCTTGAAAAATATTTTTCAGTTTTTTTACGGTTGGACAGCATTTGTCCAACCCCCTCTGTCATGTTGTCGCGGAAGAAAGGTTAAATATGACAACGATTAATAACGCGACAAATGAAAATAAACAACTGGAACTCGGGTTCAACGGCGCCAAAATGTGCCTTAAACCAACCGGCCCCAAAGGGCGTATTGCCCGGGCGGGCTGGTGGTTTGCCCAAATGCGAGCCGTTGTGAGCCGCTCCGTGGAAACGGCTGAGCCCCGTCCCGAACAAATTTGGATTCCCGGCGCGACGCGCCAGGTAAAAATTTGAAAACAGGCCGGAGCCTCTCCGAATATCTACATCTGGAAGACTCTCCCTCACCCCTGCCCTCTCCCACCCGGAGAGGGAGAATTGTAGTCCGATGGTTTGATACGGCTAAAAGTGAGGGCGGTTCAGGCTTCAATGCGCGAACCAGCCTTCGGGCGGTGGCAGTCGGATGCCGCCTGTGACTCGGAAACCAATCGGCGGTCACTGGGATACGCGGTCCACTATCTCAAATTATCCAGCGCGAAATTGAGCGTCATCACGTTGACGCGCGGTTCGCCGAAGACGCCGAGATCGCGACCGCTGGTGTTTTCACGCACCAACTCGCGCACTTTTTCCTCGCTGAGGCCACGGGCTTTAACCACGCGCGGAATTTGCAACTCCGCGTTGGCCAGGCTGATGTCCGGGTCGAGGCCGCTGCCGGATTCGGTCACCGCATCGGCGGGCACAGGCACGTTTGCAGGGAGGCTATTGTCAGACCGATATGCGGCGATGTTTTGCATGATGTTCGTGTATAACGCGCCAGACGTAGGCCCGAGGTTGCTGCCGCTGGAGGACGTGGGGTCATAGCCATTGCTGCCTGCGGCGGAAGGGCGCGGGTGAAAATATTTCTCGCCGGTAAAATTTTGGCACAGCAGTTCCGAGCCACGAACGGCGCCGGATTTGTCGATCATCAAGCTGCCGTTTGCCTGGCGCGGAAAAGCTGCTTTTCCAATGCCATAGACAATGAGCGGATATGCGCCACAGACGATGATGGCGAAGAAAATCGTCGCCACAATCGAACGCCCAAATTCAGAGAGGATCGTTTTCATAAACGTTGGATTCAATTGATTAGGCGCACGGCGACGATAATGAGATCAATGATCTTGATGCTGATGAACGGCAGAATCATACCCCAGAGGCCGTAGATCAGCAGGTTGCGCCGCAGGATTTGCGCTGCGCCAAGCGGACGGAATTGCACGCCACGCAGCGCCAGCGGAATCAGCGCGATGATAATCAACGCGTTGAAAATAACGGCGCTCAGGATCGCGCTGTCGGGGCTGTGCAATCTCATGATGTTGAGCGGCGCGATCACGGGGAACGTGACCATGAGCATTGCGGGAATGATGGCAAAATACTTGGCGATGTCGTTGGCGATGCTAAATGTCGTGAGCGACCCGCGCGTGATGAGCAGTTGTTTCCCGATCTCGATAATTTCCAGCAGCTTGGTGGGATTGGAATCCAAATCCACCATGTTGCCGGCTTCCTTGGCGGCTTGAGTGCCTGTGTTCATGGCCACACCTACGTCCGCCTGCGCGAGCGCCGGCGCGTCGTTCGTGCCGTCGCCAATCATGGCGATCATTCGTCCGCCCTGTTGTTCGTGACGGATGAGCGCCAGTTTATCCTCTGGCTTTGCCTCGGCCAAAAAATCATCCACGCCCGCCTCGCGGGCAATGGCTGCGGCGGTCAATTTATTGTCCCCGGTAATCATCACAGTGCGAATGCCCATCGCGCGGAAGCGCTTGAACCGGTCGGAAAGGCCACCTTTGACGATGTCCTTTAAGTGGACGACGCCGAGAACGCGCTTGCTCGTGGCGACCACCAGGGGCGTGCCACCGGAAAGGGAAACGGTTTCGACGTACTGCTCTACTTCCGACGGCAATTTGCCGCCGGAAAATTGGCGTATGGAGTTTGACGCGCCTTTACGGATTAACTCGCCGTCCCAATTGACGCCGCTCATGCGCGTCTGCGCAGTGAATGGGACAAATTGCGCGTTGGCCATCTCGTGAATGCTCCGGGCGCGAATGCCGAATTGTTTTGCCAACACAACGATACTGCGACCCTCGGGCGTTTCGTCCGCGAGAGAAGCCAATTGGGCGGCGTCGGCGAGTTCCTGTTCGGTCACACCTGATGCGGGCATAAATGCCGTGGCCTGGCGGTTGCCCATGGTGATGGTCCCCGTCTTGTCGAGAAGCAGCACGTCCACGTCGCCAGCCGCCTCTACTGCGCGTCCGCTCATGGCCAGGACATTTTTCTGGAGCAACCGGTCCATACCGGCAATGCCAATCGCGCTAAGCAATCCGCCGATGGTCGTGGGAATCAGGCAAACGAGCAACGCCACCAGGACGGCATTGGAAAAATTCATGTGCGCGTAAGCGCCAAAAGACTTCAAAGTCACGACCGCCAGCAGAAATACGACTGTGAGTGCGGCGAGCAATATGGTCAGCGCGATTTCGTTCGGCGTCTTTTGGCGTTTTGCGCCTTCCACCAATGAAATCATGCGATCCAGAAATCCCTCGCCCGGATTGGCCGTGATGCGGATTTTGATTTCGTCAGACAGCACCCGCGTGCCACCGGTCACAGCGCTACGATCGCCGCCGGCTTCACGAATGACGGGCGCGGATTCGCCGGTGATAGCCGATTCGTCCACTGTCGCCGCGCCAGTGATAATTTCACCGTCGGCGGGAATCAACTCCGTGGCGCGGACCACAACCACGTCGTCTTTGCGGAGCGAATCGGCGTCCACGACCTCAATTCTAAACTCTTTATCATCGCCGGTTACTTTATTTGCATTGCTATGCGTGCGCGTGGCGCGAAGCGCTTTGGCCTGCGCTTTGCCACGGCCTTCGGCCACGGCTTCGGCAAAATTGGCGAATAACACCGTGAACCAAAGCCAAATCGCAATTTGCAGCACAAATGCGAATTGATCCCTTGGCGACCGGAAAACGTCCACCGTTGTGATGGCCGCGCCAACCATCGTCACAAACATGACCGGATTTCTAACCATCAATCGCGGGTCCAATTTCTTGAACGCGTCGCCGATGGCTGGCCAGATGATCTTTGGATCGAAAATGGAAACAGATTTTGTGGCCATAGGATCAGAATAAAGTTCCTTTCAGCATCAGAAAATGTTCGACGATCGGGCCCAGCGCGAGCGCGGGCAGGAATGTCAGGGCGCCGACCAGGAGCACCGTGCCCACGAGCAGAATGACGAACGTTTTGCCACTTACAGGGAATGTGCCGACACTGGCGGGAACAATCCTTTTCTTCGCGAGCGAGCCAGCCAGCGCCAGCAACGGCACAATCATTCCGAACCGTCCCAGAAGCATACCGATGGCCAGCGTGGTGTCATACATGCCATCGGGAGCATTGGCAGTGAGACCGGCAAAGGCGCTGCCGTTATTACCCGCGCAGGAGGTATAGGCGTACAGGATTTCGCTAAAGCCGTGCGGGCCCTGGTTGGCCAGCCCGGCAAGCCCCCACGGAGTGACGCAGGCCCAGGCCGTAAAGCCGAGGATGATAAATGCAAGAATGACAAAGGCCAGCAGCGTCATCTTAATGTCGTACGGTTCGATTTTCTTGCCCAAATATTCCGGGGTGCGTCCGACCATGAGACCGGCGATGAACACCGCGATAATCACGAAAATCAACATGCCGTAAAGTCCCGCGCCGACGCCGCCAAAGATCACCTCGCCCGTCTGGATGTTAAACATCGGCACAAGTCCGCCCAGCGGCGTAAACGAGTCGTGCATGGAATTGACTGCTCCGCACGAGGCATCTGTCGTGACCGTGGCAAAAAGAGCCGAATCAAAGATGCCGAAACGCGCTTCCTTGCCTTCCATGTTTCCATCCGCCGCGGCGATGCCAAGGTGCTGGTAAATGGGATTGCCGTTTGCTTCGGCCCACCAGCAAAGCAAGACACCGCCCAGAAACATGATAAACATGGCCGTCCAAACAGACCATCCGTGCTTTTGATTTTTGGTTTCGCGGCCCAGGTGATACGTCAGTGCGCTGCCGATGCATAAAATCGAGAGCATCTGGACAAAGTTAGACAGCGGCGTCGGGTTTTCAAAAGGATACGCGGAGTTTGTATTGGCATAACCACCGCCGTTGGTGCCGAGCATTTTGATTGCCTCCTGTGAGGCGACCGGACCCTGGACGATCGTTTGCGTCGATACGACCTGATTGGTCATTACCGGATTGCCTTTGGCGTCGACAACGCCCTTGCCATTGGCATCAGTCATCTGCACGGAAACTGTTTGCGGTTCGATGAGCGTGGCATGGGTGTACGGCTTGAAATTTTGAATGACGCCCTGGGAAACCAGAAACAGCGCATAGACGATGCAGATGGGCAGGAGCAAATAGTAAGTGATGCGTGTGATATCCACCCAGAAATTCCCGATCGTTTGCGCATTGGCCCGCGCAATGCCCCGGACGAGCGCGGCCGCCACAGCGATGCCCATCGCCGCCGACAAAAAGTTATGGAACACCAGCGCCACCATTTGCGAAAAATAAGACATCGTGGATTCGCCGCTGTAGCTCTGCCAGTTGGTGTTGGTGGTGAAGCTGATGGCGGTATTGAACGCCAGATGCTGCGGCAACGAGCCGAACCCCTGCGGGTTGAGCGGCAAGTGTTGCTGGATCCGCAAAATAAGATAAGTGAACAGGCAACCCACGAAGCTGAAAATCAACAAGGCAAACGTGTACTGTTTCCACTCGTGTTCGGTCGCTGGATCCACGCGCAGGACGGCGTAGGTGAGCTTTTCCAGCGGTTTGAGAATGGGGTCCAGCCAGGTGCGGCCGCCGGCATCCAGCACGCGGTTAATATACAGGCCGAGCGGTTTGGTGATGATGACCAGGACGGTAACGAAAAGCCCCAGTTCGAGCCATTGATGGGCGTTCATATTTTTACCCTAGAATTTTTCCGGCCGCACCATGGCAAAAATCAGATAAGCACACAGTGCGATGGAAATGATTCCAAGGACAATGTTTTCGGCATGCATAGAGGTTAAAGTTTTTCGCAGCCCACAACGTACAGCATCAGGGCCGCGAAACCGCCAAACATTATACCAATAAAGATTGCGTCCAACATATAGTGACTACAGCGTCCGTGCTTTTAACACCAGACGCCACGCTTAATTTACATTGGGGTGAACTTGAATGCCACGGACATCGTGGCTCAGAGGCTCGCCCTTCCAAACGCCTGCGAGATTAGCTGTCGGGCTCGGCCTTGAAAGTGGCCTTGAAACCGGTTACCCGGCTTCGTTCGCCCCGTCCTCAAATATTTGAGGAGTTTGGGTCTCCCGCACCCGGCTTCAGGAAGGAAGCCGAGTCTCGGCTGCAACGGGAAAGAGTAAACCATAACCGTGGCAGATTGTCAAGATGCGGCCAAAAGCCGCGTGTTTATCGTTAAAATCCTGGTCATTGAAGGGTGAAATCTGGAAATCAAAAAACCATTGCAAGATCGGCTAATCCATTTCGTATAGGCCTGTGATTGCGCGGTCGGGGACGCCGCCAGATCAAAAAGAAAAAGTTTATGCCTAAAATGTTTATGTTTCATTTCAGCCACCCGCACCTGGCTTACATTCACGAGGACCGATTTAACGGGCTGATTCCCCTGGTTATCCTCGCCATTGCAGTGAGCGTTACCGTTTTTGCCTTGTCCAAACCGAAATAGTTTTCCATAAACCATGGGCTGCCCTTTCTATAAACCGGGCGAGATTCTCGTGCGAACGATTCTCCCTCACCCCAGCCCTCTCCCGCTGGGAGAGGGTGAATTATCGTCCGATAATTGGGAACGACGAGACAGTATACACGGTTGAAGGTTCAGTTTTGGCTCGGCATCAAATCGTCGGCATTCGCCGGCAACGGCGGGTATGGTTGATGAGGGTTTTTCTGATAAAAGTAGGCCACTGATGAATAATCAGCCTTCACCTCGTTCTTATTGCCGTGCTCGATCGTCACGCGGATGTTTTTGTGGAAGGGGATCGCGTCTTCGATGTGCCAGCGATAGGTTGAGATGCGCGAATTTTTGCCTTCCTTGATCGTGCAGCCGTGGAACGGCGATGAGAAAGGGCCGTTGTTAAAGTACCAGCCGCCTCCAAAATAATCTTCCGTCCCTGTGCCGTTGATTTGCGGGACAGGTTCAGGATGATTCCAATGTGCGGGCGCAGGCGGATTTGGATTCGGTTGGTCCACGTAAATCATTTCGTCGCCCTCCAGAAATCCGAGCTTGTTTTTGCCTTCCAGGCCCTGCATGAAGAGGGCCACACCGGCGTAATAACCTTCACCACTGGCTTCGAGAATCGTGTAATTGCGCTGCGGATTTGTTGGGTTTTCACGGCGCCAGCAAGCATGAAATTCCAGCAGGTTTTTTGGAAGCGAACGGCAGGTCGTATAATCCACGTTGTAATAGAACGAGTGGATGGTCTCGCTGGACCGGTTTTCTACAGTCCAGCGGGCGTGAGTATGGAACGGCATAGGCCAATAGCAGTTGTACCCGCCGCTGCTAATATCCATGGGCAGCGACTGGTAGTCCGCCTGCTCGCCAAAACCGACCCCAAAGAAATCGCCTATCGGGCACTCGACGCTTGGGTTGGTTTCATTGTCCCAATACATCCGTATAATGACCTGGCGCAGCGATTGGACATTTCGCGGGGATATGGTCATCCAAAACCGATGAATTTCCCCTGCGCCGTCCTGGTCCAAAATCGTGACCGTCTTACCGGGCGGCACCGTGATAAAGTCCCTGTTTCCACCGGTGCGATCCCATGATCCGGCGTGCATGGCCGTTCCGGGATGCGGTAATGGAATCGATCCCAGCGGCGAAACGACCGAGGTATCGCCGGCGTCAGGATAAGAACACTTGCAACCAGTAAACAGCAGCAACACGGCAGCCGCCGATAACGATTTGGTATTAAGCATAGGAAAAACTAAAAGCTTAACCATGACCCAGCAATCAAAATCTGAACACGAAATGGTTCACATCGTCATGCTCGGACTGCCGTGCCAATAATGCATCTCCGTATTTTTACCGTCTTGCGCCATTCGTAAGATGAGATATGCTTGCAGTTGATTCAGAAAGATGAGTCAGCAATTAAAAATTCTCTACCTGGAGGATGATCCCGGAGACGCGTTGCGCGTGGAGGACAAACTGCGTGAAAGCGGTTTGTCATTTGAGATGCAACGCGCCGACACGCGGGAAGCGTTTATGGCCGGCCTTGAGCAGCGGCCAAACGTGATCCTTTCCGATCATGGGCTGCCCGCATTTGACGGGTTGACGGCGTTCGGAACGGCGCATGAGAAATGCCCGGAAACCCCATTTATCTTCGTGACCAACGCCCTGACGCGGGAAATGGAAATTGAAAAGCTGCTGGGCGGCGTAGCCGATTATGTGCGGAAGGACGAACTGGATTACCTCTACGTGGCCATGCAACATGCCCTGCGCGAAGCCAGGGAAACTCGCGAACGCCGGAAGAGAGTCAGGGAATTTTTCGAGTCCCCGATGGGGCAGGGAAAGCAACTGTTGCCAATATGCTCCAGCTGCAAAAAAATCCGGAACAAGCAAAACGAATGGCAGCCGTTGGAAATCTTCTTCCTGGAAAACTTCAATATCGGCTTCACTCACGGCATCTGCCCCCAGTGCACGCCGAATTTCTTTTCAATAAAGCGGTAGCAACCCGGGAGTTTGGGTTCTTCGCGGTCGCCGCTCTCCTTTTTCAGTATTAGGCCCGCCTTGTTATTTTGGCAAACGAGCATGGCCGAGCGCGTGGTGCGGTTGCCGCAAGTATGGTAATGTGCCTCAGTGAGTTCTCGGCCGGACGACAATCGCGGCAACAAACGCCGCGACCATCAGAAAAAGGAGAAAAGATGAAGACATATGATTTGGTCGTGATTGGAGGCGGCCCAGCTGGAATCAGCGCGGCCCGCGCGGCGGCGATGCATGGCAAGACGGTCGCGTTGGTGAATCAACAGGCTGAACTTGGCGGCGCCGGGATCAATACAGGCACGTTGCCGAGCAAGACATTGCGCGAGACGGCCCTGGCCTTGTCCGGTGTCCAGGCACGAAACCTGACGGGACTGGACGTGGTCCTTCGACAGGAAGCAACGGTAGCGGATTTCCTTCGTCACGAGCAAAATGTGAAGGCTGGTTTCAATGCGACGCTCGTGCAGTGGACCGAGGCGCTAAAAATTGATTTTTTCCTTGGGGTCGCCGCGTTTGAAAATCCAAATACCGCGCGGGTGAGCAGCGGGACAAATGGAGAGTCGAATGCGCAAGGTGAAAAAATCCTGATCGCCACGGGGTCGTCGCCATTTCGGCCGCCGGAATTTCCGTTTGACCAGCCACACGTTTACGATTCAGACACGATCCTGGATTTGGACCGATTGCCCAAAACGATGGCTGTGGCCGGAGCCGGGGTGATTGGCAGTGAATATGCCAGCATATTTGCGGCACTGGGCGTTGAAGTGCATCTGATTGACGGACGGGAGACATTGTTGCCGTTTCTTGACGCTGAGGTTTCGCAGGCACTGGCCACCGCAATGGAAGGAAACGGTATTTTGTTTCATCGAAAGGAACGGATTCAGAAATGCGCGGGGACCGGGCCGAATCAGATCAAACTTAAGCTCTCTTCCGGCCGGGAACTGGAAGTAGAAGCGGTTTTGGTGGCAGCCGGGCGAACGAGCAATACCGCAAAATTGAACCTGCCGGCGACTGGAGTTTCCGTCGGTGAACGCGGACTAATACACGTCAATGAACATTATCAGACTTCGGTGCCCCACATTTACGCGGCTGGCGACGTGATTGGTTTTCCGGCGCTGGCTTCGACGAGCCTGGAACAGGGCTACCGCGCCGCGTGTCATGCCTTTAGCTTGGAGGCGCGCGCGGGACTTCCATCGCTCCTGCCCACTGGCATTTTTACAATCCCGGAAACGAGCATGGTGGGCGAGACGGAGGAGACACTAAAAAAACAGGGAGTGGATTACGTCGTGGGACGCGCGCCGTATGGCAATTCGGTGCGGGGGCGGATTATCGGCGACAAGAGCGGCTTTTTGAAATTGCTGTTTCGGCGGAGCGATTTGAAGCTGCTCGGCGTGCATGTATTGGGCGAGCACGCCACGGAATTGGTCCATGTGGGTCTCATGGCTATGTTGATGGGCGCAAACGCGCGGATGTTTGATGAGGCGTGTTTTAATATCCCCACTCTCTCCGAACTTTATAAATTTGCGCCGCGGACGGTCTTGCTGCAACAAACGGCCAAAGCGGGTTGAGGGGGATTACGCTTGCTACTCGACGATGTGGGTGCCGGACGCGACGCTGTGTTCATGGCCGTTCTCGGCTGCCTTCACGCAGTCAGGGCAGGTGCCGTGGCTGAAGATGACGTCTGAATGCCGGGAGATGTAGGCCTCAACCTGCTGCCAATAACCCTGGTCATCGCGAATGCGTTTGCAATTTGCGCAAATGGGCAGGAGGCCGGCGAGCGTTTTGGCGCGGCTCAGGGCGTCGGTAAGTTCCTGAATGAGCTTGATGCGTTCCTGCTCTTCCCGCTTGCGGTTGGTAATGTCGCGCGCGATAACGGATGCGCCGCTGATTTTACCGTCCCCGTTCTTCATTGGAGAAACGGTGACCGATAAGGGCACGAGCCGGCCGCCTTTGCGGACACGCGCGGTTTCGGAGCGGCCAACGTGGTCGCCGCGTTTGATGCGCTCCATGGTATCGATCAGTTCATCCAGGCGTTCATCGGGGAATAAAATGGATACGTTGCGTCCGATGATTTCGCCGGCGCGGAAACCGAATGTGCGTTCGGCGGCGCGGTTCCAACTGACAACAGTGCCGTCGAGTTTGACGCCGTAAATCGCGTCGTCGCTGGATTCAACGATTGCGGCCAGAAATTTGGCACTGGCTTCGGCCTGCGCGCGGGCGCGGTGGGTATAGGCGGTTTCCATTTCCCGTTCAATGGCTGGAACCAGGCGGGATAATTTGGTTTTTACCAGGTAGTCGCTGGCCCCGGCTTTCATCATGCTCACGGCGGCCTCTTCGCCGACGACACCGGAAATAACGATGAAGGGGATTTCAGGATGTTTGGCCCGCACGACTTTAAGGGCGTCCGGCGCGCTAAATTGCGGCATCACATAATCGGATAAAATCACGTCCCACGTGTGCCGGACCAAGGCTGCGGTCAAGCTCTCCGCAGTCTGTACCCGCTCGGAAATTGGATCGTAGCCCGCCTCCCTGATTTCTTCCAACAACAATTCGGCATCGTTTTCCGAATCCTCAATCACCAAAACATGTAATAACTTTACCATGATAGCCCCTATCGGGTTTAACCCGGTTTATGCATTGCATTTTGCGACAAAAAAACCGCGCGCGCCAGTATTTTAGCAATTAGTGTTCCGCAGGTTTTTTCACGGAAAGTTTGAATTTTGGTCGGGTGCCGTTACACTACGGTAATGGAAGTTTCCGAAACGGTGTCGTGTCCATTTTGCGGGCAATTTTGCGAGATTATATTGGATACCAGCGTCTCGAAGCAGCGGTTTCCGACGGATTGCGATGTGTGCTGCCGGCCTTTTGATGTGATTGCCGAATGTGAGGCTGGAGAAATCCTGAACCTGGAGACCATTGCAAATTGAGGCGGGATTTGCATTATGCAATTTGAAAATTATGTCTTTTGGGGCTATGTTGTGCTGCTGCTTCTCGGCGGACTGATAGGCTTTTTCACAGCCAACAGTAAAGTGTCGCTCATGACATCCGCTGTGGCTGCCGCGCTTCTCATTCTCACGCGGCTGCCTGGAGTTTTTCAGCCCTCATTCGGGCATGCCCTCTCAGACGTGATCATGGCGGCATTGCTCGTCGTCTTTGCCTGGCGACTTACCAAAACCAAAAAATTCATGCCCAACGGAGTCATGCTGATCCTGACTATTGCTGTCCTGGTGCTGCTAAACTTTCGAAGGTAACGCTTTCATGCCCAAAAGAACTGATATTCATTCCGTCCTCATCATCGGCGCTGGCCCCATCATTATCGGCCAGGCGTGCGAATTTGATTATTCCGGCACGCAAGCCTGCAAGGCCCTCAAGGAAGAGGGTTATCGTGTCGTGCTCATTAATTCCAATCCGGCCACGATCATGACGGACCCGGAATTTGCCGACCGAACCTACATCGAGCCGATCACGCCCGAAGCGATTGAAAAAATCATCGCGCGCGAAAAAGAAGAGATGGGCCGCCTGATTTCCAAAGGTGGAACCGGCGCGAAAACGTGTAATAAACTTGTACTGCTTCCCACGCTGGGCGGCCAAACGGCGCTCAACACGGCCATGGCGCTGCACAAGTCCGGCGCGCTTGAGCGGCATGGCATCGAAATGATCGGCGCGCGTCCCGAGGCCATCCACAAGGGCGAGGACCGCGAGGCCTTCAAGCAACTAATGCTTTCAATTGGACTGGATGTTCCTATCTCGGGCACGGCGCACGACATGAACGAGGCGCGGGCTGTGGCCGAAAAGATTGGACGACTCCCGCTGATCATTCGGCCGGCCTTTACGCTTGGCGGCACCGGCGGCGGCATTGCCTACAACCGCGATGAGTTTGAGGAGATCGCCCGGCGCGGAATGGATTTGTCCCCTGTTTCCGAAATTTTGGTCGAGGAATCGTTGCTCGGCTGGAAGGAATATGAAATGGAAGTAATGCGCGATAAAGCGGACAACTGTGTCATCATTTGCTCCATCGAGAATTTTGACCCGATGGGCGTTCACACCGGCGACAGCATCACGGTGGCCCCAATCCAAACGCTCACGGACAAGGAATATCAAATCATGCGCGACCAAAGTTTCGCGGTGATTCGCGCGGTGGGCGTGGAGACGGGCGGCTCGAATATTCAATTCGGCGTGAATCCCGATAATGGGCGGATGGTCATCATTGAAATGAACCCGCGTGTGTCACGGAGTTCGGCCCTGGCATCCAAGGCGACGGGGTTTCCCATTGCAAAAATCGCGGCAAAGCTGGCCGTGGGCTATTTGCTGGATGAAATCAAAAATGACATCACCCGTGAAACTCCGGCGAGCTTCGAGCCGACGATTGATTATGTCGTGACTAAGATTCCGCGTTTTGCGTTTGAGAAATTTCCGCAGGCCGATCCGACGCTGACGACGCAAATGAAAAGTGTAGGCGAGGCTATGGCGATTGGGCGGACATTTAAGGAAAGCCTGCAAAAATGCCTGCGCTCACTCGAAATCGGGCGGGCCGGCCTCGGCGGCGACGGCAAACCTTGGCGCATCGGCACTGAAGTCTACGGCGACCGCGACATTTTGCCGCGCGACGTGATTTCGCGGAAGTTGTCCGTGCCGAATGCCGAACGGATTTTCTTCATCCGCCATGCCCTGCGCGCCGGCTTTGGTATTGACGAAATTTTCAACCTAACGAAGATTGACCGATGGTTTTTGGCGCAGATTAAGGAGATTGTGGATTTTGAAGAGGAGCTGGCGGGGACAAAGAATTAGCATCGCCTCCAAAGCCGATGTAACGGTTCTAATTTAAGACCGTCACCCCGTATTCTTCAAACTGACCGTCCATGGTCACGACTGGCAAATCGTTCAATATCGCCGTTGCGATGATAAACCGATCAAAGGGATCATCATGGATGGACGGTAATTTCGCCGCCGCAATGCAAACATCCAACCCCAACGGAAGAACCGTTAACCCATGATGTTCCGCAATCTGCTGAAACCATTCTTCAACTGGATGGGACAGGTCCAATTTGCCCTGACCGACCTTGAGGCAGATCTCAAAGCCGCTGATGGCTGAAACATAGACCGCAGGAGCTTCGTTAATTTTTTTCAGCGCAGACCGGCTAAGTTTTCTTTCGCCGGCGGCCAGCCAAAGCAAGGCGCACGTGTCCAGAATCATCGGAACCTCTTCGGCCATTCTTCTTCTGATGCCGGCTCAACCGGGTCGTATTTGATTTTAATCCGGCTCAGCCCGGGATGCGGCTTGATCCGATTCTTAAATTTATGAGGTACAAGATCCGCAACAGGTTCGCCGTCCCGGCAGATAACAAAAGAACCACCGGTCTTCTCCACGGTAGCCAGGAGAGTGGAAAAATGGGTTTTTGCTTCATGCACGTTGACAGTCTTCACGCGAGTACATTAGTCCACTTAGTCCACAAAGTCAATTGTTGGCCGGGCGGTTCTTGTCAAACCGGTTCTCCAATTGTCCCGCACATCGGTATAATCCGGATCGCATTGGCCTTCCACTGCGTATTGGCCGCATATTTCCGCCAAAGCCATGCGGCAGTGACTGAATTTCGAGCCTGAATCATTGCCACTGTCTCGGGAAGGATTGCATTCATCGCTTCAAGCTCCTTCGGACTGGGTTCGTCAGATAGTTCGTTCTCAACGCCTTCAGCTTCCGTTTCATATGCCGGACGAGGCGGCAGCGCGGGCGGCGGGAGGACCTGGAGGAGGAAAAAGAATTGTTTGTCGCCTGACCAGTTCAGGCCTGAGCGCACATCTTCCGGCACATTTGATTCAATTGTGCCCACGCTAAAGCTTATCCGGTCGGAGGGCACCACACTATCCACGTCCACCCAGTAACCTTGCTCGAAATCGTCCGCAGACGTGGCTTCCACAACGGCTTGATACTTCTCGAGAATACTTCTCCAGTTCAAGGGAACATTTCCCGATTCAGTCAACAATTGGCCGACGATGGGAGCGATGAAAATTTTTCTGACGGTGACCTCTCTTTCGTTTTCGTCGCCTTCAGGCTGCTTGCGCAACTCGTCTGCGAAAAGGCTTTGCGCTTGATCCTCTGAAGGACTGAAGCCAATCACGGGCTGTGCTGCATCCCAAACCTGGATGGTCCCGGCTGCGACGGGTCCGCGGGTATTCTTCTGGACCTGGGCGCATCGGTATATGCCGGTTAAGAAATAAGCGTTGGACAGCATGACGCATTGTTGCGTGAATGGATAGAAATACCAATTGAAAATATGCGGAATAGGTGAAAGTGACGCTGTTAGAAAGCAGAAGACGCCGAGAGAGCTATCGCAGTTCAAATCTCCAACCCGGTTCGAGCGGTGTCGCGCTCCGCTTGCCACAGTACTCCATGGCGCAAGCGCGATCGGCGAATCATTTTAAGGTCCATAGGCGCAGTTTCCGTCCCTACTTTACGCGACATGCATTTGCGTGGATTTTTCTGTAACGCTGAGTGACTGTCTATGCAAATGCTGCGATTCGTTTTTTCCGCCGGCCGATGGATGCTCATCGTTACAGCGGCATTTGTGGTTCCTCTGGAGTTGTGCGCCAATCAGGTTATATACGATGATTCGCTCGAGAACGACTGGCAAAATTGGGGCTGGGCCCAACTCAATTACGGAAATACGTCACCCCTCCATTCCAGAAGCAATTCCATCAGTGTGACTTTTACCGGCGCATGGCAGGGGATTCAAATTTGGCATTCGGACCAGGATTCCACGCCGTACTCAACCATTAACTTCTGGCTGAACGGCGGCGCGAGCGGCGGACAACACTTGCAGGTGTACGGGTTGCAGGATGTCGGCGGCACGAACAATTTCTCTACCAATGTCCGTTATACAGTTTCGCCGTTGTTGGCAAATGGCTGGCATCTCTACAGCGTTCCGCTCTCGCAGTTGGGTGTCGCGGGTCGAGGGAATTTCACCGGTTTCGTCATTCAGGATTCGCTTGGTCAAGTCCAGCCGACGTTTTATGTGGACGACATTTCACTGGTCACTGCCACCAATACAACGAGTGGGTCGACGAATACCGGCTTGACGGTGCAAATCGATGCCCTGGCCAATCGCCATGGGATCAGCCCGCAAATCTATGGCGTTGCCTTCGCCGATTCGAACCATCTCGCCGATTTGAACTTCACCATGAACCGGATGGGCGGGAACAATGAAACGCGCGACAATTGGCAAATCAACGCGCATAACCTGGACGCAGATTGGTATTTTGAAAGCTATCCGGATTCCACCAACACGACGCCTGGAAACACCGTCGATGCCTTCGTGGCCAACAGCAAGGAGGGCGGCGCGCAGCCGATGATTACGATTCCCATGATTGGTTGGATGCCCTACCTGGGCGCGGGACGCAGCATTCTTTACAGTTATTCCACCAATACCTATGGGCCTCAAACCAGGACCGATCCCTATTTGCCTGCCGCTGGCAATGGCGTCAGCAGCACCAACAATCAACCCATTACGTGGAACAATCGCGCCGACGCCAATTTCCCGGCCGATGCAGGTTTCGAGCAGGGCCTCGTGCAACATCTAATGCATCAATGGAGCGCTTCCACCAGCGGGGGCGTGGGCTATTACTTCATGGACAATGAACATAGCCTATGGTTCTCGACGCATCAGGATATTCATCCCATTGGCCCGACCATGCAGGAGATCTGGACCGATATGGTTACGTACGCCAGCATGGTTAAATCCAATGATCCGAACGCGCTTGTGCTCGGGCCCGAGGAATGGGGTTGGAATGGTTATTTCTATAGCGGATACGACCAACAATGGTCCGGCCAGCACGGGAATTATAATCGCAACGATTATCCCGACCGGGCCGCGAATGGCGGTTGGGATTATTGCCCGTGGCTGCTGCACCAATTTCAACTGTACGAAAACACCACTCACCTTCGCCTGCTGGATTACTTTACTCTGCATTGTTATCCCCAGGAACCCGATGTGGGTGGCAATGCCGTTGACCCGGCCACTGAACTGTTGCGCAACCAATCGACCCGCGTTTTCTGGGACCCCAATTACGTTGACCCGAGCTGGATAAACAGTGTCATAGCGCTGATTCCGCTGATGAAGACCTGGGTAGCCACAAATTATCCGGGCACAAAAATCGGCATTACTGAATACAACTGGGGCGCTGAGACAAATATGAATGGCGCGACCGCGCAGGCGGACATTCTGGGCATTTTTGGGAGAGAGGGCCTGGATTTGGCTACGCGTTGGGCGACGCCTGCCAGCAACACGCCCACGTACCTGGCCATGAAAATGTTCCGTAACTATGACGGCAATAGATCCACCTTCGGCGATACCAGCGTCCAAACGACCGTGCCAAATCCAGACGACCTCGATGCCTTCGCCGCCGTGCGCAGCAGCGACGGCGCATTGACCGCAATGGTCATCAATAAGAACATCACCAATGCGACGCCGGTCACTTTGATCATTTCCAATTTGATCGTCACGGGTTCAGCGCAGGTCTGGCAATTGGCCGGAGGGAACCTTAGCCAGCTTGCCAATGCGGGCGTGACGAACGGGATGTTGAATGTGGTTCTGCCCTCTCAGAGCGTTACACTATTTGTCGTGCCGTCTGTCCGAGCCTTTCAGATCCAGCCAGGCGCCACCCATCCATCCGGGCAGTTGCTACTCTGGCTCTATGGCCAACAGGGGCTGAGCTATGTGCTTCAATCCTCAACAAATCTGAAATCGTGGCAAGACGTCAGCACCAACCTGCTCTCAAGCAATTCGATTAGTTTTCTGATTCCCACGACCAATTCCACAAGTACGTTTTATCGCGCGGCTTTTATGGAATCTCAGTAGAGGTCTGAAGACTGCCAGCAGCGCCTCATGCTGCCGGTCCAGTTGATACCACTTGCCTTCACAAGCCAGGGTCCAGTCCCGTTGCACCACCCGCTCTTCCTCCCAACTCAGGACTTCGTTCAAGTTCCGGGGCAACCCTTGATGCACGTCCAGCGGACTGGC
>DATAST010000092.1:0-1685 GCA_036269115.1 Verrucomicrobiia bacterium | reverse complement strand
GTGGCGCAGTTCATTGCGGCTGTTTTGGTGATTGGCTCATATTACGCTGCGCGGCATTTTGGCGGCGGGGAACCTGGTGGAAGCGCGTTGGAAGCGCCCGCGACCAGAATGGCCGCGTTAAACGTCTAACGATTCCGGAGTGTCCCGGAAGAAACTCCGCAGCGGCATCGCTTTTTGTCGGCGGCGGATTCCAGTTGAACCAACTCGTAAGCTTTTCACTTTAGGCGGATGATTAGGCCTCGCTGTCGTTCTCTTTGGGTGCTTCAATTCATTTTCGGAATCTCCGTATTCCTTTTCTCTCATTCCCTTCACTCCTCTCCGTCCCCTACTCCAACTGCGCCCGGAACCATTGATGAAAAATTGTTCAAAGGAATGCAGTGGCGGCAGATTGGACCGTTTCGCGGTGGGCGGGCCCTGACAATCGAGGGAGTTCCTGGAGAGCCGGACACTTTTTATTTTGGCGCCGTCGCGGGCGGAGTCTGGAAAACGGGTGACGGCGGTATGAATTGGACTCCGCTCTTTGACAAACAGCCGATTTCGTCCATCGGAGCCATCGCTGTCGCGCCATCAGATCACAATGTGATCTACGTGGGGACGGGCGAAGCGGCCATTCGCGGCAACACGACTTATGGCACTGGCGTCTTCAAATCCATCGACGGTGGTAAGACATGGGAAAACGTTGGCTTAAAGGACACTCGCCAAATCGGTGCACTAATTGTCGACCCAAGAAATGAAAATGTTGTCTTGGTGGCAGCGCTGGGGCATGCCTTTGGCCCGAATGCAGAGCGCGGAATATTTCGGACAGCCGACGGTGGAAAGACCTGGACGAAGGTTTTAGCTAAAGACGAAAACACTGGCGGGATCGACGTTGTTTTTGATCCGCATAATCCGAACATCGTCTTCGCTTCGTTGTGGCAGGCACGACGACAGCCGTGGTTTTTTTCCAGTGGGGGCCCGGGCAGCGGGCTTTATCGATCTGAAGACAATGGCGTAACCTGGAAACGTCTCGAGGGCAATGGACTCCCAGAAGGGATCCTTGGAAGGATCGGCATCTCGGTTTCGGGTGCCGATTCAAACAGGGTTTACGCGATCATCGAGGCGAAGGAAGGCGGCCTTTATCGTTCTGATGACGCCGGACAACATTGGACCCGTGTAAATGATGACGGCCGTTTTCGTCAACGGGCGTGGTATTTTAGTAAAGTTTATGCTGATCCCAAATCCGCGGACACCGTTTATCTTTTAAACACCGGGTTATTTCGATCGGTTGATGGCGGAAAAACTTTCAACTTGTTGCCAGCACGCCACGGAGATCATCACGGACTCTGGATTGATCCAGAAAAACCAAATCGCATCGCCAACGCCAATGATGGAGGCGTGAGTATCTCAATCGACGGTGGAAAAACATGGACGACCCAAAACAACCAGCCCACCGCGCAGTTTTATCACGTTTCCGTGGACAACGCTTTTCCGTATCACATTTATGGCGCGCAGCAGGATAACTCGAGCATTGGCATCGCCAGTCGCACAGACTGGGGCGCAATCGGTCCCGCAAATTGGTTCGACGTCGGCGACGGCGAGGCTGGCTTTGTTCTCGCTGATCCACGTGATTGGCACATCATTTATTCGAACAACGAAAACTCCATTTATCGTTACAACAAAACCACGGAAGAAACACAGGATGTCAG
>DATAST010000091.1:0-121035 GCA_036269115.1 Verrucomicrobiia bacterium | reverse complement strand
AATGGCGGAACGCTGGAATTGACCATGGGTGTGGTGCCGAATGTAGATTGGGGAAAGGCAATGCAGACGTTGAATCGTTGAAACCCGGATTTTGCATTAGATGTCGTCGTTTCGAACCATTGGACGACAATTCTCCATCTACGTGACGTGGCCGGTTTGACGATTTCTTTTCAGCCGAGGTACGAGGCTCTAACTGGAAGCCCTGATAAGGGCGAAATATAACAGCCCGGGGCAGAGCGCGAGTCTGCGAGTGCGCCGCCCCGGGTAAAAAGCTCCGAACATAAGCCGCTGACTGCGAATCCGCGCGATAGCGCGAGTTTGATCTGCGGCCTTTTCCCTGCTCTCTCCGTCAAACGCCGGGTGAGCGCCTGAACAGTTTTGTGCAGATCTAATGCAACGCAATTGGATTTCTCGTCCAAAAGCGGCTATGGCTGTGACACTTGCATTGAAGCGAATCATGTAATGAACCCCAACGCAAAATCCGGGTTGAAATGCAAAATCGGGTCTATACCAGCTCAAACGCAAAGCCCTTCAAATATTCGGTTTCCGGGATCATTGGGATGATCGGGTGGTCCGGCGATTGTGAATAGACGGCGATGCGGCGCAGGATTTTGCGGGTGTCGAAAGCAGCTGAGAGCAGCGAGTCCTGGAATAGTTCGGCGTTGACGTGATGGGAACAGCAAAACGTGGCGAGCACTCCGCCGGGTTTGAGCAGCTTAAGGGCGCGCAAATGGATTTCTTTATAGCCGCGCAGTGCGTCGGGGACAGCGGCCCGGTTGCGGGTGAACGACGGCGGATCAAGGATGATCAGGTCGAATCGTGGTATGACTTTCTCGTGCGGTTTGACGGCGGTCTGGGCTTTCAACCAATCGAATACGTTCACGGTTTCAAACGAGCATTTCTCGGCCAATCCATTGGCGGAGGCGTTTTGCCGGGACGCCTCGACGGCCTGAGCGCTTTGGTCCAAACAATGGACGTGGGCCGCGCCCGCGCGCGCCGCGTGCAATCCGAATCCACCGAGAAAGCTGAAACAATCGAGGGTTTGCGCGCCCGCGGCAAAACGTGAAACAGCCTGATAGTTTACCTGCTGGTCCAAATACATGCCGGTCTTATGGCCTTCACGCAGATCGACGTCAAATTTCAAGCCGTTCAGGTTCACCGAACATTTTCCGTCAGACTCGCCAGACAGCACGCCATTGGCTTCCTCCAGTCCTTCAAATTTCCGGGATGCGGCCTCGCTACGCTCCAAAATCGCGCGTGGCGAAAAAATCTTTTGCAGAGCCGCCACGATTTGCGCCTTCCGCTTGTCCATGCCGAGCGAAGAAATCTGCAATACCAGGATATCTTCGTATTTATCCACAATGAGGCCGCTGAGAAAATCGCTTTCGGCATTCACCACCCGGAACGAGGTAGCGCCGGGCAGATGACGCCGGCGGATCTCAAGTGCGGCGCGGACGCGCTGTTCAAACAAGGATTCATCTACTTCGACGCGTTCCGGCGAAAGAACGCGGACATGGATTTTTGATTTGGAATTAAAGAATCCAACGCCCAGAAATCGCTGCCGATGGTCTTTGACCTGCACAACGTCGCCGTCGGCCGGCGGCCTGGTCGCTCGAAGGATTTCACCCGAGTAGATCCACGGATGGCCGGCGATGACCCGGTCGGCTTCGCCGGGTTTTAAGATAACGGTTGGAAGTTCCATTGGGTATTTGACCGACGTTGCGGACGATTCGTCAGAGGGAAAACGCATTTAGTTGAACGGCCATGCTCGTGAACCGATTAGACGGAGGCTCGTACCTCGGCTGCCAAAAGATCGCCCTCACCCCAGCCCTCTCCCCAAGGAGAGGGGGAATCGTCGTCCGATGATTTGTTATGCTTGAACATTTTAGGTGATTCAAGGGTTCAAAGCGCGAACAGGCTCGGGAAGTTTCCTCACGTCCGCCCCTACGAAGCGTAAATCGTAAATCGTAAATCACCACGTTCCCTCAGTCAGCATTTGGGTCACTTTACGCGCGAAATCGTCGGCCAGCAAGGGCATTGCCTGGCGCTCGGCGCTTTGGAGGTCAGAACCCACATGGACAAGCGTGTAGCCCTTTACATCTTTGTCCAGGATGGCCTTGCCTGTTGCCCGGTCACGGATGACGACGTGCGCAACCATACTGACCTGATAATTGTTGGCCGTCAAAACGTCCGAACTCAAATAACTCAAACCCGCGCGGCTGTAACTGGTGATGACGCCGCTAACGACGACGTCGCCCTCGTCATTTGCGAGATGATAGGTCCCATCGTTCTGGACCCGTTTGCGCAATGCGAGCGTGACAGCATCGCCCAGGCGCGGCTGGAGGGTTTGGTTATTGAACGGCAAAATCTGGACTGATTTGTCCCCGGCGGTTTGGCCGTTCACGGGTCCGAGGTGATAGCCCGCGCAACCGGCGGCAAGAAGGGTGACGGCGCAGATAAGTTGGAGGATGGAAGATGGAAGATGGAAGCCAGGTGAAAATGACCGCTGCTCGCGAACATTTCTCGGCGCCAATTGGCTGCAATATTTCTTCAAACGTCTCCCTAATTATCGGATACGTGCAGGCGCGGTTTGAGGATTTCGATGTGCCGGCGCGCTGTCTGCGCGTAGGGTGAATTCGGGTCCAGTTGGAGCACCTGGTTGTAATAAATGGCGGCGCCATCCCATTTGCGGCTGTTTTCGTAAAACTGGGCCACTTCAAAGGCGCCGTGGACCTGCTCGGCTTTGAGCGCAACTACGTCCCTCTGCGCCTCGGGCACGCGTTTGTCAGCGGCAAACATGTTGGTAAAATCAGTAAACGTCTCAATGGCCTGTTCCGCGGTGCCCTGGTCGTATTCGGCGGTGGCGGCCTGTTTGCGATACGATTCGGCCATCCGGAATACGGCGTCGGCGGCAATCGTTGGCTGGTCGTGATAACGATCGGCGGCCGTTCCGTAGGCCGAGACGGCACTCTCATAATCCCGCTGTTTCTCCCGCGCGGCACCGATGCGCAATTGCGCATGCGGCGCGACATCGCTGTACGGGCCATTGGTCACGATATTGTCAAACATTTGCGCGGCCGTGTCCATGGACGGGAAGAACGGGACCACGTTCCATAGTTTCGTCCATTCTCCGCCCAAAAATCGGCTGGCGATTTGGTATTGCCGCCAAACGACCTCTTCGTAGCGGGGGCTGTTGGGATATTTTTCAATAATGGCCTGATAAGCTTTGAAGGCGGCTTCATCCTTGTGTTGCGCTTCGAGACAACGGCCTACCAGGTATTCGGCGTCAGGCGCGTAATCGGACAACGGCCACATTTGCACCACACGATAGGCGGCGCGCAAGGCGGTAGAGTAATCGCGCTCCTTGAAATTTTGCTGGGCGACTGCCAACTGGTCTCGCGCCCGAGACCGTTGCCAGTTCGACGTCTGGCCGGGCAATTCGTAAAACCAGCCTTCGCCCGGCGTATAGACCAGGGGCGCGGGCGAATGCAGCGGCATCAATATGACGAATGCGGCGGCTAAAACTAGAAGAGTTTTCCTGTAACTCACACGGGAACAGTACCAGACCGGGGAAAAAGGAAAAAGGATTTTCGGAGTTCGTTGAAATTGAAACGTTAAATCGTTGACGTCGAAATGCGGATCCAGTGCCAACCAGATGGTCAATTTGGGCTTGCGCAACGGCTGCAGGATGATTTGCATATACGGATGTTCGTTTCAGGACAAGGCCCGCAAACGCCCACAGGCCTCCACGCCTATTTTTCAATCGGAGTCGGAGGCGGGGTTCCCATCTCCATCCACGAGCATAAAGGAATCATGCTTTTCGCATTGCTAGGACTGTGGGTCGGAATGCATCTATTCATGCATGTCCGCGGGCAGCGCGCCAGGGGAGTGTTTATTGATGAAAAAGTCGGCGAGTTCGACGCCGGCGGAATCGGCGGATTTTTACTCGGCCTATTATTAACTTCAATTTATTTTGCCGTTTGGTAAATGAGCTTTATTTCACCAGCAGAGAATCCCGCGCACGCTGTCGAACGACATTTGCCTGGAAACAAGACCCGCCGGGTCTTTGACACCGGCGGCGTGGTCGTATTCCAAATTGCAATATTTGGGCTGTTTGCCTGGTCCTACCACCAGGCAGCGCAGGCGCTGGCGATTGCGGGCGGACTGTTTCTCATGGTGGACATGATTTGTTTCTTTATTCCGCCAAAACGCAGGCCGAAATTGGATCCCCTGCCCGGCCAGGAAAATTTGGCGCAAACGGTTTCCACCAGGTCTTTCGCGTTTGAATTGTTCGTATTGCTGGCGCCTCCCGTGCTCTTCATCGCATGGCTTCAGTTTCTTATTTGGCAACATCAAACCCTGTCCCGGAATGAATTGGTGGGAATCGTGATTGGCATACCCGCTGTCGCTGGACTGATTTCCTGGATCATCAAAGTTCGGATGACGAACCATCACGTTGGGGTCGTCAACCAAACCACCAAATTTACCGCCTATTTCATGCTTGGAATATGGATCGGCTCGACATTCTTATTCGTCGTCTTCCTCGGTGCTTTAGTGATGAAACTTCTCGGGCCTTAACCATCCAGGACGGTTCAGCGCTTCAGTATCCTAACAGATTGGCGGAGCGGAAGCCGCGAGCGCAGCCCGAAACCCAAACGCCCATCCGGCCGCGAGCAAGCCCACCGACGACGGTTCCGGAACCCCAATCCAGCCCCACGGATCCTCGACATAACATGCCTTCGTACAACCTCTATTTTACAAATCCGTGACAACTGGTTCGCGGCCAGTATTAAATTGTTCAACATGAGAGCCGGAACAAGACGTTTAATGCCGTTTATCTGGCAAGCCGTCTTCATTTTGCTGCCGGTAACGTTGCTGGCAGTGGTCAGCCTGATTTCGCTCCGGCGGGAAGCACAACGGGCTGAAGACGACGCGCACGATCGCGCCATGCAAGACGTACAAAGCCTGGCCTGGGCCGTACGCGCATCAGCAAACGGCCAACTTCAGCGTTTCCTGGCGTTGCAGAATGAATGGACACAGGGAGTGAGGTCGGCGGGACAACCAACTATTACCGGTGATTTCCCGGATAAAAGACTGCGGGACAGCATCGAAAAATGGGAACAGGACTTCCCGGACTTGAACTTCGCAAACCTGGCGGTGCCGCAAGGAGAAATTCTGGTTGATGGGCGGCAAATTCAACCGCCGGAAATGCAGGCAGCACCGGCTCCTCCAGAATGGTACACCGGCCTGTCACAGAAACAGAAAATGCTTTGGCGACAATTAAGGCAGGCCATTGACGCAAATGAAAGCGGCGCTCTCGTCCAAAAAGCATCCGAGGCATTTGTAAATTCCAATCCGGGGCCGGCCGCGCAACAGGCGGCGATTTGGATGCAGGAGCCAGCAACGGACGTTGCCGGCAGTTCCGGCGCGTTCCCAACGGAGACGGGGCTTTCTTTTGAAGAAATCGCCTGCTACAAGTTGCTCTCGGCGAAAAATGCAAAACTCACCGGCGCATTGTTACAGTCGGTCTGGTGGCAGGTTATCGACCATCCATCATTCACCTCAAGCCGGTTGCTCGAATTGGCTGAAGGGCTGACCAATCACGACGATTCTGCCCTGGGTCAAAACGTCTTTTGGACACTTCAGTTTTGGAATGCACAGGCGAAGGAACGCTCCTGGCTGTTCTCGTTGCGGGATTTCCAGGCCTCGACAAACTGGACCAGACAAACGTCATGGGCCGGCTGGCTTAATAAGTCTGATCCCGGCGCCCTTGCTCTTTTTGAACCCTGCACATTCAGGGATCAAGCAGATCACCCGGAGATTAGACCGGTCACAGGATCCGGCTACCAGATTTGGTTCGTGCCGCGCGAAGTCGTGAAAGCAATATTCCAGCACGCGCTGGAGGAAAATAAAGTCTTTATTCCTGACTACGAAATGGCTTCCGTGACGGTTGCCGGACAACCAATCACCTCGCGACCCGATCCCAATGCCGCAGGAAAATCATCGTTTGCAGATTCGCCGAATTGGCACTTGCTTGGCACCGCATCACAAATGGCGGGGGCAGTCGCTATGCCTGATACAATTGCTTTTTCAGTAAGCCTTTATCTCACCAACCGCGACCAAATGTTATCGGCCGAACGCCGGCGCTTCAGGCTTTTCGGCATGCTTATCCTAGGAGCGGCCTTCTCGGCGCTGGTTGGACTGCTCGCCTCGTGGCGGGCCTTTTATCGCCAGCAGGAACTGAACGAAATGAAAATCAATTTCGTCTCCAGCGTCTCGCACGAGTTGCGCGCGCCGATTGCCTCCGTACGATTAATGGCAGAGAACCTGGAACGCGGAAAAATTCCAGACACGCTCCGCCAGAACGAATATTTTCGATTTATTGTCCAGGAATGCCGCCGCCTCTCTTCCCTCATTGAAAATGTCCTGGATTTTTCGCGAATCGAACAGGGGCGCAAGCAATATGAATTTGAGCTGGCCAACCTCGTCGCCGTCGTGCAAACCACTGTCAAACTCATGGAACCGTACGCCGCGGAAAAGGGTGTGCGCCTTGAAATCATCGATGCCGGAGTCTCAAACATTGAGTTGGAAGTGGACAGCCGCGCCATACAGCAAGCACTGGTCAATCTGATTGATAATGCCATCAAACACTCGCCCAAAGGCGAAAACGTCATGGTCGGAATCGAACGCCAAAACGGCAACACGACTTTATGCCTTTTTGTTGCCGATCACGGACCTGGAATTCCTGCGGAGGAGCATGAGAAAATCTTTGAGCGATTTTATCGCCGGGGTTCAGAATTGCGTCGTGAAACACAGGGCGTTGGCATTGGCTTGAGTGTGGTCCAACATATTGTCGCAGCGCATGACGGGCGCGTGCGGATAGACAGCGAGCCAGGCAAAGGCAGCCGGTTTACCATTGAATTGCCAGGAACGAAGCAACATGAATGAGCGAATTTTAATTGTCGAAGACGAAACGCCCATGCGCACTGCGCTGGCGGATTTATTTGGGTCGGAAAATTATCGCGTATTGACCGCAACGGACGGCGAAAGCGGCCTCAATCGTGCATTGGAGGAAAAGCCCGACCTCATCGTATTGGATGTAATGATGCCCAAACTGGATGGATTCGCCCTTTGCGCAGAACTGCGCCGTTTGGCGAATGATGTGCCCGTTCTGATGCTCACGGCCAAGGGCCAGATCGAAGACCGGGTAACCGGCCTGGATGCCGGGGCGGACGATTACCTCGTTAAACCGTTCAGCACCGTGGAATTGCTGGCCCGCGTGCGGGCCCTTTTGCGACGGATGGAACGAAAAACGAAACTAACTGGTCTGAAATTGGGCGATCTCGAGATTGACCTGGTTCGACAAACGGCCTTTCGCGGCAGAAAGGCAATCCATCTGACAGCCCGGGAATTTGCCATGCTGCGGCTGCTGGCCGAGGCCGAAGGCGAGCCTGTGACGCGCGAACGATTTCTTGATGCCGTGTGGGGTTATACGGCCTTCCCCACTACTCGCACCGTGGACAATCATATTGCCGGACTTCGCGCGAAACTGGAAAAAAATCCTGAAGCGCCAAAGTGGCTAAAAACGGTCCACGGTGTGGGATACAGGCTGGAAGGAACTAAAAATTAAAAAGGAAAACGAGAAAAGAAAAAGAGACAGGACACCTGGCAATTGCCGGAGAGGCCGGATGCGCAGTGAAATTAAATAGCCTGGCCGCGAATGAGTCAGAGCCTCCTCACGTCGGCTGCTACGATAAATAATGATTTTGCAAAAGCATGACAAATGCGAGCGACAGAAATGAGAGATTTATAATAATGAAAGCGATAATTTCGATTATAATCTTCGCCCTGATGGCACCGTGCCTGCAGGCGCAGACCAATCTCACAGAATTGTTGCAGAAGGGCATGCTTGCGGAACAGGCTGATCACAACATAAATGCCGCCATTGCAGATTACGAAGCGCTTTCGACTCAATTTGACAAGGACCGGCAATTGGCCGCCACGGCGATTTTTCGGCTGGGCGAATGTTTTCGGGAGAAAGGGCTGACCAATCAGGCAGCGATGGAATACCAGCGCATCCTCAACGAATTTCCAGATCAAAAGACACTGGCAAGGTTGAGTCAGGAGGATTTGGCGGGGATGGGCGCTTCGTCACTGGCTGAAAACTCCAATGGTTCAATCCCGAACGTTTGGGAAAAAGTAAAAGACCTCTCTAAGCCTGACCTTGAAAAGGTCCTGCCCACCCTCATGCCAGACGCTGTTCTGACATCGCTTTTGCAACAACGCAACGCCGCTGAAATGACGCTGGCCCAAAAGAGAGCCGTTCTGGCCGAAGCCAACCCGGAGATTACGGCGCAAAAGGCAGTGTTGACGACGATCAACCAGCAAATCTCAGAAAGAATCAGCGGAATCATGGAGGCCTTGAAAATACAGAATGCCGCAGCTGCGCTTTCTAAAAGCAGCGTGCCGGCAAATGATGAAGACCAGGAAATCGCGCGTCTGCAGGCGAAACTTCAAGATAGCCCGGATCTAATCAATGCGCCGGATGAGCATGGGCACACGCCCCTCGAAAATGCCGCTATCAACGGCTCACTCAAGGTCGCGGCGTTTCTGCTGGATCATAGCGCCGACGTAAATGCCGGGAAATTCTCCGCGCTTAACCTGGCCGCAAACGCCGGAAACCGCGCGATGGTGGATTATCTTTTAAGCCGTGGAGCGAATATCAATGCGAAAGCCTGGCGGGGAGAAACTCCTTTGCACAACGCAGCCAGCGAAGGTTACCAGGCCGTCACGGAAGTATTGTTGCAGAACAGACCCGACGTTAATGCCCAGGATGATTCCGGCGCGACGCCATTACTGGAGGCCGCGCGAAACGGCCATTGGGAGATCGTGCAAAGGCTTTTGAAGGCCGGGGCGGACCCCAACCTCCTGGAGAAAGACGGTCGAACACCCCTGAGTCTAGCCGCCGCATCGGACTCCACAGAAACGGTCAAGGCGCTTCTGGCCGAAGCCGATCCAAATGCCGGCACAATGGACGCGCCGCTGCTCGGTGCAGTTGATAAACAGGATTTGGTTTCTGCCGAATTGTTGCTGCGAGCGGGCGCCAATCCGAATGTTGACGGCCCGATGCACTGCCCGCAAGGCTCGTATGGCTCTCAATGGCATCCCGAGTATTCTGCCATTTTGCGAAACGCCACCCCTTTGTGGCTCGCAATACAAAATCATCAATTGCCAATGGTCCAACTGCTTCTCAAATACAAAGCCAACCCTGATGCGCAAACCAGCGAACCTCCTCCCGTAATTTTTTGGGCTTTGTCCGATACAGACATTCTTCAGGCATTATTAGACGGCGGAGCAAATCCCAATGTCAGGAACCAACAGGGAGAGACGCCGCTAAAAGTCGAGCTGGAAGTGGAATCAGAAAACTACAGCCTCGGCAATAACCTGCCGCCCGGTCAGCAAATGACCATCGCCGCTTCGATCGCTGATTTGTTGAGACGGCACGGAGCTTTGGAAGCGTTGCCAGATTGGGACCGCATAATGGCAGCCCGACCATCGGCAAAGGCTTCGGTTGGATTTTTCTTCAGAGGAACCAATAACTGGAACCAGTTTACTTTGCTGGAGTTGCTTTTCAGAGTTTGCTATTCGAGCTCAGACCACCGTTTTGCCTTTCCTGATTTCACGCATATTACCATCGTCCGTCCCAACGCAACCGGCGAAATTTCCAAAAGGATTCCAATCAATCTGCTCAACTCCACCAACGGGGTAGATTGTTCCCGTGACGTTCCATTGGAATTTGGCGACGTCGTGGAAATTCCTGAGCGTGAACACAGTTTGGCCGAAACCGACACGCAAACGGGCGAGTTCATTGTGGAAATGTCACGGTATCTGAAGGAAAAAGCCGGCACGGCCAAATTGATCGTCGATGGCGGTCAAACTGTCCCGTTGCCGCTCAAGGATTTTGAACCTGTTGACGCCCGCATTCACGCTCTATTAGGTAACAACACGGCCCGGAGGGTTTTGAAGTCGAATTCCGATTTGTCTCGCGTCAAGGTGACGCGGGGCGAGAAAACATGGATGGTAGATTGTAGCGACCCAAATCATGACGATCCTCCCGATTTATGGGTGCGGGACGGCGACCTTATTGAGGTACCGGAAATAAAATCGGAGTAATGGATTTTTGCCGGATCGGAATTGTAATGGGATTGCGGAATGCCGCGCATTCGCGATTCATTCCGCAATCCTTGTGGCCCCGTGCAAACCGCTCAGTTCAAGTCAAACAACAGCACCTGCGACGGTTTATTGGCCAACAGCTCCAACTTTGCCTCTCGGCTAATGGCCGCGGCATCGCCGCCCTGGAGGGTTTTGCCGTTTAATACCACTTCGCCTTCAGCCACATGGACCCAGGCGTTGCGATCATTGCCCAGCGTATGCGTCACCTTCTGGCCCGGATCGAGTTTGGCCAGCGATAGTTCGGCATCCTGGTGGATTGCCATGGACCCATCGCGTCCGTTCTTGCTCGTGACCAGATGGAATTGTCCATGAGGCGCGTCGCGCAGGGATTTCTCGGCATAACGCGGCTTGACCCCGCTCGCATCGGGCATAATCCAGATTTGGAGGAAATGCGCCGCTTCGGTTTGCGACGGATTAAACTCGCTATGGCGCACCCCGCTTCCAGCGGCCATGTACTGCACGTCCCCGGTTTGAATCACCCGTCCGTTACCCATGGAATCCTTATGCTCAAGCGAACCGCTGAGCACGTAGGTAACGATTTCCATGTCCCGATGCGGATGCGTGCCAAAGCCCATGCCAGGCATGACCAAGTCGTCATTTATGACCCGCAGAGTGCGGAAACCCATCCATTTCGGATCATAATAATCGGCGAAACTAAAGGAGTGATATGAGTCCAGCCAGCCGTGTTCGGCGTGGCCCCGTTCATTTGCTTTTCGTATTGTCATCATGGATGGACTATAACGCACGCGGCCGCTTTTCGAGAAATACCGTGTTTTTGGGGTGAGTATAACCAAAATGCATCGTGGCCTGGTCAGACCCCATCGATTTAAACATCGATGTTTGTCGTTTTCTTTTGCCCTGTACCCAGCAATATTGCGCAACCGACCAATTCCGATGACGCCTCCAAAACCCAGTGAAACGGCAAGTGCCGCGGTTACGGTGAAGCCCGGTTCTCAATCATCCGGCGGATTCTTTGGAATTTTTCGTCCTGCACCCCCTGCCCCGGTCATGCTTTCTGATCCTGTCGAGATCGCGGCCCGGTATCGCACGTGGCAAACGCGGGTGCTGATTTTTTCCATTTTGGGTTACGCGACATTTTATTTCGTGCGCGGCAACCTGCCAGTGGCGTTGCCGCTCATTGGCAGTGAGCTGGGAATTACCAAGGCGAGGCTGGGGCTTTTTCTAACTTTGCACGGAGTGATCTACGGCATTTCAAAATTTCTCAATGGCTTTTTGGCCGACCGCGCGAATCCAGCGGTTTTTATGTCCACTGCGCTGCTGGCATCCGCGCTCATCAATATTTGTTTCGGTTTTGGTTCATCAGTGCTCGTCCTGGGTTTGTTTTGGGTGTTAAACGGGTGGTTCCAGGGCATGGGGTTTCCGCCTTGCGCGCGGCTAACGAGCAATTGGTTTCCTCCCAAACAGCTGGCGGCGAAGTTTTCAATTTGGAACCTTTCGCACAACATCGGGAGCGTGGGCGTTGTGCTGTTATGTGGTTTTTTGGTCAGCGGGAGCTTATTTGCCGCGAATTGGAGATTGTGCTTTTTTGTGCCGGCGGTTATTGCGCTCGTGATTGCCGTCGTTCTGTGGCTGCTATTGCCTGATACGCCGCAATCGGTTGGATTGCCTGACCATGAGGGGACGCATGTCGATTTGCCGGAAAACGAATCACAGAAAGATTTCGGCGCCTTTGTGCGCCGCCAGGTTTTCGGCAATCCGTATATTTGGATTTTTTCAACCGCGAATTTTTTTGTCTATACGATCAGATACGCCGTTTTTAACTGGGGTCCGACGATGCTGATAGAGACGCGGCATATGCAAATCACGCATGCGGCGGCCATGGTCGCCAGCTTCGAGGCCTTCGGGGGACTGGGCGCGCTTCTGGGCGGATGGATTACCGACCGGTTTTTAGGCGGCCGCGCCGGCAGGGCGTGCATTCTCTACATGGCACTGGCAGGCATTTCCCTGTTGCTGTTTTGGAAGGTACAAACGCGATCTGAGTTGGTAATGATGGGATTGCTGGGCGCAACCGGGTTTTTTGTGTACGGCCCGCAATGCCTTCTGGCCATCGCATGTATGAAGCTGGCTACCAAACGCGCGGCAGCGACCGCGGTAGGCCTGACGAGCATATTTGGTTACGCAAGCACCACCGTTTCGGGATGGGGGCTTGGATTGCTGGTGCAAACCTATGGTTGGGATATGGGTTTTGCCGTGCTCATCGCCTGTGCAATGATTGGGACGCTCTTGTTCATCATCGCCTGGCCGGCTGAAGCACACGGCTATCGGAGGTTGAGCGATGCCAGCTAAAGTGGAGGAACAAACGATTTAGACATTTGTCAGAAGGTCCACGATAGTTTTCTCTTGACTTCGATGATTTGTCTCGCTTATGGTAACTGTTTCAGTTGATGAGTTCGTTTAGGTCACTTTGCCTTTGGACTAAGAAAGGAAAACTATGAAAATGCTATTGGCGCTTGTGTTTATCGGATCTTTGGCCCTGGCGAGCAATGCAAATGCGCAGTATTTGACCGGGACCTTGAGCGGAGAAGCACTTCCACCGTACTCCTACGGCTACCTCACCTCCTCTTCTATAGAAGAGTCTGACTCGAATATCGTCCAAAGTGCGACCGGCAATTTTGCCGGCATCGTTCCAATCAACAGCATTTCACAAGCGTTTGTAACCATAAGCGGACTTTCCACAACTCCCATTCCAGTTTTAAACACGATCCTCATTTTTTCCGAGCCAGATGAGTATCCAGGCTACCAGGCTTCCGGGACCACGCCCTCGGACCGCTTTATATTTAAATTGCAGACGCTCGCGGAGGATTCATACGACTCTGGAACTGGAGCGGCGCTATTTACAGGAACGGGCACGATCGTTGACCTCACCGGCGCTTATCAGGATACGTCGGCCGATTTGACCGTGACTTTTTCCGGCGGCCCAAACAAACCTTATTCGGCTTACACGTTTGAAGTGGAAACCGTTCCGGAGCCCGGTGCGATGAGTTTCGCTGCAGCCAGCTTGCTGTGTTTGTTGGTAATGCGCAGGCGTCTGATTTTGACTGATTGACGCTACCTCCCTTTGCGCTTAGATTTTTTGCAGGTTTTGCATGACTGAAATTATATTCCAGGTTGAGCCATGCGTCGAGACCGGCGGTTACGTTGCGCTGTAATTAAAAGGCATAACATTATTGGAACATCGCGGAGCCGGTTTGTGACCTTCCGACGAACTGAATTGCGAATGCAACAAATTTCCCTTGACTTCCACTCGTTTTTATCTCTTATGGTGACTTTACCCGCAGTCTGCGGGTTCGTTTACAAGTTTTAATGGAAAGGAAAAGTATGAAAATGCTATTAACGCTAGTATTCATCGGGTGTATTGCTTTCGTCGGCGCCGCAAACGCGCAGTATTTAACCGGGACCGTAACCGGAGAATCGCTTCCATTGGACCCGTACGGCGAAGCTACAGCCTCCTCGATGGGGTTATTTCCTACGAATATTGCGCAAAGTGCCACCGGCAGCTTTGCTGGTGTTGTTCAGAATAATAGTATTGTCAGTGTTACATATCCCGATTCATCTTTCGGCCCGGGAATTCAGGGGCTTTCCACAACTCCAACGACGGTTTCCATTAATAATTACATGTTTTTTTCACAGCAGGACACTTTTGGGGGCTATGGGGCTTCCGGGACCACACCCAGGAACCGGTTTGAGTTTAACCTTGAGACACTTACCGAGAATTCCTACGACTCGATAACCGGCGCGGCGCTGTTTACCGGAACGGGCACGCTAATTGACATCACCGGCGCATTTCAAGACACGCCAGCCGATTTGACCGTCACTTTTTCGGGCGGCTCAAATAATCCCTATTCTGCGTATACATTTAGCCTTGAAGCAGTTCCAGAGCCGGGCACGATCAACCTCGTTGTGGCAGGGTTACTCGGTTCGCTGGCGCTAAGTCGACGATCGTGGTGACAGCTTTCGCTTGAATCCCGGCAGCGCGCTTGCGTCTTGGGGCGATTCCCCTTTTGCCCTTACACATTTTTTGTCTATAGGAAAATAAACGGGGAAACGAGGACAGAAATAGCGATTTTGCTGAGAAATTCGAGGATTTTGAGGAAATGAGAGTCAGTCCGCGAATTACGCCAAGCCCGAATGCTTTCGGGGGAACTTAACGCGAATTGGAGGCACCGTCTCGGCGGCTGTTTCGGGAGCTGGCGGCGAGGACGCCGCCCGGAATTCCGATTGAATCGGGAAACGCCTACCCAAGCGACGAATGGCCTTCTTGCGAAATCTTCCCGCTTCAACGTTTCAACATTTTAACGTTTCAACGTCGCCCTTTTTCCTTTTTACTTCCCCTGTGTCGTTGCTTGAAATCAAAGACTTGAAGATGGACTTCGGCAGGAATGCCGACGCCTTACGCGCCATTGACGGCATTTCCCTGACCATCAACGCCGGCGAATCGGTCTGCCTGGTGGGTGAAAGTGGTTGTGGCAAGACCGTGACCGCGCTATCCATCGCCAAACTTGTTCCTGCTCCGCCGGCCAATTACGTGGGCGGCGAAATCCTATTGAATGGCCACGACGTTTTGAAAATGTCCCAGGCAGAATTGCAGAAAATCCGAGGCGGCGTGGTGGGTTACATTTTCCAGGAGCCCGGGGCGGCGTTGAACCCCGTGTTTCGCGTGGGCAACCAAATCAAGGAATCGCTCAAATTACATCGTCCAGACAAGGCGAATAACGAGGAAGTCATTCGCCTGCTGAAACTCGTGGGCATTCCGGCCCCGGAATCGCGCATTCGCAATTATCCCTTCGAGATGTCCGGCGGAATGCAGCAGCGGGTCATGATTGCCATGGCGCTGGCCAGCGAACCCAAGTTGCTGGTAGCGGATGAACCCACCACCGCCCTGGACGTGACCATCCAGGCCCAGATCCTGGATTTGCTCAGGGAATTAAAGCAGCGGCTCGGCATGGCCATTTTGCTGATCACCCATAACCTGGGCATCGTCGGCGACATGGCCGATCGCGTGGCCGTGATGTATGCCGGCCAAGTGGTGGAAATGGCACCCGCTCGCGAGCTTTTACGACGCCCCATGCATCCCTACACGAAGGCGCTGATGAGTTCCGTACCCAAGTTGCAAGGCGGCATGGAGCGGCTTTCGGCGATTCCAGGCAACGTTCCGCGGATTGGAAACTTCCCGCCCGGCTGCCGGTTTTATCCGCGCTGTCCCAGCGCCAGCACCCGGCCGGAGTGCGCCAATAAGCCGCCGGATTTAACGGAAGTTGAACCCGGCCGCTGGTCACGCTGTCTGTATGCAAAAGAGTTGAAGTGATTTTAGATTTTAGAAAAAATGCGGGGCGACCTGTCGAGGAACAGACAGACAATTGCCATCCGGAAGACTCTCCCTCACCCCGGCCCTCTCCCGCTGGGAGAGGGAGAATAATCGTCCGATGGTTTGACACAGCGAAAGATGAAACTGCTTCAAGGGCGCTAATGAGAATAGCTTTTTGGAGATTTGCCACAGAGGTATAGGATTCAAGAAAAGTGATGAAAGCTCTGGTTGCTCCTGTTCTCGCCTGTCTTCTGATTCTGACCGGCTGCGCAACGACCGTTTCCCGCAAGAGTTACCTCAAACATATTGAGCCCAATAGCATCACAAATTTCACCGCCTATTGCGCCGCAAACACACTCGACATCCGCTATCCGCTCCGGGATAAACACGTCTTCGCTCATGCCACGTGGGCGCCGATTGAAAGCACCAATGCCCCATATCAATGCCGCTTTTCGGTCCTTACCCTTGATAAGAAAACATTTGCAGAGCGGAAACGGGTAGTCGTCCAGAAGAATCGCCTCGTGATTCGCGGCGCCGCGCAATGGAAAACGCTTCTCCAGTCGGTCTTTTTGAACCTGGCGCCACAGGTACCCGGACATGGCGTCCTTCTGCTGGCGCAGGACATGGAAATCGTCGTCTTGAGAAACAAAGCCGGAGAGGTAAAGGTCGTGAACCTTGATAGCAAGCCTTCGGACATCATTATAGACCACACCTTTAGCGACGCCGATTTCTCGAAGGAGGCTATCAGTTTGCTGGCTTCGAGTGCCGGCGCCATGGACCCGCATAAGGGCCAGTTTTTATTTATGACGGGCGAGGACCCGGCCTTTGTGCTGGTTGATCTCCCGGCTCATCTGGTCATTTTCCTGGCCTATCCCGCAGACTCTGAAACGCAACCGATAGCCATTTCCCGGTTGTTTGCGTTGCGTGTTTTGAATTCCCTGCTCATCAAAAGCCTCATTGTCACGGCGGTCAAAAATCCTGTCAGCCTGACCAGTTGCGGGCTCTGGCACCTGGGCATTTCCGGCATGACCCTTTTAAATTCTTTTTCAATAACGGCTGCCGACCCACCGCCGCCGCCGCTTTACACGGGCCCCACCATGGACATGGCGGCCTGGGAAAAGGAGCTCGACGGCGTCGTGACTTCGCGGCGGCACCAGGGCCGCGTGCAATTGTTCGTCGACGGCAGCCAGTTTTTTCCAGCGTTGGTCCAATCCATCGAAACAGCCAAACAAAACGTGGACGTCATGGTCTATATTTTTGACACCGACAACTTCGCGGTGAAAATGGCCGACGTGCTCAAACAGCGGTCTGATTCAGTCCGCGTCCGTGTGCTGATGGACGATATCGGCTCGCTGTTTGGCGAAGGCGCCCCGGCATCGGACGTTCCACCCAATTTTCAGGCGCCGGCCGACATCGAATCTTATCTTGCAGCCGGCGCGCATGTTCATGTGCGGGCGGGCGCAGACCCGTGGCTTGCCACCAATCACCGAAAGTGTTTCATCATCGACGGACGGCAGGCGTACCTCGGCGGCATGAACATCGGATGGGTGTACCGGTATCAATGGCATGATATGATGGTCGGCCTGACCGGCCCTGTTGTCGGGCAGTTGGAAAAGGATTATCAGAAGGCCTGGGCTCTGGCGGGACCGTTCGGCGACTTTGCTTACGCCTGGGCCGCAATTTTTGACCGCAAACATCTGCGCAGGAATCCGGTGCCCGGCAGCATCGACGTGCGTGTCCTGCACACGGCCACCGGCGAAATGCAGATTTACCACGCGCAACTGGAGGCTATCCGTCATGCCAAACGTTATATCTACATCGAAAATGCGTATTTCAATGACAACACCATGCTCCGCGCGCTCATCCAGGCGCGACAGCGCGGCGTGGACGTGCGCGTCATCCTTGGCTCCGAATCCGACGTCGGCATCATGCAGACCGGCAATATGGTGACGGCCAATGAAATGATACGTAATGGCATCCGGGTGTTTATTTATCCGGGAATGACACACGTCAAGGCGGCCATTTACGATGGCTGGGCATGTGTCGGCTCGGCAAACATGGAGAAAATGAGCCTGCGAGTATCCCAGGAATTGGACGTCGCATTTTCTGATCCGGCCACAGTCGGCCAGTTGGATCATCAACTCTTTGAGGCGGACTTCAAACGTTCGGCGGAATTGAAAAGTCCGGCGGAATTAAACTGGACCGATTCTTTCTTGAAGGCAATCGGGGAACAATTGTGAAGTTTTGGCAGGGACGGCGCGCTGCGCCGTCAGCGCGGCGTCCCTACCCAAACGGCAATTCCACGATTTTTACCGGATGTGGTCCATCGGGCGTTTGCATCGTCAGTTCGGTCCCGATTTTGTTCGCCTCGCGGCGAACGTAGCCGAGCGCGACGTTTTGCGCCGCCAGTTTGACGGCGCTGGTAATGTAGCCTATTTCCTTGCCGTCATGGAAAAGCTTGTCGCCCTTGTTTGGCAATTTGGCCAAGTCATCGGCAAGGCGCAGTCCACGGAATTCTTTCGCCACGTGCCCCAGCGCGTGAATTCGGTTTAAAACCTCCTGACCGATATAGCAGCCCTTATTGAAACTCACGGCGCGGCCCTCTATACATTCCATCGGCAAATTGCTTTCGTCCATGTCCGGGCCGAATCGCGGAACACCTGATTCGATTCGCGCTGATTCAAATGCCGTCCAGCCGCACATGCGTCCGCCAACGCTTTTTGCAGCCGCGATCAATTTGTCCGCAACCGCGCCCAGCGACGCATTGGGAACGAAAAAATCGAACCCGGGCATGGAAAGACGACGGAGTGTGGCAAGGTAAATCTCGCCGAGGGTCTCGTCCGTAATTTTGGCAATCGTGAATTCCTTTTCCGGCGGATTTTCGATCAATCCAACCAGCTTCACGACATCCGCCGCTTTCGGGCCTTGCACCGTCAGCAAACCGTAGTGCGGCGCGGCATCCACAATTTGCACATCATCCGCCACGATGAACTTTTCCAGCCGCCCTGAAACTCGATCGGTCAAACCGGGCTCGAAGTCCAACAGCAATTCGTCCGGCAGGTTGAAAATATTCAAATCGCTCTCCATCCTGCCCTTGGCGGTCGTGAGCGCGGCGTAACAACCCTCGCCGGTCTTGAGCCTTTTGACGTCGTTGGTGATTTGGCCGTGTAAAAAGCGGACGCGATCGTTCCCCGTCAAACAGATCCGACCGCGAAAACTGAAGTCCAAAACGCCTGTCGATTCGCGAATGGCCCGATATTCCGCCGGATCATCGCCGTAATCGGCGACCAATTCCCGGCTATTCAACTCCGAAAAGCGGGCCCCGAGGGCATGATGAAACTCGTGCAACGATAAAAGATTCACTTGGGAAAAATCTACCGGATAGTGGAACAGGCTTCCAGCCTGTTCACTCTGTCCGTAGCGATGCCCATTTTCACAGGCAAGATACCAGTGGCACTACGTTTACTAAGCCTTCGACAGCGCCTCGGACTTTTGATTGGCCCGCTTGATTTCGTCTTTGAACCGAGCGGCGCATGTGGGACAAACGCCGTGCGAAAAATCGGCATCGGAATGGTGCCGGACGTATTGCTCGACCGATTCCCAATAGCCGGTATCCGAACGAACACTTTTGCACCAGGCGCAAATCGGGATCATACCCGAAAGCGTTTTAACTTCGGCCAGAGCGCTCTTGAGTTGGGTAATCAGGTGTTCGCGCTCCTGTTCGTGCTTTTTGCGCTCGCTGATGTCGCGAAAAATTCCAATGAAACCGCTCACGACACCGCCCTCTTTGCCCAGGGGTGTCACAACCAGCAGGGATGGAAACCGGCTGCCGTCCTTGCGAACAAACGTCCACTCCCCCTCGTCCACCGATTCAAGCTCCACTTTTTTTACGATCGCTTCGAAAGTGGGGCTGACGGGAACGCCGAGTTTTTTGGATAAAGCTTCCGCATGCTTCGAAACTTCGAGGGGATCGCGCCAGACCATTGGCGTCAATTTCCCGACGACCTCGTCAGCCGAATATCCCAGCAGACGTTGCGCGGCTCGGTTGAACGTTTTCACGATGCCTTTCGTGTCGGTAGCCACAATGCCGTAGTCCGCGCAATCGAGAATGGCCTTTTGCATTTGCAACGTTTGCTTGAGCCGGCTCTCCGCGTCCAGCCGGAACCTTAATTCCCGGCTGGCAAGATAATGAGCCAGCAGCAAAAGCACGACGGCAAGCCCGCAACCCGCGACCAGGACCTGGCCGGAATAATGATACTGCCTTTGCTCGGAAGACTCCCGCGCCGCCGACAGCATCTGTTCCTCCGCGGAAAAACGGTCCAGGATGCCTTTGAAATGGACAAATGCCGCCCTGCCCTCGCCGGTGTCATCCAATTTCGCGGTGCCCGCAACTCCCTCCCGCCGGTAGGTCGCAATCGCCTTTTTATCGAATTCAATAAGCGCAGCCACGGCAATCGCCAGGGCTTCGATCCGATCGTGCTGCCCGCGATTATCCCGCGTGTAAGCCTCCAACTGCCACCATTGCATCGGCTCTACTGCGAGGTGCCGATAAAATGAATCAAGCGCGTTAGTGTCGCCCAGTGTCACGTAACCGCGCACACCGCTCTGAATTTCCAGGAGATTGTTTTGAAAAGACTGCTCGCTCAGGATCACGTCGGACGAATGCCTGCGCCATTGCACGGCATCATTCAAATGCCTCGCATTCTGCGCGGCCACCATTGCGACCATGGCCATAATAGCCGTCGAAGCCGCAACAGGCAGCCACAGCCGAAAACTGAACCCATTCCGCCTATCCGACTTTGCTTCAAGCATTTAGTCAGAAAAGCATGTTTTACGCCATTTATTCAGTGATTTGTGGACTGATTTTGGGCATGGATGTCTTTATTTTCGGCGCATCCGGCATCGTTTGGCCCATCGGGATTAAGGGGCCCCAGGATTGCCATTTCGGATCGGCTTTCTCATTGATAAAGAAAATGCTGCCGTTGGTGGCGGCAGGTCCGAGTTTCTCAGGCGTGGCAAAGGAAATCCCTCCGCTCACGAGCGTAGCCGCGGATTCGGCGCTGATTTGCAATCCGGTAAAGAGGCCGAGATGCGCATTGATTCCACCGGCATTCCAAAATTGAGAATCCGAGCGCACGAGCGGGGCGTACGCCTGCTGAATGAGCGCATCCACAACCACAAAGCGCGCATTTTGATCCAGGCGCACGCCGGTAACCTCGCCCACCTTGACACCCCGGTAAAAAATCCCGGATTGGGTTTCGAGTGAATCGAGATTATTCGCCAGCAGCGTAATCTCGATGCCCGGAGGCACCACCACTGGTGGTTCGGCAACCCCCACAAAGCTGTTCGTCCGAGCGCCACTTGCCGGCTGGACGGCGATGTAGCTTCCCGAAACGATGGTTTGCAATCCGCTCACCTGGCCCAATCTCAATTGCGGGCGCACAATCCAAAATAAGGAGCCCTGCCGCGCGACATCCGCCGCAGAATGGCTCAGTTTCACTTTTGCCTCCACCATCTTTTTGTCGCCGGCAAGTTTGAGGGATTCAATGTCCCCGATCTTGATTCCGCGGTATCGGAGCATGGAATTTTGTTCCTGTAATCCCTGGGCATCCTGAAAATAGATCGTGATCGTTGGCCCGGCGAAAACGAAATCCTGCAAGATGAACCAGGCGCACAACCCGGCGGCGGCCACCGGCAGCGTCCAAAAGAACCACGACAGTGCGTCTTTCTGAATTTTCGCCTTTGGCATATGGTGTATGGCTTCGCTCATAATTCTTTTTTTCTGGAAGGATGTGGTCTCACTCGTAAACCTTTCTTTCAGCAGGGGTGTCCCAAAGCAATCGCGGATCAAAAGTGAAAGTGGCAAACAGCGTCAGCACGACCACCGCTGCAAACGAGAACACTCCGCGCCCAGGATTCACCGTGGCCACCTCCCCCATTTCCACCATTGAGACACAAATGGCCAGGAGGAACACTTCGAGCATGTTCCACGGATCAACAATCCGGATCATTTTATAGATCCACGCTCGCGTCTTTTGAAATCGCTTCCAATCCAGCGTAAGTGTGATGAAGAACAGACCTAGAATTTTCATCGCGGGCGTGAGCATGCTCGTGCAAAAAACCAGGGAACAAATGAAGTATTGCCCGTGCCCCCAAAGCGCTCGAATCCCTTGAAAGATGGTCGTTTGAGTAAACTGCCCCTGATATTCGGCGGTGACGATTGGATAAAGATTAGATGGAAAATACAAAATTCCCGCCGCAACGGTAAATGCCATGGTGCGCGTGCGACTGCCAACACGCCGGTGAAATATTTGAAAATTACACCGAGAGCATTTCACCACCGCGCCTTTCGGCACATGATCCACCTCCTGCACCAATCCGCATGTTTGACATGCCACCACCTTGTCCATTGCTGCAATTTCGGCCATATTTGAAAAATTTCAAGTGCGAGGTAGGGACAGCGCGCGCGCTGTCCGCGCCGCGTAGTTCGCAAGTGGCGCTGCCACCGGCGCAATTGAGCGTGGTGGGACCTCCCCATCGTAAACTCTTCCGCGCTCTACGCGCGGTGACGGCGCAGCGCGCCGTCCCGACCATTTCCCCGCTGAAAATCCATTGCACAATCGCATCGTTCACCGCAAAATTGTGTCGATGCATTTAGACACGCTTTATTCTGAACTGACACTGAAAACCGGCGCCAAGCTTGCCCTCGTGGTCATGGACGGCCTGGGTGATTTAGCCACCCGGGAACAAAACTACCAGACCCCCCTCGAAGCCGCCAAAACGCCGAACCTCGATGCTCTTTCAAAAGATTCGGCGCAGGGCCGCATGATACCCGTCGCTCCCGGCATCACGCCCGGAAGCGGGCCCGGGCACCTGGGGCTATTCGGCTACGATCCTCTCGAATTTCAAGTCGGTCGTGGTGTCATTGAAGCCCTCGGTCTCGGTCTGGAACTCAAACCCGGGGACGTCGCCGCGCGCGCCAATTTCTGCACGCTCGACGGCAAAGGAATTGTCACGGACCGCCGCGCTGGACGCATCGCCACCGACATTTGCGAAAAGCTGTGCGCCAAACTCGCGGCCGCAGTGAAGAAAATAGGCGACACCGAGGTTTTAATCAAAGCCGGCAAGGAACATCGGTTCGTCGTTGTCTTTCGTGGAAAGGGGTTGGAAGGGCCCGTAACGGATGCCGACCCGAATCGCGAGGGATATCCGGTGCCGGCCGTGCACCCGCGCGACGACGGAAACGCCGGCCAGAAAAAAATGGCCGCACTGATCGCCGATTTTTACAAGGCCGCCCTTCCGGTTCTAGAAAAAGAAAAGCCGGCGAATGGCTTTCTCATGCGCGGCATCGCGCACCAGCCGCACATACCATCTTTCGAGGAACGCTATAAACTGAAGCCCGCGTGCCTGGCGGTCTATCCCATGTACAAGGGGCTGGCCCAGCTCGTTGGGATGAAAAAAATCGAAGGACCGCAGACCATCGCAGAACAATTCGAGCGTTATGCGGCCGAATACAATAATTTCGATTTCTTTTTCATCCATTACAAATACACCGACAAAGCCGGCGAAGACGGAAACTTTGCCGCCAAGAAAAAGGCCATCGAAGATTTCGACGCAGCGTTGCCGATCCTGCTGAAGAAAAAGCCGGATGTCCTGGTCATTACCGGCGACCATTCCACGCCGGTGGCGCTCAAGGGCCACTCGTGGCACCCACAGCCCGTCCTGTTGTACTCGGCGGTGAGCGGCTGGGATAAGTTGGATCGTTTTACTGAAACGGGCGCCAACCTCGGCTCGCTCGGTGTATTTGAATCGAAGTTTTTGATGCGGCTGATGCAGGCCAACGCGAAGATGTTCGACAAATTTGGAGCGTAAGCGCCGCTTTCAGACGGGTTGTCAATGAATCTTCCAAACAAGCTTACGTCCGCCCGGTTCGGATTGACCGTGCTGTTCGTATGGGCACTCTTCACGCCCATTCCGTATCACAACACGCTGGCATTTATTTTGTTTAACATCGCCAGCATCACGGATTTTCTCGATGGCAAAATCGCCCGCAGCCGCGGCCTCATCACCAACTTCGGGATTTTGATGGATTCACTGGCTGATAAAATCCTGACCTGCTCGGCATTCATCGCCTTTGTCGAAAGCACGCATGTTGATCCCCATGCTCGAGTGAAAGTTGCCGCGTGGATGGTAATCATTATTGTCGCCCGTGAGTTCGCCATCACGGGCATGAGGTTGCTCGCCGCCGCCAAAAGCATCGTCCTGGCTTCCGAGGGATTTGGTAAACACAAAACCGTTTCTCAAATTGCTGCCATCAACACACTGCTCCTCCTGGAGGCCTGCCAGGAATGGCCGCTGGCCTCGCAACAATTTATCCAAAAATGGCTGCCGCCAATCGCCGAGGTCATGCTGTGGCTGGCCGTTATTTTGACCGCCACGTCCGGCGCCCTCTATCTCTGGCGCAATCGAGCGCTTTATCTGAATGACATGTGAAGTGCTCGGTGTACACGCTTTAGCGTGCTGCATTGGCAGGTGGCGCTGCCACCCGCGCAATCGAACCTAGTCGGACGTCCCATCGCACACTCTTCCGCGCGCTGTACGCACGGTGACGGCGGTGGCACCCAGCCTTCGCTCAGAAGCTACGGCGGGCAGGACGCCATTTGCGAAGAGCGCCGTCTCTACCATCTAGGGTTCCGTTATGATATAAAACCGTTGGGGAACCGCCCCGGCTCCGGGATCACTAAAAATAACGGGTGCTGCACCAAACGTGCTATTGGTTACCAACGTCCACGTGCTCGTCACCGGCGCTAACAGAAGGTTCGTTGTCGCCCACACGCGGTAGCCCTGCCCTTGCGTGCCTGAGAGCGTGAATTGGATGCTCCCATTGGCCAATGCCGTCAACCCGCTCACCGTTGCCGGCGGCGGAATCGTCACGGTCAATTGAGCGGCGCTGCTTGTCACAAAACCGGCCGCATTGGAAACGATAACCGAATAATTCGCATTCGCGGTTGCGTTTGGAACAATCAGAGTGGCGCTATTGGCGCTTGGATATGGCGCGTTGGTGCCGTTTTGCAGCCACTGATAAACCGGCGACGAAATTCCGCCGGCGGTCACCACAAATACCGCTGTTCCGCCGAGTGCAACGGTCATATTTGTGGGCTGGCTGAAAATTTGAGGCGCCAATTCCGGCTGCCAGCCGTAGAGCCAATTCGTGACGTTTTGCACGGTATTAGTCGCAGTGGCGCCATCCAATTGCGTCGACCACGCCACTCGCGATGCGGTTGGGACTAAAATACCATTCGTATCCACGCTCTCATATTCCCAGAACCGGAGATTCGCTGTGTCCGGACCTTGCGTCGTGCCGCTGCCCAAAATCCAGCCCCCCGGAACGATCACGTTGGTATCGATCGTGCAATTGATATAAGCAGTCTGGCCGTATGGAAAACTCGGCGTATTGCCGCTGGAACCGCCATCCCGGCCAAGGTCGCAGTTGATGGTTCCGTTGGTGATGCCCAATATTTTGCAATTCACAAATGCAAAACCGTTTGTAAATTGCGCCGTCCGCGCCTGTGTCAAATGGCTGCCGCTCGTCAAATCCATCAATATCGTATTGGTCACGTAAAGCGTGCCGCTGCCCCAAATGTAATCGGTGTTGCCCTGGATATAACTGTCCTGAATATAAGCCTGGTCGCCGCTTTGATTCACCAGCAGCGTGTCCTGGTAACTATCCAGGTCGCAGTCCAGGACCATAAATTGCTTCGCAAGGTTGACCAGCAACGCTTCGGCCTGGGACCCACCCAGCGGCGTGCTATTCGTCAGCGTCAGATTTTCAATAGCAATGCCATTGGCCTGGTTCACGCCGAACATCGGACGAGTGGTCGTACTGGCGTTAATATTGGCATTGTTGGGATAAGCAATGATGGTTTGATGCCGCCCCTGCCCAATAAAGGTAATGTTGTTCTTCGCGTTCACACGATTTATTTCAGAGTAAAGGCCGTTCCTGATATTGATCGTCGTGGGCGTCGTGTTATTGGCGGCAACCGAATCAATTGCGCCCTGCACTGTGCAAAAGTCCCCGCTGCCGTCGGCTGCGACGGCCAGATTGGCCGGATTTGCGGGTCCGCTCAATTTAGTCGTGAATTCCCACGTTGACGAATTCGCTATGCCAGTGAAATAGGCGCCGCTCGGATCCACAATCACACCGGGATCCATCGTCACATAATACGTTTTGCCCGTCGCCAACACACCGGCATGCGGATAAAGCGTCGCCGTATTGCCCTTGATCAGAATATCGTAGGCATTGATGTTAATGCCGCCGATCGCCCGTAATTGAAGATTACCCCCGCCTAGATCGAGCGTGTCGATTGGTGTGCCGGGATTCGATGAATCGTAGATGTTGATTTTACCCGTTGTACCAATACTCGGCGTCTGGCTGAACGTGATGTTTAATGGTGTGTCCACGCAAACATTCGTCGCTCCATTCACTGGCGCCGCCGGTGTGCCAGTCATGCTCGAATAAATCGCCAGATAAGCCGAGGCCGAAACGGTGCCGGCCGCGTTGCTGACGACCACCGAATACGATCCAATGTTGGTAAAAACAACACTCGCGATAGAGTAATTTGTTGCCGTCGCCCCGGGAATCGGCACGTTGTTTTTATACCATTGATACGTCGGTTGTGGCACGCCGGAAGCCGTCACGGAAAAATTCGCCGGATCACCCAGGTTTAGCAATAGATTCGTCGGCGCGCTCGAAATCGCGGGGGTCACAATCACATTGACGGTAAAATTCGCCAGGACCGAACCAGCGCTGTTGCTCGACACAACCGTATAGGTCCCCGCATTGGCCAATTGCAGGTTCGCCAGCGACAATGCCGTGCCTGGGCCGGACTGGAGCAGGTTGCTGTTGTTATCGTACCAATACACCGTTGGAGTGGGCGCGGCGAAAGTGTTTACAAAGATGTTTGTGCCATTCCCGGCGATCACCATCGCATTCGTCGGTAAAACAAAATTGATGACCGGCACGGTGGGCGTGGCCGAGACAAACAGGGACGCCACGGAACTGGTCGCCGAACCGTAGGCATTTGTAACCACTGCGAAAAAGCTCGAGCTGTCGGCCGCCTGCGCATTGTTCACGGTCAAAGTAGCCGTGCCCGAACCAGATATGCTGGAGCCATTGCCGGTCGCGACATCGCTTAAGGCATTGGTAGCGCCACCGATAATCTGGTACCACTGATACGATAACGGCGTTCCGCTGTTGGGACTCAACGCAACTGTAAATGAATAATTGCCTGCCGGGCTGCCACCCGTGTTGAACGGCTCCGTCGTAATGACCGGATTGGCGGGGACGAGAGTAATGCCGCTCAAAGTCACGGCGATATTTGTCGTAGCCGTATTGACAAACATGAAGCAGAACTCGTTGAAATTGGTGACCGGCAGCGTCGCGAGCGTTACGGCCGACGAATAGGCAAGTTCATTCACCGAACTCGCACCTGCGCCGTTCGTCATCGCCGCCCCGGCCGTTGAATATGAGCCGGTGCCCGTTCCAATCGTAATGGAGTTCACACTACTGTTCATGTTTAATTGAAATTGCATGCCGTAGTTGACGTTATTGGTTGGATAGCCAGTTTTGACCGTGCCCGAACCGAGCTTATGGGCGCTGTCATATTGGAAGAACGTTGTCACTGTGTTCGGACGATAAAACAACTCGAAGCTCGGGTTGCCCGTATTGAAATCCGTCCAATATCCCTGGTCATCCAATCCGCTGGCCTGCGTTCCCGGGTCATTCAGCAGGCCCATGCCTAATATTCGGCCCGTTCCGGCTGGATATAAGCCGCCATTGGCGTTCATGGAAAAATTAATCTTCTGGGCTGCGCTGGCATTGGTCAGTTGTAGCGGCACGAAAGTTTTCGTGATGAACACATATTCGGTGCTCGCCGGTACGGTAAAGGTGACGCTGCCGCCATAAGTCGCGTCGCCGCCAACTCCGGCATTGTTGGTCACAAAATTTCCGTTTTTGTCGTAGGCCACCCATTGCAACTGCGCAACGGCTGTGGTGGCGCACAAGCCAAAGAGAATGGCCGCGCAGGCGGAAGTGCGAAATAAAGAAGGATTTTTCATAGGTAGTTTAAGGGTGTTCAACCTGGTCCATTTGGAAATCCCGGGCATTCTACCAGATCACCTATTCCCTTTCACCCTCCGTTTCTGCAAAGCAAATTGAAAATTGAGCACCTTGTAATGCTTCCCGCCCTGCAAGACAAACCCAGTTTGTTACTGTGCCTGCCGCACAATCGCTGTCAAATCCCGATTCTTAAATCTCACCATATCCAACCCGTGAACTTTGATCTGCAGCCCATTGGTATCGGGCAGCGACGCCACGTCCTGTGTCGGCAAAACTAAAATATATGGAGGCTGATTCGTTAAAAAATCCTTCGCTGCTTTTTCGTCTCCCAATACAACCGTGTTCGTGATGACATTGCGGAATTCCCAAACCAGGCTCGGCTCGACGTATCCGTAACAGCCGACTCTCGTGGCGGGGGTCACATATGCCCGCGTGGCGTGCCACAGATTCAAAGTCAGCAACGAGCCGCGTATATAGCTGGTTACCCCAAGCATTAGCACGAGGATGAAGATGACCATCGCTGCAAGCCGTTTGACAAACCAGGCAGGCAGTTGTGCATCGTTCGAGATTTGTCGCGCGAGCCATAACGCAATCAATGGAAACGCCGGGGCGGTATAGTGAGGCAGTTTGGTTTTGACCAACGAAAACACGATGAAAACAGCCGCCGCAACCATAAACAGATACCAACCAGGAATGTCGCGTTGGCGCTCCCGCCACCAGCGACCAAGCGCCTCCGGCACACGCAGGGACCACGGAAAAAAGCTGGCGAAAAATGTCAGGAAATAAAGAGGCAGCAGCAAGACGAAACCGAGAATGCCCGACAGCCCATGGCTGTTGTTGATGTTGACCGCACGCTGGTAAACCTGTTCGTTCATGCCGACCTTCCAGAACATCCCATGGGTCTCCTCCAGCGCCGGGATGCCCCACGCTGCAATCATCGCCAGAGGAACGACGATGCCGGCGACGGTTTCCGCGAGGGGCAGGCGGAAAGAATCTTTTCGCAGTGCACGGCCCAAAATCAGCACGCCCAGCGGCAGCCATGCCTCCGGGCCTTTGGCGAGAAACCCAAATCCGAGCGACACGTAAAAAATCAGCCACCATTTCCAACGGGAGTTGGCAGGCACAGCGCTCACCCCAGGCGGTGCTGCCACCGCAACACTTGCAGGCCATTGGCCCATAGCGCTTTCACCCTGGCCGACCGGGAGGCCGGCCCTGCCGTTTCCGGGGGCTGTGCTAACCGCTGCTGGCCGAGTCAGCTCCCACCCGCTCCAGGCCGACAGCGTGAAGAAAAAAATCAGGGCCAGGTCCGCAGTTGCGATGCGACCAATAACCGCCATGTGCAAACCGGTCAAAAACATTGCACCCGCGAGAAAACCGGTTTTGGCATCCGCGATTTTGCGCCCCCAGCGAAACAGCAGCAGCGCCGTGCCGACGGTGAACAACACCGAGGGCAACCGCGCGGAAAAATCATTGACCCCCAGGACGCGGTAACTGGCAATCTGGCACCAATAAATCAGCGCCGGCTTATAGAGCCGCCATTCCCCGTTGAACCACGGAACGATATAATCGCTTCGCTGAATCATTTCGCGCGAAGCCTCGCTGAAGCGCGCTTCGTCACGGTCCGTGAGCGGGAGAATCCAGTTCCCGGCCAGCAATATCAGCAAACCCAGGCAGATAAGCGAAACCTGCGGCCGGGAAGTGAGTTTCTTGAAAATAGATTCCATTTCGACAGTGCGGATAATCTCGCGTGAAGGCTAATGATGGGAGATTTGATTTACAAGCGCGGAGCCCGAAAACCAGATGCCTTGGGCGCATCCTGGAACCGTCCTTAATTTCTGGCGATGGTAGGGACGGCGCGCTGCGCCGTCACCGCACGTAAAGCGCGCGGAACCACCCGCGATACAACGTCCAACTACGCTCGTTGCGCCGCTACACGCGGCGCGGACAGCGTCCCGATGCATCGGGATCCCTACCAATGACAATGCCAAGATGCGTCCAGGGGTCCCCGTGGCAGAGCGGTTCAATTGATCCTCTCCACCACGGCATATTTTACCATGCGCTTCTTCATCCATCGGACGGCGAGCAAATCGTAAAATGAGGCGAACAGCCGATTCCATACGCCGTACTTGCTTTGGCCGCTCAGGCGCGGATGGTTGCTCACGGGCACTTCGATGACCGTATAACCCTCCATCTTGAACAGGGTCGGCATAAAGCGGTGCATACCTTCGAAAAGCTTCAGGTCTGCGATGCATTCACGCTTGAAAGCGCGAAAGCCGCACCCCGCATCGGATATGTTGTCCCCGGAAAGTTTATTTCGCACCCAATTGGCGATTCTCGACGAGGCGATGCGAACAAAATTGTCGCCGTGTTTTCGCGATTCCACGCGGGTACCATTTGCGCAATCGTATTCTTTCAACGCCGCCAATAGTTTGGGGACATCTTTTGGATCATTCTGCAGATCGGCGTCGAGGGTTACGATGTAGCGGCCGCGGGCTATTTGCATGGCCGCCCATCCCGCAGCGCTCTTGCCGCGGTTGACGGCAAACTTTTGCACGCGAACCCGCGGGTCGCCTGCCGCGAGATCCTTGAGTATCTCCCACGATCCATCCTTGCTGCAATCGTCTGTGATGACAATCTCATACGGAATTTTCAACGGATCTATCGCCGCAAAGATGGACTCAATGAGCTTGCACAAATTGCCTTCCTCATTGTAACAGGGAATGACAAGGCTGATTTCAGGCGCATCCAATTTAAACGGTTGTGAGCTCATTACGGTTCTGGCCCACGAACACGCAGGCTGAGGCTACAATTTTCTTTCGGTCACAAATAATCTGCAAGCTTTATCTCACGAAACACGCATTCCTGTCTTTTGGTGGCCCCGGTGCAAACCGGTTTCCTTTTTCCTTTTTAATTGATTAGACTTGGCCATGGCCGCTCCCAAAAGACCGCTTTCCAGTTCTCTCCTGTGGCTTTGGCTTCTGGCCGGAGCAATGGCGATTGCGGTCGCCTGGTCGATCGACGTGCCAGTGGACACCGACCTGGACGTTACGCGAAACCCGGCGTTGCACACATTCGCCTGGTGGTGCTCCAAACTCGGCGAAGGATGGGTCCCTGCAGTAGTCGGAATTTTTCTGGCCGTTCTATTCGTCCTGGCTCGTCGCCCCGGAATCGCCTCCAAAATATTCTTCGTGGTGATTACCTGCGAAATCACAGGCCTTGCAGGTCTCATTCTGCGTATTCTCGTTGGCCGCACGCGACCGCTGGCTAATGTCCCGCAAGGAATCTACGGCGTTTGGTATCATGGCCATTGGATCATTGGCAAATATCAGTTCAGTTCGTTTCCATCCGGCCATTCCGCCACGGCAGTGGGACTGGCAGCGGCGGCATGGATGGTTGACCGCCGCTGGGGCACCATCGCCACGATTTATGCGCTCCTGGTAATGTGGTCCCGCATCGCTCTCCAATGCCATCACCTATCCGATGTCATCGCGTCAATGGTCCTGTCAGTTCCCATAGCGATGTTGTGCAAAAAGCTTCTGTTGCCCCCAATCGAAACACAGTTTGCCAAATTGCAGCCGCAACGCGATTCGTTGTAGCGCTGAAGTACCGGGGTGGGGACAGCTTGTCCCCATAAGCTCAGGCAAACGCTGATGCTGGCGGCGGTGGCAGCGCCACTGGCAAACAGCCGCCGCAACCCGCAGGCGAGGACGCCTACACTACCGAATGCCGTTGCAGAACATCGCGGTTTTCAAGTCGCCCGTCCCACTACGTCGTACGATTTGCCGATTCGGAAATCGGCGATACAGCAGGTTTGGAAACCTGCGCTACAATAGAAATTCGCCCGACCTGCACCGATCAATCGCAATCCGAAATCGGCAATCAATTCAGTTCCGGCGAGCGCGGCTGGAAAATTTTAAAATCCAGTCCCTGGCTCGTGGCGTTGCCGGCGTAGACCGTAAAATTGAAATACTTCGACACGGCGTCGTAGTCCGGCAACAGCGAAAAATCCATCAAGTCGCGGATGCCCTGGCCGGCCGAGGTAAATGGCATGGCGGACAATGGATTGAGCGCCGCGCCCAGGGCCGGGTCGTTCTTGAGGACTGAAAAGAGCACACGCGCGGATTCACGCTGATTTTGGTAGCCGAACAATCCGTTGCCCATTCCGCCCACTTCCTGCGCCGCCTCAACCAGGCCGGGCCGCTGGCTCAATGGTTTGGTTTTGCCGTCGTTGCTGCGCAAATAGTTTTGGATCATGGAAATATCCGTGGTCAAGGCCACGTAACCTCCGCTGGAGGTGCAATAAAACGCGCGGCCACTCGCGCCGGCTGCTCCCGGCAGAGAAATCGTGTAGATTTTTCTGCCCAAATAAACCTGCGTTTGCGGCCCCGAAGAGCCGGAGGCGGCCGACGCCATTGATGCCACAGTTTTGATGGCCAGGGCCGCCTGGTCGGCTTTTTGCGCTGAAAAGAGAAACAACCAGGGCGCGGCATTCATATCCGCCAGAGTTTTGCCGTTGGGCGCCATACTGTATGAAATCCAGTCGTCACCCAGGTTGGAAAGCAGGTCTTTGCGGATATCAAAATCCGGGTCTTGCTGCTGGCCCGTGGCGTTGGCGATCGCAATGAACGCGTTCAGCCTGTCCAATGCCGAGGGCGAAATCGCTTCGAGAGTCTTTTGCAGTTCGCCCCACGATTTCTGGCCATCAATTCGCCAGCGCATGAACTTCGCGGCGCCCGCGGGCACAAACGGTGGCGGATTGGCGTCTTTCGGGGCCGCCGTCACCATCTTCAATAAGCCCTGCCGGCCCGACTCCGGCGCGTCCGCGTAAAGTTCTACCTGCGCGCCGTCACGCGATTCGCGGTAGGTTAAACTGACACTTTTCAAACCGCCCAAACCGGAAGCAGTCATGATATCGCCCATCGTGACCGGCAGCGAGGATGCTCGCGCGAATGGAAGTTTCGATAATCCGTCCAAAAATGTTTTTGCGTCAAACCAGCCGTAATACAGCGGCGCTTGGTAAAACTGCGCCAGCTTGTCCGCGGCGAATTGGGCGTTTTGGCCCAGCGACGGATTGGCCCCGCCGTGGAGGTGCGCCGCCACATTCCCAACGACACCTTCAGACGTTCCCATGATCAACAATGATTTGTATTGGCCGATATAGATCGCAGGCGCTGTGCCCGTATTTCCGCCCGTTGGCAGAACGGTAGAAAACGGCATGGGCGAATTGCTGGATAGCAGGAGCACAGAAAACTTCACGTCTTCGAGCGTTTCTGTCCGCAATCCTTTGCCGGATGCCGTCCAGTGGTCCTTTAACGCGGCCAGGTTTGTGGCCAGCAAATTGCCTTTGCTCCCTGCGTCCAGCAACAACACCATTGCGGGCGCGGCCGTTCGCGATTTGCCCCATCCATTTCCCGTGATCGCAAACGTCAATTGCCCCTGCAACAGCGGCAGGTAATCCGCGATCCGAATGCCGAGGCTTTGTTCGAACGGCCTGACAAATTTTTGGTTCCACTTGGCCGTAAAATCATTTCGAAACGACTTCATGGACGGGTCGTTCCACAAAAGCCATTGCGGAGATTGTTGCATCGTGCCCCGCATCGCTGAACAATCGGGCACACTAAAGACAAGCAGCGTATCCGCGGGCAGGAGGGCGTCAGCGGATGGAATCTGGGCGGAAACGAATGACGCGGCCATCAGAGAAATAGCCGCGCAAATTAAGAGAATTTTCAGTTTCATTGATAAAGGAGGCACTGTTCCTTGGTAGGGACGCCGCGCTGCGGCGTCACCGCGCGTATGCCGCGCGGAACCGCCCGCGATAGGTCGTCCCACCACGCGTGTTGCGCCGCTGCTCGCGGCGCAGACGGCGCAGCGCGCCGTCCCTACCACAGCGCCCGGCCGCGCAAATCACGGAAAACTTCAGTTTCATTGATTGATTAAAGCTCACCAACAACTAAAAGTTGCAAAGAAATCGATTTATAATCCTGTTAATCCAAGAGACCCGTTTAGTGTCCACCCTTTAGGGTGTCCGCTAAATTTCAATTCGATGTTCGATGTTTTCCGATTCACCGTTTCAACGTTTCACCGTTTCAACGTGGCCCGGGGCTTTAGTCGTTGTCGGCGGCGCCAGATACCTGTACGGATTGTTCGGGTTATCGGTCGAGTAAGCAAATGCATCGCGATGATCCAGGAAATTCCTGACCAGTTCCACCGGGATGGCAAACCCAAGGCCTTCGCCGAACATAATCTTCATGTTCGTCACGCCAACGACCTGGCCGGCCAGATTGAAGAGCGGTCCGCCGCTGTTGCCTGGATTGATTTGCGCAGTCGTCTGCAAATAAAGTTCGCCCTCAAGTTCGCGCGTCTTGGTGCTCAAGATTCCCTCGGTCACCGTCCGCTCCAGTCCCATCGGACTGCCGACCGCAAAAACCTGGTCACCGACATTCAAGGAGTCCGAACTGCCGAGCGTGAGGTATTTGAATTTCGGGGCGTTTTTATCTTCGATATGGAGCAATGCCAGATCGTGAAACTTGTTGATGGCCACGATGCGGACCTTTTTGTAGGTATCCCGGTCAAGCTGGCCGTTGCTGTCCTGGCTGTAAACCTCGACCGAAATTTCGGTGTCCCCTTCGATCACGTGAAAATTGGTGATGAGATAGCCGTCTGAGTTGACGAAAAATCCCGAGCCCAGGCCTCCGGGCGTACGCACCTGCACGACTGCCTGGCCCAGTTGCTTCACCAGATCCTGCACGTCCTGGGCGGACGACGCCGTGGCTCCTGCGGTATAAAATTGCGGCGTTGCGTCCAGCAGCGGAGCCGCGGCGGAACCCGATGCAGTCGCAGCCGTGGCCTTTGAAATACCTGCAATTGAAGCGCGCGGCACGATCAGGACGGTATAACCGACGTCCACCACAACCGAATCGGTCTTTTCAGCGAGAATTTTCCCTGTCAGCGACGCTGAATCCTTAAGCTGAACCGTATCGGCAAAAGCGATATTCGCCGCGCAAAAAATCAGCGGCCACGTGAGATGTTTCTTAAACGACATTTGACAATAATAATTGACGCCAGCCTCTTTGACAAGCGGGTTTGGGAATCATTCAATTACTGGAATCCGCAGATTTCGCAGATTTTTGGTGGCAGAACACGAAGCAAGGTAAAGCAGGGCAGATCTGCCGCTCTGCCGGCTCGTGCCCGTATCGCAAGTGCGGCTCGCACCGCAAGTGGCGCCACCACCGCGAATTTGATGTGCGGCTCACCATCCAAAAAAACCTGTGAAAATCGGCACAACTTGCGGATAAAATATCTCTGTGTTCTTTGCGTTCTTTTGCAGCTGCCTTCTCCATCTTTAAAGAAAAAAAATGGGCCGGAATACAGGCAACTTCCGGCCCTTTTCGGGGGGTAACTGGCGCTACTTGATTCGCACCGGCAAGATCTGCCACGGTTTAAGCAACGGCTGTGCCGCGTCTGAAAACCTCGAAAAAACCAATGATTCCATGAAAACGAAGATATCGCGTCGGCCACGAACGTGCGGCGCGCAATCCATTTGAAACTGTTGGCTGCAATTTGCAATTCACAGAGCCGCGACCGTGAGGGAGACGGTGCGGACATCCTAAAGGGTGGACACAGAACGGATGCGGCAAGACCCAGCCGTCGCTTCGCTATGATGTGGCAGTTGGTTTTCCTCGCGCTGCACATTTTGTGTATATAGGAAAGTAAACGGGTAAACGGGAAGAAAACTGAAGTCGATTGGGCCGGTTTTATTGGCGATTCGAGCATTTTTCGGGTGTGAATGGGGATGCTTTCGGGGAAAACGCTGAACGCCCAACGCTGAACGTCGAACGCTGTACATCGAATCCGGAGGATGACGATGACGATGAGAATGATTCCCTGCTGCCCCGATGGCTTCGTTTAATCAAAAGAGGTGTGCGTGGGATTAGCGATTTAACGGGAGTACACGAAATGCTAAACGTATTTTTTGAGGATCTAAACCGGCGGGGGTTTGTTGGGAAATTCGAGGGTTTCATCTAAACGAGTGGGTTGGACCTTTTTGGGTGAAAATTGGGTTTAGATTAGCGTTCGTGTAGGGGTTGCTAAACGGCCCGCGTTCGCCACGGCTACAGCGCGGCAAGCCGGCACAGCCACCGGCGAAGATTTGTGTGTTGGGAATTGAATCTGACGTATCTGGCGGATCCGACCGATCATTTAAAAGATGCAAGAGATTGGTTGAGGGAATTGTCCCCCCACCCGTGAGGGAATTTTTTTGTAGTCTCGTTGTCCTGCTTTTGCGCAACGCATTGTTTTTCAAGCGCTTGCGATAAATTGTAACTGTCCCTTCAATTTTCGGCAGAGACAGTTCGAAATGGCGGAAAACTGGAAGAAAAAGATTATAGAAACCCCGGGGCAGTCCAGAATCCGCAGTCTGAAGTTCACAGTCAATAATAGGTCCGCTAGACATAACCCCGGTAACAGTATGCTTCACAGTGGAATTTTCTCATGGCACCAAGGCATCTTCAACGGGTTTATTTGCCACCTTTTGACACTTTTTAGAACCCATTTTTGGGCGGTGTAGAAAAAGCGCGGACACCGAGTGCGGGTGGCTGGATATATCTGATATAGCTGGCGGATCTGGCGGATCGGATTTCGGGTTTATGGGACGGACGGGACGGATGAGACAGATGGTTGCGAGTTTGTAAGAACGTGAGGCTGGGGCCGGGAAAGGAAACGGCTTCCCGGCCCCGTGGACAGCAGTCTAATTTGACGATGGGAACAGCCTCTTCCCCGCGTCATTCAGTTTTAGTTAGTTCTGGTTCGCTTGGAGGTTTGGTCCAGTGGGCCGGCGGTTTTATGGAGTAGGTTCGGCCACTCTTTTTTAGCCAGCCTTCTTTGATGGCTTTGCCGGCTAGTTGGGAGACGCGGCCGGGGGTAATGCCCATTTCCTGGGCGATGTCAGTGGCTCTGCCAAGGCCTTTCTCGATGCAGTCGCGGAATAGTTGGCCGGCGGACAATTTTTTCCAGGAGACGTGCGCTTTGGGGTCGCCGGGTGGTTTGAAGAACGTCCATTCGAGCGCAGGGGTTTCGGCTTCGGTGGCGTTGCGGTTTTTAATAAAACGCGTGACGAATTTTGCGCCGTGCTGGTTTTCGACGGGGTCCCTGGGTTCGGCAAGGCTCATGATCCAGAACGCTGAGTCTTCGCGGCGCGATGAGCCGCGCATCGCGCCATTGCGGCCGGCGTGAACGATGAAGACGACGGCGATCCGATTGCGTCGCATTTCCAGCAGCCAGGGCAACACAAGGTCCCACGCGTCGGCATCATTTTCACGCATGCCGACGAACAGGCAGGATTGGTTGTCGAGAAAGACGATATCGATTTTGTCGCGTTTGCATTTTTCTAAAACTGCGGTCTGCGCGATTGGGTCAGTGAGGTTCAAGGCTTTGCCGGTGAGATGGAACAAGGCTTCGTGTTGCAGGTAGAACATGCCGGGGGCCGTGCCTGTCGATAAAGCGGTGTCGCGCTCGCGGATGCCGTCGATGGGCATTTCGCCGTCCACGTAAAGGACGCGGCGCGGGGCGTGGATGTTCCACTCGGCGAGTCCGCCGAGGCCTGCGCCTTCGGCGCATTTGCGGGCGAGGAAGAGGCCGAGCCAGGTTTTGCCTGAGCCGCGTTCGCCGCAGATGAAGCCGAGATCACCCTGCCGGAACCAATTGCCGACGATGGCTTCGCGTGGAGGCACGGTTACGCCGGCGAGTCCGGATGGGGATTTGATTGCTTTTTCGAGGTGATCCCGCCATTCGGCTGTTTGGTCTGCATCGGCTTTTCGCTGGGCTTCGCCGTTTAGGATGCTTTCGATGGCTGCTTTTGCCTGGGTTGTGTTCATATGATTTTCTTTATTTTATTAGTCAGTGCGGCGCTGGAGCGCCGCCTTACCGGTTTTGTTTATTGTTAGTAACGCGGCCATTTTGAGGGAGAGGGTTGGACAAATACGGTCCAACCCTCTGATTTTTTTTCGGGAGGGTGGACATTATGGACATTATGGACATGGGACAAATGGGACGGAGGGGACGGAGCTGAGAGCGTGAGACTGTCAGACCTGCCAAGGAACTCGCACGCGCCGGGGGCGTGTGCTGTCACGACGGGCACGTCGTGGCCCACCATACTTTTGCCTCCGTTAGAGGGTCCCTGGCACAGTGCAGCACATACGTGTCTATAGAGGGCACGGCGCACACTGACACCCTAAAGGGTGGACACCGAACGGCCCACTTGACTCCGCGATTCCTTGTGGCACAGGTTGAGTGGGGAGCAAGTGCAATATAAAGGGAGATTATAATATGCGAAACTTCATTTCGGATTCCATCCACGATTTGGTCGCCGATATCAAGGACAACCTCACGACGTTCATTCGCGAGGAGATTGAACTCGTGAAAAAAGAAATGTCGGAAAAAGCGTCTACTTATGTCCGGAACGGTGTGAAGCTTGCCGTCGGAGGATTTATCGCATATGCGGGCCTAATCGTGTTCCTGGCGGGCATCGGATTGATTATTGGGTTCGGCTTTGAAAGGCTCGGCCTGGATCCTGTGCTGGCGGTGTTCATCGGGTTGGCTATTGTCGGTTTGTTGGCCGGCGCGATCGGAGCGTTCATGGTGCTTCATGGCATCAAAGTCATTTCGGCAACTCCGCCCATGCCGGAAAAGACGATTGATACGTTCAGGCAAATTGGCAGCGGCGCGGATGGCAGAGGCTTTGAAACGCCGAAGACGAAGCCGTCGCGAACTGAAGACCCGCGCTCGGCGGCGGAGCTCCATAAATCTGTCATCGGAACCGCCGAGGAATTGGCATCCAAGTTGAGTCCACGGGACTTGAGAAAGCGGGCGGTGCGGCATATGAAAGAGCATCCGATGGCGTGGGGCGTGACCGCTTTGGGCGGCGCAGCCACGCTGGCGACCGGGGCTGCCTTGTTAGGACGAAAATCTTTGGGCCGCCGCGCACTGAAGTGGCTTGGCGCAAAATAATGCGATGAGGACGGACGGGTTGAGGATGAGGATGAGAATGATTCCCATATGCCCGTACCTCAAGCCACAAGGTTCAACCGGCATTGATTTTGCGCGTTGGCCAGGATTAGTTTCAGGACGTCCCCCTGCTTTCGCCCGATGAGCTGTTTTCCCAATGGCGATTCCGGGGTAATCACCAACACGCTCTGCCGGTCATGGACCACTTCCGTACCTCCCGCCCGCGGGCCGATGAAATAGGCGGCTTTCTCGCCATTGGTTTCCAACTCCACAAATGCCCCCACATCAACCGGTTCGGCATCGCCGAAACGGCGTGGAGCCAGGTCTTCAAACGCGGCGATGGCACCCTGAATTTCCGCGGCCTGACGAGATTGTCCACGGGCCAGATAAGAGGCTTCGAGACCGCGAGTATCGTACTTGTTCTCAGCCTTGCTTTGTTCGTGAGTAGCTTCTGTGCGCGAGGCCGCAGCCGCCCGGAAATAGACCTCCAATTCGTTCGCCAATTGGGCGACGATTTTTTTGATGAGCGCACGCTTATTCATAGTGGTGGAAATTAATAACAGGTGGCAGCGCCATTTGCCAAGGCTCGACACAGCGAAAACCGGGCACAGACACCCTGAAGGGTGGACACCGAACAAACAGCCCACCCTGCTTCGAGGATGAGAATGAGCCCTTACGCCCGGTTAGCGCATCGCTCCGCGGGTGACGCCTAGCTGATTTAACAGCTTCAGCTCCCTCCAAAGCTCGGGGCCGGTGATTTCGCCGCGGAGTAATTGGCGGTATCGGGAAACCGTTCGCGTCAGTTGCCCGGGGGTTTCGTTCAGGAATTCCAAACGGAAATGGCGCGCGCCGAGGGCAAGCATTTTAGGAACATAATCCGCGCCGGTTTGGGCCAGGGCATTGAACACGGTGTTGCGGCAGCCGGCATCGGCTTTGAGGGGATGCAGCGCGCCGACGCGGTCGCGGAGTTGGACGTCGTGCTTGTCACAGGGACGACCGCAGTTGGTGTAATCGGTGCCGGACGATAAAAAAGCGCAAAAGACGCAATGCTCCATATGAAACATGGGAATGTGCTGATGAATCGTAATTTCAAACCACTCCGGCGGCGCGCCGCGCAGCAGCGCTTCGAGTTGCTCAAAATTCAGGTCGTAAGAAGCGGTAATGCGTTCGAGCCGGAACTTGTTTTTGAAATAATCAGCCGAAAGTGCGTTGGCGATGTTCAGTGAATAGTCGCCAATACAACGGTCGGAGCCGAAGTACTGCAAGTGATCGTAATTGCGGATTAAATAGCCATCGGCTTCGCTGGAACGGACCTGTTTGAGAATCCATTCTTCGCCCATTTTGAAGATGCGGGGCGGGGCGACAAAGATTTCTGGCGTCGAAGATTGAGAATTGATAATCGAGGATGGCCGGCGAGAGCGAAATAGGCGGGTGGCGTCGCGATATTTTTTGGGGTCTTCGAATTCGCAATAAATGGTTTGGATGTCACTTTCCATTGCTGCTTCGAGTTGAGGCATTGAGCGGACCAGGGCGATCAGGGTTGGATTAGTGGATTGTTGGATGTGTGGATTTGTGGTTAATGAGTCTTCTCCTTCCCCAGCCGTCACCTCACGATGAAGCGGAGGGCGAATATCTTCGTCCGGAAGACCCTCCCTCACCCCTGCCCTCTCCCGCTGGGAGAGGGAGAATGGTCGTCTGATGGTTTGATACGCCGGAGCATCGCAGCGCTTCAGGGGTTCAATGCGCGAACCGGCCTTTGGGGAAATCTCAGCTTGAACCTCTTCTGCCGGCTTTGGTGGATTGATTTTCCAGCGCTCTGGGTGAGACCGGAGGGCCAGTAGTTCATCGACGATCGCGCGGCGGAGGCGATTCAATTCGCTCACGGGGAGCATGACGTTGCCGTCAATGTTACATTTTAATTGTCCCAATTTAAATGGTGTTCCGCCCAGGCGGCCGAGTTGGGTGCGCAGTCGTTCGGGTGTGAGCGGCTGTTTGTCGGCTCGGTCCAAAGCCATATTTGACTGAACCCGGACCTCGTGGCCTTCGTCATCGCGAGCGATGATATTGAGCGGTTCGCCGGCGGCGCCGCTCACTTCCAGTGAAATCGGACGCTGAAATTTTGGGCTGTCGCCATCAAAAGTCTGGCGCAGGCGGCGATCGAGTTCCGGGTCGCTGGTTTTCCAAAGTTTGTCGCCGCGATGAACCCGCGCGAAATTAATGCCCGGGCCAAAGCTGAGCAATGTATCCGGCCCGCGTTGCTCGACGGTATATACGCGGCCGCCTTCTTCGGCGTCTTCCGGATGACCGGCGTCAAAAACCACACCGTCGCCGGCCTTGAGCGGGCCTTGCAGCGCCAGACGCACATGGCGGCCTTCGATACCGGCAATTTCACCGAGATAAACGCCGCGCTTCTTTCCAAATCGCGCATGAACGAGTTCCTGATTGTTAATGCCGCGGAACCAGCCGGTGTGTAGGCCGCGTGAGAAGGCCATTTCCATTTCGTATCCGGTTTGCACCGGGGCCACCTGGGATGCGCCCTGGCGGACCGGGAGGTCCGCCCTACCGTTCGAGGATGAGGAGGAGGAGGACGATGAGGATGAGCCCCTTTGCCCAATTTGCCCAATAGAAGATGAAAATTGATCGAGGGCCTGGCGGTAGATTCGGGTAATATTGGCGACGTATTCGGGAGATTTGAGGCGGCCTTCGATTTTGAGCGAAGCGACGCCTGAACGAATCAAATCGGGAAGCAGTTCGAGTCCGGCCAGGTCCTGGGGGCTGAGCAAGTATTTGCGGTCGCCGAGCGGGACTTGCCGGCCATCACTGACCAATTCATACGGCAACCGGCAGGCTTGCGCGCAAACCCCGCGATTGGCTGAGCGGCCGCCAAGGGATTCGCTAGTAAGGCATTGGCCGGAGTAAGCCACACAGAGCGCGCCGTGGACAAAGACTTCAAGCGGCAATGCGGGAACCGGCGCGACAGAACGAATTTTTTCAATTTCCTTCAGCGAGCATTCACGGGCCAGGACGACCAGTTGACAGCCCAATTCTCGCGCGAACTCGACGCCTGCCGCGCTGGTCACGGTCATTTGCGTGGAAACATGGATCGGAAAATCCGGAGATACCGACCGGATGAGCCGGCAGATGCCCACATCCTGAACGATCGCCGCGTCCACGCCCGCAGTGATAATGTCGCGGAGGCATTCTTCAGCCGCGGCCATTTCGTTTTCGAAGACGAGCGTGTTGAACGTGACATAGCCTTTGACGCCGCGCCGATGGAGAAATTCCACGAGCTTAGGCAAGTCGTCCCGGGTAAAATTCTGCGCCCGCATGCGCGCGTTAAATTTTTCGAGGCCGAAGTAGATAGCGTCGGCGCCATTTTCGACGGCGGCGCGGGCACAATCCCAATCGCCGGCGGGCGCGAGCAATTCGGGCAGAGGCGAACGCGGCCCTGCGCGGTTAGTGGCAGGCATCAGCGAAATTGCTTGGTCCGAAGCATTCATCGGCAGGGAATAATTTATCACGCTGTTTGGAGAGGGCGACTCAATTTATACAAAGAGATATCCTTCCTTTTGCCTTTTTAATTTTTCCTTTTTAATTTTTAATTGACCGATGCAGCGCTTAATTGAAGGAGTTCACAAGTTCCGCACTGACGAATTTGGCAACTATCGGAAGCTATTTCGCCGGCTTTCGCAGGACGGCCAGAATCCGCATACTCTTTTCATTACCTGTTCAGATTCCCGCGTTTTGGCCGAACTCATTACCCAAAGCAAGCCAGGCGACCTGTTCGTGGTAAAGAACATCGGCAATATCGTTCCGCCGGCCTCGGCCACTGGCGACACGAACTCCACGGCTGCGGCGATCGAATTTGCCGTGGAAAATTTGCGCGTGAACGACATCGTCATTTGCGGCCATTCGCAATGCGGGGCCATTGATGCTTTGCTGGGGCGCACAGTTGTGAAGGATTCCACACCGCACTTGCGTGACTGGCTTAAGCTCGCGACACCGGTATTGGAAACTCTGAAACGCGATTACCAACACCTTAACGAGGGCGACGCCCAGAGCACTGCCGCCGCCGAGGAAAACGTGCTCTACAGCCTCGACAACCTGCACAGTTATTCCTGCGTGCAGGAACGTCTCGCCGACGGTTCGCTCAGTCTTCACGGCTGGTTTTTTAAAATCGCCAGCGCAGAGTTATTCGCCTATGACCCGGAATCACGGCAGTTTATGCCGTTGGTGTCTTCAGACGTTGAAGCGTTGAAGCGTTGAAGCGGAGGCGGCGGTCAGGCGCCCAATGTCAATTATCCGGTTATCCGGGCAAGGGCTTTGTCGATTCGCGCCAGGGATTTTTTGGGGCCCATGACTTCCAGCAAATGATACAAGCTTGGGCCGGCGGTGTTGCCGGTGACTGCCAAACGGCAGGGATGGACCAGGACGCCGGCTTTAACGCCGAGTTCGGTGGCGATGGCTTTCAGCGTCGTTTCCAGGTTCGCGGCGGCGAATGGCTCGACTTTGGCGAAAGCGTCCCGGAGTTTCTGCAGGCGCGGTTTGTTTTCCGGAACAAAATCTTTTTTTACGCCGTCCGCGTTGTAATCAAACTCGTCTCGAAAATAAAACCCGGCGTAAGCAGGCAATTCCTTGAACGTTTTGAACTTTCCTTTGCACGTATCCACAGCGGCCTTCACGTAAGGCAACGGAAATTGGTTCGTATCGACGCCGGCTTTGCTGAACGCGTGAACGGCCATTTCGTAAAGGCGATCATCGGGCAGTTCGCGCGCGTATTCGCCTTGCAACCAGAGCAGCTTTTCATAATCGAACCGCGCATTGTGGCGGAGGATTTGCGGCAGGTCGAACCGCTCGATCGTGTCGGCCAGGGAAAGTTTTTCACGATTGTCCTTGGGGGACCATCCGAGCAGGCAGAGATAGTTCACGACGGCTTCGGGCAAAAATCCTTCATCCAAATAACCGGCCAGCGACGCGCCTTTGTCGCGTTTGCTCATCTTGGAGCCGTCCGCATTGAGAATCAGCGGGATATGAGCATAGAGCGGCGCCGGGACACCAAAGGCCCGGAATAACGCGATATGTTTGGCGGTGTTGCTCAAATGGTCTTCGCCGCGAATGACGTGGGTGATGTTCATTTCAATGTCGTCGACCACGTTCACCAGGTGAAACACGGGCTGGCCGTCCGAACGCATAATGACAAAATCCGGGTCTACTTCCTCGCGATCAGTCAACTTGCGAACGACGTCACCCACGACGACGTCGTTGATGACCACGGGTTCGCGCTGCATCTTGAATTTCACCGCTCCCTCGTGCTCGTAGGCCAGTCCCCTGGACAACAGCGCCTCGACCCGCCGCTGATAGTTCTCCTTGCGTTGCGATTGAAAATACGGTCCGCAATCGCCTTTGCCAGGACCCGTCACGTCCGCGGCGATCGGGCCCTCATCCCAATCGAGCCCAAGCCAGCGAAGGCCGTCGAGAATGACGGCCACCGCTTCCTGCGAATTGCGGGCGGCATCGGTATCTTCGATACGCAAAATAAATGTGCCACCGGTATGCCGGGCGTAGAGCCAGTTGAACAATGCGGTGCGGGCGCCGCCGATATGCAAAAATCCTGTCGGCGACGGAGCAAAACGAACACGAGGTTTCATCGAACAAGAATTAAAGGAGAAAAATAAAAAATTAGAAATCAAAAACGTTCGCAAGGGCGGGTGAAAATGGGTTTCTATGAATCGGCAGAAGTTATCATCCGGGAGGCTCTCCCTCACCCCTGCCCTCTCCCGCAAGGAGAGGGAGAATAATCGTCCGATTATTTGATGCGGTTAAAGACGAGGGTGGTTCAAGGGTTCAATGCGCAAGTTCGTTAGGGCGAACAATATCCGGACTCCCCTCATTGCCCAAAAATCGGACACCCGACATTCGGAAAGTTGGCGTTGCACTTGCTGTAACTTTAGCTGAAACTGTTCAACATGAACGATGCTCTAAAATGGGAAGTGCCGAAGTGGCCGTTTATAACAGCTCAACTGTTGCTGGTCGTAGGTGGCTATATTTTTGCCGTCCAGGCCCCGCATGCTATCCGGCATTGGGAAGTGTTTGTGGTCTGCGTTGCACTGGGCGCGGGCATAGGGATTATTCCATTCATCCTGGATTACCGGGCGATGGGCAAAGTCATCGAGATCAATGCCCTGGGAGCCGTGGCCGAAAAAATCCAAAACCTGGATCAATTTTGCGCCCAAATTTCCGCGGCCACCGGGCGGTGGGCGGCGGTGCAGGAGTTTGTCGGAGAAAACGCGGAAAAGACCGCGACGTCTGCGCGTCAAATCGCCGACAAAATGGGCGCGGAAGTTCGCGAGTTTTCGGAGTTCATGAAGAAGATGAACGACAGCGAAAAGGCGGCCATGCGGCTGGAAGTGGAAAAACTTCGTCGCGGTGAATCCGAATGGCTGCAAGTGCTGGTACGCATCCTGGATCATACTTTCGCCATGCACGTGGCCGCTGTTCGGTCCGACCAGCCAAAAGTGGCCGAGCAGATTTCACAATTTCAAAATGCCTGCCAGGGCGCCGTACGCCGTTTGGGCCTCAATGGTTATGTAGCGCAACCCAATGAACCGTTTGACGCCGCTCGGCATAAACCAGTGGATACGAAACAACCCGCCGAGGGTGCGGTCATTTCGGAGACTTTGGCACTGGGCTATACGTTTCAGGGAAAAATGCTGCGACCAGCCCTGGTCCACGTCCGCGAAGAGACTCCCGCTCCTGCCGCACCCGAAACCGAATCATCACCGGAAACACCGGCAGAGAGCCCGGAAATTTCGAATGCATCCAACGGTGCAGCACCGAGCCAGGATACGCTGGCGCTTGAGGCGGATTGAAGTACGCTAAAACGTTGAAACCCGGATTTTGCGTTGGGGTGGTTCGCTTCAAGGCAAGTGTCACAGCCAAAGCCGCTTTGGGACGTGAATTCCAATTGCGTTGCATTAGAGTTGCACAAAACGGTTCTGGCGCTCGCCCGGCGTTTGACGGAGAGAGCAGGGAAAAGGCCGCAGATCAAACTCGCGCTATCGCGCGGCTCCGCAGTCAGCGGCTTATATTTGGGGCGTTTTACCCGGGGCGGCGCACTCGCCGACTCGCGCTCTGCCCCGGGCTGTTATATTGCGCCCTTATCAGGGCTTTCAGTTAGAGCCTCATACCTCGGCTGAAAAGAGGTCTTCAACCAGCCACTCAGTAGATGGAATTGTCGTCCAATGGTTCGAAACGACAATGTCTAACGCAAATCCGGGTTGAAGCGTTGAAGCGGGAGATGGTGGAAGACTTTTGCATCGCTGACATCCAAATCGGACGGATCACCACCGCGCACGCCTTGCAGGTTTGGAAACCTGCGATACAGCAGACTTGGAAGTCTGCGGTACGGCTTTGTCAGATTGCGACGGTTTTTCTCACGGCCAGGAAATGCAGGCGGCAATCGGTGACTGGACGGGAATAAATCTTCTCGAGGGCGCGCGCGTAGAGCTTCAACTGCGGTGAATAGAGAGCGACTTTTTCCGCCATATCCTTCAGCGTCACCTCATCGGTTTTGAAATCCACCAACCAGATTTCTTTATCGAGCAGCACCGCCAAATCGGCGATGCCCTGGACCACAATCATTTCGCCGTTCAAGTCCGTGCCCGGCTCTTTCCCAAAAATTTTATCCAATTCCCCGGGCGCGAAACCGGCCGTGAACGCAAGCTCGCGGTGCACGTGCGCCGCATTGGACCGGACCCGCTTTCCCATCTCCGAATTCCAAAAATCAGCGAGCGCTTCCAGATCCAGCGCCTTTACTTCATCCGTGGAAAGATAATTTGCCTCTTCCAGCCGGTTCGCTTCCGCTGCAAATGATTTTAAGTCGATCGTGGTTTCAAATGCGAAGTGTTGAAGGAATTTATGGTGCGCCAAACCGGTATCGGCGGCATTTAGACGCGACGTCGTCCGCTGCCGGCTCGAGATCCTGACCGCGGGCGCGCGCCGAATGGGCTGGCGATACGGTTGTTCGGCCTCATCATCCGCCATTTCACGGCGTAACGCTGTCACCGATTTTTTGGCTTTGCTCCGAGTCGCCGCCTCGAATGGATATTTCCAGTTTAGTTTTTTGGACAGCTCGGTCGAGGATAAGCGTGTCAGTCTTGGGTCCGACCCACCCTCACCCCTGCCCTCTCCCTGAGGGAGAGGGGGAATTATCGTCCGGTGGCTTGTAACGGCGACGCCTGGACTTGCCAACCGATCGTCCACTACGCGCCAGCGCAGAAGAGGCGATTCGCCATGCGCCCCGGCTTCAAGCGTGACATTTAGACCCTGGATTGCAAACCACATGCCAAACCAATCCATGCAACTATTGGCGGACAGAATTTCGCGCGGGCCAGGCGCGGCGCCGTCCGCAAACCAGGCATCCCATTTTTTTATCGAAACGCCGCCGCTCAAGATGAGCTTGTCCCGCGCGCGCGTGAGAGCGACGTAAAGCAGTCGCAATTCCTCGCCGCGCAATTCGCGCCGCTGATTTTTCCGGGCCAGCCAGTACGCCAGGCTTGGATAACGACCGCCGCTGGATGGCGGTTTCACCTTCGGACACAAGCCGAATTGTTCGTCTAAAATAATATCGCCGCGCAAGTCCTGTTCATTGAAGGTTTTGCCGAGATCCGGCAAGGCCACCACGGGAAATTCCAGACCTTTGCTCTGGTGAATGCTCATCAGCCGCACGACGTCTTCTTCCGCCAGAGGCGCCACGTCCGGCTCGGCCTCAATCTTGCGCTGGGCTTCGACAAATTTTAAAAACCGGAAAAGTCCCTGGCGTTGAAAGTCGTCGAACTGTTCGGCCAGGCGCAAAAAACGCTGGACGTTTGCGTACCGATGCGCGCCACGCGGACGCGACTGCAGCCAGTCGTCGTAATGCGTGTCGGTCAGGATGGCGTCGAGGCATTCGGAGAGCGAGGTCTGCCGGGCGAGCTTTCGCCATCCTGAAAATCGCCGCAGAAATTTTTCGATCTTTAGCCGCGTATCATCTGTGACGCCTGAGCCGGGAGTGGCAGCGCGATTCAGGGCGAGCCAAAAATGGCCGGACGCAGCCAGGCGAATTTCCGCAAGTTCGTCCAGCGAACAGCCAACGAGCGGCGAGCGCAAAACAGCGATGCACGGCACGTCCTGCAATGGATTATCGGCGAGTTGCAGCACGCTTAATAAATCCGAAATTTCGCTGCTGTCATAAAATCCGCCGCGTTCAACCAACAACGGCACGCCGGCGCGATCGAATTGTTTCGCATAGACTTCCGCCTTGCTGCCCGGCGACCGCAACAGCACGGCGAAGTCGCTCCATTTGGCCGGGCGCATCGTGCCGTTGTCCCAAACCGTCTCGCCTGACTCCTTTAACTCGCGCAGACGGGCCGCCAGCGCCAGGGCTTCCAGTTCAGATTCCTGCAAATCCGCAAGCGGGTCGTCGCCGACCGCCGCGTCGGCATTTTCACTGCGTTTCTTTTCGCGCAATAACATCTCAACCCGGAGCCCCGAATTTTGACTGACTGCCAAAGCGGCCCGAGTGGCCGGCGCCCCAAATTTCAATTTCGCCAACTCGTCATATGGCACGCCGCCCATGTCTTCGGTCATGAGGGGCTCGAAGATCGAGTTCACAAAATCCAGCAATCCTTCGCGGCTGCGGAAATTTTCCGTGAGGGAAAGGACCCGGGCATTCCAATCGCCGGGGCTCTTCGCGTAATTCCGGAAAATGGCGGGGTCAGCCAGGCGAAAACGGTAGATGCTTTGCTTGACGTCGCCGACCAGAAACCGGTTGTCGGCGCCCAGGGCGGAAATAATTTTGTCCTGCGCGGCATTGATGTCCTGGTATTCGTCAACGAAGGTGAAGCGGAGTTTTTGCCGCCATTCGGCAGCGGTGGGGGTAACAGCATCTGTCACATGCGATGTACCTGCCAGTAATTGAATCGAAAATTGCTCCAGGTCGTGGAAATCCACGACGCCGTCGGCGCGTTTGCGAGCGGCGAATTTTTCGGAAAATTCCTTTGCCAGCAGCAGCAGAGTCTTCATGTGTCCCCTGCTCCACTCCCAATCCTCGCGCAAAGGATCGGGAGAATCATCTTTGATTAGTTGCGGGCCGGTGGGATTTTGGATTAATGGACCCTCCTTCGCCAAGGCTACGGCGGGCAGGCCCTCCTTCGCCAAGGCGCCGGGGGGCCGGTTCCTGGACGCTCCTTCGCCTGGGCTACGGAGGGCGGGTTCCTGGATTTGTGGGTCCGCTCGCGTCTCTGAAGGGGTGCCTTGATCGCCCGGTCCCGGCGCCTGCTTGCCAACTTCCGGCCGAACAAAAAAATCCAACTGAAATTCCAGCTCGGCTTCGGCTTTCCGGGCCGCAGCAGATTTGCGAAGGCGGACCGGCGGGGTAGCAAGAGCCGGTTTGGCATTCGTCGTGTTTTGCGGAATGGAAGCGGTTTTGACGGGTGTCTCCGGTTTCTCCGCCTCATCCTCGACCTGCGAATCTTCGGTGTTCGCGGCCGGCCGAGGCGGCACATCCGGAACCAGCGACCCCAAAAACTCAGCATCATCAAAAAATCGTTCCAACGGCTTGCGCAAAATCGTTTTCTTTCGGTATGGATAACTCTCCGTTCGGTCCGCTGCCGCGATTTTTCTAAATAACGGGCCAAACATACGAGTCATGGGCTTGAAAGCTTCCGCCCCCTCTACGCGGGCATCCACCTTCGCCAAGGCTACGGTGGACAGGGCGCCGCCTCCCGGATTCACCGTTTCGATCTGCTCCAAGAACTCCAGGCATTCTGCGGCTTTAATATTTTCGGCACGAAGATCTTTAAGAATTGCCAGCCACTCGTCCCGCCATTGCTGAACTGCCTGTAAATACCATACCCGCCATTGGGCCGGTTCAGCAGAGGAAAAACCTTCAATTTGCCGTTGCAGCCAGCTTTCGGCATCCGCCCGTGTTTGGACGTAATGGTGCAACCGCAGCACGAGCGCGCGAATTGTATCGTCACGGCCGTTGCCATAGACAGTTATCAATTCCTGGAAATTATCCGCGAAACCCTCGGGCGATGGCACGTCAAACTGATTACTCCCGGCTGAATCAGCATTCGGACGACTTGCCGATTTGGAAATCGGCGATACAGCAGGTTTGGAAACCTGCGGTACATATTCATAGTGCGATTGGAATTGTTCCTCGAGGATTTCATCTGCGAGCAGGCGGGACTGGGCTTCGTCGAGCACGGCGAGTTGAGGGTCCAAACCCAGCGCATGAAAATGTTCGCGCACAAGTTTGAAACAAAAACTATGCAGGGTGCCGATGTGCGCGGCGTCGAACAGCGCCAACTGCTCCGGCAGATGCATATCGGAAGGCGCTTTAGCCGCCGCTTTTCCCAATCCCTCGCGGAGACGCTCGCGCACTTCCGCAGCCGCGGCTTCGGTGAAAGTAACGATCAGCATTTCGTCGAGCGAAACGCGGTCGTTGCAGATCAGATCAAGACAGCGTTCCACGAGCGTGTGCGTCTTACCCGTGCCCGCACCCGCCATGACCAAAACATTGCCGCGCGCTGCTACGGCTTCCTGTTGTGATGGCGTGAGGGAATTTTTTTCCGTGCCTGCGATGTCCACGGAAGAAGAATAAACCGTCCGCAGTCCACAGTCCACAGTCCTGAGGCGGGACATATGAGACGCATAGGACGGATGGAGCGGAAAATCTCCAATCTCCAAGCACCACGGAAGATCCAACATCCAATGCCCAATAAACTAGGTTTTCTTTGCCTCTACGGCGGCGAAAAGGTTTTCGAGGCTATTGAGCGGGGAATGGCGGACGTGGTTTTTCACGTTCAGGATCTGGCGCAGGTAGTCGACTCCGTCAGGGACGGTACGAATGGATTTGGGCAGAAGCGCGCCCGCGGCGTTGGCATGGCCGCCGCCCTGGAATTTTTCGGCGACTTTGAGCGCTTCGCCGTTGTGACTCCGAAAACTGGCAAATACGAGGCTGCCGCGGCGAAAGAGCGTCACCAGGACGGGATACTTCGTGGCGTGCTGTTCCAGGAGTTGATGCACAACCAAGTTGTTGTTGCCAATGACGGTGTCGACGAAGCCGACAGTGGAAGAAATTTCGCTAACGTTCGATTTGCTCCATTCGAAGCCGAGCGGATTTTCCACGCGCCTCCTCACCGCCATAACTTCGAGCAGCGGATGGTCGACCAGTTTTTCGATGTCGCCACCGATGAGGGTATGCAGGTTCCAAAATTGATAGGATTTGACGAGGCTGGCGTAATCGGTGGCTAGGACAAAGTCCGGGTCATCCACAAGGAACAGGTCTGCGACGTTATTCAAATGGACGAGGCGATCGAGCGCCGGCGATTGGATGCCGCTTTCCTTGCATAACTCGTAGCAGAGGGTGGCCGCGGATTTGTTCAGATCGTGGATGAAACGAGTGTATTTGGGCGAGGCGTCGGTGACATGATGGTCCACGACAAGCCATTCGGGTTTGTCCATGCGCGTTTCGAAGGTAAAATCGGCGACCCAGGCGGCGCGTTCCCGCAAGTCGCGCTGTTTCCAGTAATTGTAATGGAAGGCTTCGATGCGGACTTCGGTATTGAACAGTTTCTTTGCAAGTCGCTTGAGGAGGACGCCCGAAAGCAATCCGTCCAAATCGCTTTCATGCGTGAAAATGACTTCTGGCGGCTGTAAATCCCTCATTAGTATAAATTAACTCCGTTGAGCAGGAAATGCGAGTGAAAAAGGTTGGGATGTTGAACTGTTGAAATGTTGACCCGTCTTCGCTGAGCTACGCCGCGGCAAGAACGTTGAAGCGGTTTTCGATTCTGAAAGCCCCATGATCAGGGAACAATCATCTGCGTACGGAAGACTCTCCCTCACCCCTGCCCTCTCCCGCAAGGAGAGGGGGAATTGCCGTCAGATGGTTTGATACGCCGAAGCATTTCAGCGGTTCAGGAGTTTCGATTCGCGAAACGGCCTTCGGGGAATAGTTTGTCCGTTGACTCTGAGGGGAGAAAGGGCGATTCTGCTTCCGGGTGACGAAAGCCACTGGCCAACGATTGCAGGAAGTGCGTGACGCGCTGTTGCGCCTGCACAAGGTACTGGTCGAGTCGGAGCGCGTGACTTATGAAAAAGTCGTCGGTCCTATTCAATCTCCGAACCGGTTTCTCCAACTTCTCATCGACGACCCCTGGTTCGGATGGTTGCAACCGCTTTCTCAATTGATTGTTGCCATGGATGAGGCACAGGACTCCAAAAAGCCGGCGACGGATTCAGGCGCGCTGGCGCTGATTCAACAAGCCAGGCGTCTGATTGTGGCCTCGGAGGAGGGCCAAGGTTTTGGGCGTCATTATTTCGAAGCGTTGCAGCGCGACCCGGACGTGGTGCTGGCCCATGCAGACACGACTAAGCTCTTGAACGATCGAAAACGGGCGAAATGAGCCTGGGGGATTTGCGATTTGCGATTTACGATTTAAAAGACGGAGAGCGACGAGGCGGGCTTAACACCAGGGCCGAATCGTAAAAAGTCAGAATCCCTTCGCTCGCCTTCGTTCTGCGGCACAGGAGGGGCAGCTGCTGCGTGACTCATCGAAATGGATTGAAATTCGTTCAATTTTCAGGCAGTCTGTGCGTTCGCTTCATAGCGGCAGAGAACTAAATGAAACGCACGCATCATTGCAATGAACTGCGCCCATCGCACATCGGGCAGTCGGTGACCCTCTCGGGCTGGGTCCATTCCCGGCGCGACCTTGGGGGCCTGATTTTTATCGATATTCGCGACCGTGAAGGCCGCACCCAAACGGTTTTTGATCCTTCGGATTTGCCGGCGGAACTATTCGCCCGCGCGGAAAAATTGCGCAGCGAATGCGTGGTGAGCATTTCGGGCAAAGTTCGCCAGCGTCCCGCTGGAACGAACAATTCAAAGATTCCCACCGGTGAAGTCGAAGTCATGGCGCTGACGTTGGAAGTCCTGAATATGGCGGATGTGCTGCCGTTTCCGGTGGATGATCCGGAAGTGTCAAACAAGGTGAATGAAGAGTTGCGGCTGAAATATCGTTACCTGGATTTGCGCCGGCCTGAGATGGCTCGCAATTTGAGGCTGCGCAGCAAGGTGGCCATTACTTTGCGGCAGTTCATGGATGAACAAGGCTTTCTGGAAGTCGAGACGCCGATTTTGTTTAAGTCCACGCCGGAAGGCGCCCGGGAGTTCCTGGTGCCGAATCGCCGCGAACCGGCGACGTTCTACGCGCTGCCGCAATCTCCGCAGCAGTTTAAGCAAATCCTGATGGTGGGCGGAATCGAGCGATATTTTCAAATTGCGCGCTGTTTTCGGGACGAGGACCAGCGGGCGGACCGGCAGCTCGAATTCACTCAGGTGGACATCGAAATGTCGTTCATCGAGCGCGAGGACATTTATGCTCTAATCGAAGGGCTGCTTAAACGGATTTGGAAAGCGGCGCTGGGCGTGGAGATTCCGACACCGTTCAAGCGGCTGCGATTTGAAGAAGCTTTGAATCGCTTCGGCATTGATAAGCCTGACACACGCTTTGGAATGGAACTGGGGGATTTTACCGAGGAATTTCGCAGCAGCGCTTTCAAGGTGTTTGCCGGCGCCATTGCCAATGGCGGCGTGGTCAAGGCGCTCAACGCAAAGGGTCTGGCCGGCGCGACGCAAGGACAGATCGAGACGATGACCGAATACGCGAAGAGCTTCGGCGCAAAGGGCCTCGCCTATATCAAGGTGGAGAACGGTGAATGGAAATCGCCGATCGTGAAGTTTTTCAGCGAGGCGGAGAAAGCGGCGCTGATATCGAAATTAAAGATTGAGGAAGGCGATTTAATTTTGTTCGCGGCGGACCAATGGCTGAATGCCTGCGAGATACTTGGAAAAATCCGGCTCTACTGCGCGGACGTTTTGCGCGAACAGGGTAAACTGGTAATTGACCCCCATCGCTTTGATTTTCTGTGGGTCGTGGATTTTCCGTTGTTGAGCTTCGATAAGGAGCAGAATCGCTGGTATTCGAGCCATCATCCATTTACCGCGGCGGTGGCGGAAGACATCCCGTTTTTGAAGACCGAACCCAAACGCGTTCGCGGCCAGCACTATGACATCGTAGTAAACGGCGTGGAGCTTGGCGGCGGGTCCATTCGTATTCATCAGCCGGACGTTCAGAAGACGATTTTCGAGGACGTCCTGCAAATTTCACCGGACGAGACAAAACTGCGGTTTGGCTACATGCTCGAGGCGTTCCGTTACGGAGCGCCACCGCATGGCGGCATTGCGCTGGGTTTTGACCGGCTGATTGCCATTCTTTGCGGCACGCCAAGCATCCGGGATGTGATTGCGTTTCCGAAGACGGCCAAAGGCGTGGATTTGATGACAGATTCACCGGCGCCGGTGTCGCCGCGGCAATTGCGGGATCTTTACATCGAAGTGAAGGCTCAGAAGAAGGAGTGACATGGCCCTGATCGTCCAAAAATACGGCGGCACGTCCGTCGGGAATCCCGAGCGCATCAAGAATGTGGCCCGGCGCATAGCCGATTATCGCTCTCGTGGCGACCAGACGGTGGTGGTGGTGTCGGCGATGAGTGGAGTGACGGATAATTTGATCAAGCTGGCGCGTGAAATCATGCCGCTGCCGAGCGAGCGGGAGATGGACGTACTGTTGGCCACGGGCGAACAGCAAACGATCGCGCTGACCGCAATTGCGCTACACGCCTTGAATGTGCCAGCAGTGTCAATGACCGGGGCACAAGCGGGCATTACGACAGATGGCGTCCACACAAAGGCCAAGATCCACAATATCACGCCCAAAAAAGTTCACGAGCTTTTGAACCAGGGCCACGTGGTTATTGTGGCAGGTTTCCAGGGCGAAACTCCTGAAGGCCAGGTAACCACCCTGGGCCGCGGCGGATCGGATTTGACAGCGATTGCGCTGGCGGCGGCGCTCAAGGCGGACCTTTGCCAGATTTACACGGACGTGGACGGCGTCTATACGACCGACCCGCGGATTGTGCCGACGGCACAAAAGCTCTCGGAGATTTCCTACGACGAAATGCTCGAGCTTGCCAGCCTGGGCGCGAAGGTAATGCAGTCACGATCGGTGGAATTTGCGAAAAAATTTGGAGTTGTATTTGAAGTCCGTTCCAGTCTAAACGATAACCCCGGAACCATTGTGAAAGAAGAAACGAAAAGCATGGAAGGCGTCGTCGTGCGCGGCGTGGCGCTCGACAGGAACCAGGCAAAAGTGACGCTCGTAGGCGTGCCGGACAAACCCGGCGTCGCGGCCAAAATTTTCAAAGCGTTGGGCGATGCCGCAGTGAACATCGACATGATCGTTCAAAACATCAGCCACGGCTCCGGCGCGCCGCAAACGGACATTTCATTCACGGTTGAAAAGGCAGACCTGCTCAAAGCCCAAAAAGTCATCGAGTCACTTAAGAGCAAAGTCGGGCTGCGCGACGTGATCACGTCCGAAAAGATTGGGAAGCTTTCGATCGTGGGCGTGGGAATGAAATCGCACACGGGAGTGGCCGGCAAAATGTTCGAAACGCTGGCGGAAGCGGGTGTGAACATTGATATGATTTCGACGAGCGAAATAAAAATCTCCGTGGTGATTGACCTGGCCAAGGGCGAAACGGCGGTAAAAGCCGTTCATGCGGCGTTTATTGGTTGACTGGCGCCCGTCTGAGACGGGTGCCCTGGCGGAAGGGCACTTCCGCCCTACCCTGCCCAGGGGCGAATCAGCAAGCGCCGAAATCACTCCAGCGAATTAGGTTGTTTTGACTTTCGGGACGGGACTTTTTTGAGGCCGACTTCTTCGGCGATGTCGTCTAATTCCTTGCCGGTGATGGTTTCCAGTTGCTTGCCGCGTGATTTGATTTTCTCGTTGATCTTGATGACTTTCTCAGTCATCACGTCGTGAGTTTCCGCTGTCCCGCCAACGAGGGCAAAGTTTTCGCCGGTGGTAATCCGTTTATGACCATCGGAATCCAGCCCAACGCCAAACATAATGGCTTTGCCCTTTTTGTTCGCCTTTGACATTGATTCAGGGTAAGGCCAAGGGACGCGCCGGTCAAGCTGGTCACAAGGGCTGGTCACAAGGCAGGTATCCATGAAGCTCCAAAAACATCGAACACTGAACATCGAACGCCCAACATCGAAGGGGTGGCCGACAGGTCTGCTGTTCGACGTTGGAGACCGGGACTCTCCAAAAAATGTTGATTCAGCGCTTCAACTCTTTAACCCTTAACTTATGTCTCTCATTTTGGCACTAGACCAGGGGACGACGAGTTCCCGGGCGATTCTGTTTGATCAAGGCGGGAAAATCCGGGGTGTGGCGCAGAAGGAGTTCCAACAGATCTTTCCAAAAGCCGGATGGGTCGAGCATGACCCGGAACAGATTTGGCAAAGCCAGTTGGAAGTAGCGCGCAAGGCGCTGGCCGAGGCGCGGGTAACTGCGGCGGAGATCGCTGCCATCGGGATCACGAACCAGCGCGAAACGGCGATTGTCTGGGACCGCCGCAATGGCAACCCTGTGTACAACGCGATCGTCTGGCAGGACCGCCGGACGGCCGGCTTCTGCGATGAACTAAGCCGGGCTGGAAAGGGCCAATTGATAGGAGAAAAAACGGGGTTGGTGATTGACGCTTATTTCAGTGGCAGCAAATTGCGCTGGATTCTCGATCAGGTGCCGGGCACACGTGAACGCGCGAGTCGTGGCGAACTGGCCTTTGGCACGGTGGATTCGTGGCTGCTCTGGAAACTTACGGGCGGCACGCTGCACGCGACGGACGTAACAAACGCCTCGCGCACGATGCTTTTCAACATTCGCACCGGCGATTGGGATGATGAATTGCTTCGCCTTTTGGATATACCCAGGGAAATGTTGCCAGAGGTGCGTCCGTCGAGCGGAATTTTCGGCGAAAGCAGCGGGGACATTTTCGGAGCGCCGATCAGGATTGCAGGCGTAGCCGGCGATCAACAGGCAGCGTTGTTTGGCCAGAATTGTTTTGACCGCGGGCAAGCCAAGAATACTTACGGCACTGGCTGCTTTATGCTGATGAATTTGGGGAGCGAGCCCGTGGCATCGCGGAACCGGCTGATTACGACTGTGGCGGCGAACGCAGATGGCCGAACCGAATACGCCCTGGAAGGCAGTGTCTTTGTTGGCGGCGCGGTGGTGCAATGGCTGCGCGACGGGCTGGGAATAATCAAATCTTCGGGCGAAATTGAGGCGCTGGCGGCGAGCGTACCGGATTGCGGCGGAGTCTATTTTGTTCCCGCGTTCGCAGGGCTGGGCGCGCCGCATTGGGACCAATATGCGCGCGGTTCCATTGCCGGCCTGACGCGCGGCACCACGGCGGGGAACATTGCCCGCGCGGCTTTGGAGGGGATCGCCTTTCAGGTGGCCGACGTGCTGGACGCGATGCGCGAGGATTCGGGAATCCAACCGAAACAGCTGCGAGTCGATGGCGGGGCGTGCGCGAACAATCTGTTGATGCAATTTCAAGCTGACCTCTTACAGGCGCCGGTGGCCCGGCCCGCGGTCATCGAGACGACCGCGCTCGGGGCGGCGCACCTTGCCGGATTGGCGGTGGGTTATTGGAAGCACCAGGCGTCGCTCAAGACGGCCTGGAAAGCGGAACGGATCTTCGAACCGGCCATTAGCGCGGATGAGGTGGCGCATCGCCGGAACCGATGGGCGGAGGCATTGAAGCGCGCACGCGCATGGGAGAAATAGAGGCTCGCGCCTGGAAGACGGAAATGAATAAAAAAATACTTGCGGATTTATTCGTAAATGTAATGTTAATAGGGTTGTCCGGTTCATTCAAAAGCAACGTCATGCTGACGTTGTGCGGTATGTAAAAAGGATTGTTTATGAAAATATCGAAAAGACTCCCCACATTGGCCGTCGGATTTGTAGCGGCAACCCTTGGGTTGGCCGCGCTGGCGGACGATACCAAAAATGAAGTAACGCTGAGCGGCACAATGGTCTGCGGCAAATGCAAGCTGCACGTTACCAAGGCCTGCCAAAATGTCCTTGAGGTGGAAAGCAACGGCACAAACATCGACTACTTCCTCACTCAAAATCAGGTGAGCAAGGATTTTCACTCCAACATTTGCACGACCGACGGAGAAAAGGCGACTGTAACCGGGACCGTGAAAGAGAAACACGGCAAGGAAGTTCTGACGCCCACGAAGATTGTGGCGGCTGCGGATGCGAAGTGAGCGGTTGGACGGCAGGCACCCGAAGCTTCGCCGAGACCACCGATAATTTGTGGGATCACGCGGCAATGATTCCTCGTCGTTGCATCGCCGAATCAATCAGAGCGGACTTATGTCCGCTGCTACGCAAGTTAGTCTAGTCTTCCGAAAAGAGGTATTCGAGGTCCGTAGCGGTGAGGCTGCGGGCGAAGCCTTCTTCGCCGAGCACGTCGGCAATGGTTTGGGCTTTGCTCTGCTGCAGTTCCCAGATTTTTTCTTCCACCGTACCGGGCGCGATCAAACGATACGCGTTGACGGTTTGGGTCTGGCCAATCCGGTGAGAACGGTCGATGGCCTGGGCTTCCACAGCGGGATTCCACCAGGGGTCATAAAGCACCACATAACTGGCGTTGGTCAGATTCAGCCCAGTCCCGGCGGCGCGCAAGCTTAGGAGAAACACCCCAGCCTTTGTATCGGTCTGGAAGGCATTGACGACTTCCTGCCGGCCTTTGGTCTGGCCGGTCAGCACGTGCGTATGGATGTTTCGCAAGGCACATTCTTTTTCAAGCAATTGGAGCATTTGCACGAATTGTGAAAAGACCAGGACTTTTTGTCCGTCGGCAATAAGCGGGTCGAGCAATTCGAAGAGCGTTTCGGTCTTGCCGCTGGCCGTGTCGCTGCCGACGAGAGAGGGATGGCAGCAAATCTGGCGCAAGCGGGTGAGCGCAGCCAGGACGTGCATTTTGGATTTGTTCAGGCCCTGGGTTTCTACGGCCTTCATGACCTGCTCGCGGCTGCGGCGCAATTCGGCCAGGTACAATTTGCGCTGCTCATCGCCCAGCGGGCAATCGCGGCGTTCCTCGATACGATCCGGCAGGTCCTTGGCAACGTGTTTCTTGAGACGGCGCAGGAGGAGCGGACGCAATTTGGAGGAGAGGCGGCGGCGAGCGATGCGCTGTTCGCTTTCGGCGTTTTCACCGCGCGGTTCGTAAGTTTCGAGAAATTGTTCCTGGGTGCCCAGATAACCCGGCTGGATGAAATCCACTATGCTCCACAGGTCGAGCAGGCGATTTTCCAGCGGCGTGCCAGTCAGCGCGAGTTTATGTTCGCACTTCAATTGCTTGACCGATTGGGTGACTTGCGCGCCGGGATTTTTAATAAATTGGGCTTCGTCCAGGATTACGGCCCGGAAGGAAAATTTTTGGAGTTCCTCGAGGTCGCGTCGCAACAGGGCATAATTGGTGACGATCAAGTCGCGCTGGGGAATCAATTTGCGCAGATTATGCCGGGCAGCGCCGCTTTCCAGGACCAACACCCGCATGTCCGGCGTGAATTTCTCAGCTTCGCGGCGCCAGTTATGCAGGACCGATGCCGGACAAATGACCAGGGACGGCTTGGCATTCTTCGCATTGCGTTCTTTGAGCCAGGCCAGCCATGTCAGGGTTTGGAGAGTTTTGCCCAGGCCCATGTCGTCCGCCAAAATGCCGCCGAGTTTGATTTCAGCGAGATGGGCCAGAAAATCGTAACCATCCTTTTGATACGGACGCAACTCGGCGACCAGGCCGCGCGGCAAACCGGCAGAGGGCACACCGCGGAATTGAGTGAGGCGTTTGCGAAGTTCCTTTGCTTCCTGTGTGTCGGTGAAACGAGAGAATCCTTCTTCACCCAGGTGCGCGACGTGTTCCATTCCGACTTTTTGCGGAATGGCGACGATGCCTTCGACCCCCATGTCCGCCATGACCTCGTGCGCGTTCTGAACGGCTGAGGCATCCAGTTCGACCCAGCCGGAATTTGGCAATTTAACAAACCGTCCACTGGCCGAGGCCAGGCGATCCAAATCGGCTTTGGTAAGTTTCAAACCTTCGGCTTCCCACTCGGCGGAGACAGACAGCCAGTCAATGCCGCTGCCTTTGATGATCAATTTGGGTTTGAGCTGCCGGGGCGTGAGGAAGAGACGGTGAAAGGCGGGGTTGCCAAGGTATTCGGGTTCCGACGGCCGCGTGCCCCAGGCTTCGGCCAGGAGACCGAGGAAATTTTCGTTTGCGTCGCCGATCCACAGGCCGGGTTCGGGGGTGAACCAATCCAGCTTACGCAGCCATTGGGCGGCGGGTTCCAGGCGGGGATCGTCAAGAATTTCGGGTTTGTCGTGCGGCCGTTTTTTGACGTCGTTGGACTGCCATTCCTGGCCGGTCCAAAACCAGACGCTCTGGTCACGCTGGCTTTTGGCGAGGAGGCGCAGGCGGACAGTTTCATCGAGCAATTCGAAGACAAATTGCGGCGTGGCCTTGTGGGTCACGCAAAGCTGTTCCCAATCCACGCCGTTTGCGGACTGCGTTTTGCGCAGGTGCAGAAGCAGGCGATGGCTCAATTTGCGGACCGGCACGGAGGGCTTGTTGGCCAGATATTTCAGAACGCGCGGCGGCGGCGCGTTGCGCATTAAGAAAAAGGTGCCTCCCACCAGGGCCAGCGGCGGCTGGTGATTAAAAAATTTGGCGTCCGCGACGGATTGAGAATTGCCGCATGGCAGGACGAAACGGTGCGTAAATGACAACTCTTTATCTCCGTTTTCCAGGTGAGGCGAGAGCGCAATGATTTGCCCGTGGAATTGCAACGGCTGCGTTGAGCCGCATAGCTCCAGCCGGTTGGTGTGGCCCCAGCGCGCGAGCCATTGCATCAACTCCGTGTCGGTGAGTATCAGCGTATCGGCGCCATCAGCCCGATTGCGATGAGTGGCCGCGAGCCATTGAATGAATTCCCAGTCATGGGGCGCAAAAAGCTCCTGTTCGTGAGTGGCGCGAACAACGAGGTCAATCAGGTCGTGAAGCGAGCGCGCTTTCTCGCCGGTGCGGGGACGAGACAACAGGAACTGGACCGTGAGGCGCTGACGTGAGCCGTCCTCTTCGTCGGACTGAGGGCGGCACACAACCCGGAGGCTGGCGCGCGGAGTATCCAGTAAAGGCATAGCCAGCGGCGAGAGCCAGTTCTCGAGTTCCTGGACCAGTTTCAATTCCTTCTCGGCTTCCTCCGCCCTGGCGAAATGTTCCAGGCTGGCGTGAGACTGCAATTCAGGAGGCACAGAGCGCTTGGCGCGCAAGAAGAGGAAGGCCAATTCCTCGAGGCGCGAGGTGCCCTGCGCGTTCAACAACCGCGGCCACCAGCTGTTATCGGGAAAATCTTTGCGGGAAAGAGAGAGCTTTTCAAAATAATCTTCCAACAGGAGCCATGAGCGTTGGGAATCGACACAGGCGGCGAAGCTGCGCAGGATATCCTCGCGTCCACCTACTGTTTCTTTTGAATCCGACAATTCCCGCCGCAGGTCTGCAAACGCTCCGTAGGTTTGCGTAAGCACTTTATGATGTGCGTCGTATTTGGTTGTACCGGCTTTATGCCCGTTGGCGGTTCTGACTGGAAATTTCGGCATTTGATTACTATAGAATCATTATTTCCTCATACTCAACGGTCATGGTCAATCATAAAGCGAAGAAATTTATGCACAATCACTCACAAACAGTTACCAGGACAGCAGCGGTGGGCCAGAGCGGTTGGATTAATGGATGGATGGATGATGGATTGATGCAAAACACGCCGCTTGAAAGCCGCCTGACCTACGGTACCGGCTCATTGACACTTGGGCCTTTCGTGTTAGAATCGTTCCCCTTTTATGAACAAGAATCCGAGCGTGGCGATCGTGGGCGCAACTGGCGCCGTCGGCGTTGAAATGATTAAAACATTGGAAAAACGCAATTTTCCAGTGGGCAAATTGACTTTGCTGGCCTCAGCCCGTTCGACCGGAAAGATGCAGACTTTTCGTGGCGCGGAGGTTGTAGTCAGGGAATTGACGCGGGATTCCTTTGGCGGCATTGACATTGCCCTCTTCAGCGCCGGGGGAAGCATTTCGAAGGAACTTGCCCCCATCGCAGCGGCGGCAGGATGTGTGGTCATTGACAATTCCAGTGCATTCCGCATGGATGACGCTGTGCCGCTGGTGATTCCTGAAATCAACGCGGCGGATGTGAAACGGCACAAGGGCATCATTGCCAATCCGAATTGCACCACGGCGGTGACATTGATGGCACTGTACCCGTTACACCAGGCTTTCCACGTGAAGCGGATTTTTGCATCCAGCTACCAGGCCGTGAGCGGCACCGGTGCCAAGGCCATCGAGGAATTGAAGCGTCAGGTGGGCGAAGTCATTTCCGGCAGGCCGGTGACGAAAGAGGTGTATCCCCATCAAATCGCCTTCAATGTTTTGCCCCACGTGGATTCGTTTTTGGCAAATGGTTATACCAAGGAAGAAATGAAGATGGAAAACGAAGGCCGCAAAATCATGCATCACCCCGATTTTCACGCCAGTGTGACATGCGTGCGGGTACCGGTCTATCGCTCGCATTCAGTCGCGGTGAATGCGGAATTTGACAAAGCCGTCACGGTAGAAGCCGCGCGGACCGTCTTGAAAAGCGCGCCGGGCCTGGACCTGGTCGACGAGCCGGAAAACAAAAAGTATCCAATGCCGCTGTTCACCTCGGAAAAATATAACTGCGAAGTGGGCCGCATCCGGAAGGATTGCGCGTTTGAAAACGGCCTGGCGTTTTGGGTGAGCGGAGACCAATTGCTCAAAGGCGCGGCGCTAAACGCAGTGCAGATTGCGGAAGAGTTGTTGAAATAATTCTTATTGTATCGGGCCCGCGGAATGTCCAAACTCGCGGCCCATACAGGTGAATCGTTCCACTGTTCCTCTCAGCCGGCTGTGGGTTTTTATCCCATTGTTGGTGGTAGCGTGTCTTCTATTTTTCCTCCCCGGTAACAAGACCGATAAACCAAACAAGACTCCCGGACCGGGCACTCCGGAGCCGCGAACTGGCGATGAAATTGTGGCCGCCGGACAGTTTTTCCACACCGGCACGCGCGTGGTGCTGTGGCTGGACCCAAATGGCTACGACGCTTACCGCATAACCCCGCGTTTCACTGGTCTATCGAATGATCCACCTCAATTGTACAACGGCATCCATTATAATGTGCGTGACCACAACATGACGCCTGAGGAATTTGCAGCGGTGCAGTCGGGCAATTGGGACTTGCCAATGCTGCAACGGATCGTAGATCAGTTTGTCATTCACTTTGACGTAGCGGGGACAAGTCGCCGCTGCTTTCACACGCTGCAGGACGTGCGCGGGTTGAGCGTGCAATTCATGCTGGATGTGGACGGAACGATCTACCAGACACTGGATTTGAAGGAGCGGGCCTGGCAGGCTACGATCGCCAACAGCCGATCCATCGGAATAGAAATCGCCAATGTCGGCGCGTATCAATTGACCGAATCGAATCTCCTCGATGCGTGGTATCAACAAACCAACGGCCAGACGGTTTTGACGGTGCCCGACGCCTTTGGCGCAGCCGGCATTTTGACTCCCAATTTCGTCGGGCATCCGGCGCGGCCCGCCCCGATCGAGGGCAACATTCAGGGCAAGGACCTGGTCCAGTACGATTTCACACCCGAGCAATACAACGCTCTTGTCAAACTCACGGCCACGCTGTGCAAAATTTTCCCAAAAATCCGGTGCCAGTATCCGACCAATGATTCGGGCCAATCGATTACCTCCAAATTACCGGACGAGGTGCTCACCAATTATGAAGGCATTCTGGGACATTACCACGTGCAGACCGACAAAGTGGATCCAGGTCCGGCGTTTCAATGGGATTATGTAGTGGATGGTGCGCGAAAGATATTGGCGGAAGAGACGAATGGTGTGACCACGTTGAATCGCTGAAGTGGTCTTAGTGCCCTGTCGGATTCCACTGCGGCATGACAAAGCAGTAGGCGTCATATCGAATTTCGCTCCACGCTAGTTCCGTCAGGGGTGCTCCGGGAAATAGGGGTATTGTCACGGGGATGAATTTAATTTTTATCCGGATGGAAGAACGATTTCGCGTCAAGTCCAGCGGCAACAAAAATTCATCATCGCGGAATCGGCGATTGGAGGTTTCTATCTTGTGTTGGGTCGCGCCCAGTTCGCCTTTTGGATTGGAATAGACACACGTATTGCCGCCGGCAAGGTACCAAACGCCCGCGGGCTTCCAGTTGGGTTTGTCGGTCGGCCCGTCGCCGTCAGCGACAAAGACTTCAGCCCTTTGATTGGGAAATTGATAATCCAACTTTCGCCGCAACATAACGCCACGATTATCCGGATCAATTTGGAGAGTGAATTCCGAGGTGCCGGCCGTCTTTCGCCCGTAATCTGTCGTCGCCGGAAAAACTTCATGGGAGCCGATAGTATCCACACCCCATTCATAGCGGGACGTAATTGCATAAGGCGCGGAAGCCCGGGGCGAAACATAGCCGTGGGCCGATTCACTGGCCGGGTCGCCGACTTTTAGTTCGTCGGTTTTCATAAGCGCGGCGGCGGGGGCGCCATACCAATAGGCGACGGTTTGATAATGCTCAGTTGAATTGTCCGTCCCGCCATGTTCCAGCTGAATGCGCGCGTTTTTGCCGAAAGGCATCAGATCGGCCAACAAAAAACGGTAGGCAGATTCGATTTCATCTTCGGCATTTTGCGCCTCAGCTGGCTTGTGCGCGCCCGTGGGATGCCCGGCAAACGGCAGAGTCATGTTTCGGCCTCCCCAATAGTCCCCTCCCCCGCCCCATTCTTCTGTACCCGTGCCGTAGGCTTGCGGGGTCTGGCTGTCATCAAAGAAAAATCTCGGATCGCCTTCAAGCGTACTGAGAATTGCGCGGTCGGAAAAAATCAGACTCGTGCCAATAAAGCTGCCAGACCAGTTCCCGCCACCTTCAGTTTCACGAGTATCGAGCAAAATCAGGTCATGACCGTCTACCGGATGCGGATGGTCACGATAGGTCGCGTGAAAATAGCCCACTTGCGCCGGACTACCATCGAAAGATTCAGTGCCAAGACGACAAACAACATTGCTCAGGCTTTCCTGCGGCGGGCCAATTAATTCGACCTTCACAGACTTAAAAAATGGCATCGGAAAAAAACAGGCCAAATTAACATTCGTTTGGCCAAACCGAACGTAGCAAGGGAATGCCTTGACCAGGTATTGGCGATTGTCCCGGTTGTACAAGGTGCCGGTTCCGAAGAATAGTGCCACGGGCGCGTCCACCGACGGATCCGTGCGGCCGTCCCAAGTCATTCGAAGCCGCGCGTGGCCAAATGCGACGGCCTGGTCACGCGAAATTCGAAAGGTCAGTTTACGCACCATCGAGGGCGTAGTGGTCATATTGAAGACCAGATTCGTCTCGTTGGCCTGAAGCCTTCTAATTTTATTATTCAAATAAATCAGATTTGTCGGCGCTATATTTCTCCCCGCGCGATTGATGAGGTCCAGCACGTCTTGGTTCGGGGCAGTCCGTCCGTCCCATGCCCGCAACGGCTGCGATAATGGCGTACCGGACACAAATTGGTCGTAAATGTAATAGCCCGTCCCGTAATGAGTCCGCGAATAGCCCAGGCGAAACGATTTTTCGAATTCGATTGGTACCCAGGACAAATCGGCGCCTTTTGTCTCCGACCACGTAACTCCCAACGGCGTTGGAAAAACGTCCGCCGGAAGGAAAACAGAATTCGTCGTCGGATGCGTTGGATCGGTCGTGCTGCTTTCACAAATTAAATGGTCCGTTCCGTCCACGTCGAAATGCCAGGGACTTCCGTGCCAGTGATTAAAACGAACAAAATTGAGAACCCCCGACCCCTCGACATCGAGCGTGACATTGTCGTCATCAGCCAATTGATAAAGAAAGTGGCTGGCGTCGGCGCCTTCGTTGCCGCCGCTGCGGTCATAGGTGCCGCGCATGTAAGCCCGCATACCGATGCGTTGAAACGGCCAGCGCTCCCATTGCCGGTAGGCGTCCAGGCCAATTGGAATGGTTGCGGGTTCGACGGCGATGGCGTTTGTCGAAGAATTAACTTCCGGAGACGCCCAGGCAGCGCGACACAGCAAGACCAGGAGCAGGACAGATCGTTTTGGCAACACACGAAAAGTTAACGGAAACAGGCAAAAGAAAAAAAGAAAATTGATCAATACAAGAAAGGTTGGACGGCGCAAGGGGCTGCGGCTAAAATTTCGTTCTATGAGTTCCAAATCGATAAGTTTTTCCAGGGTGGGCTCTTGCGCCGCGGCTGCAACTCTATTCCTTGCACTGTCATTGAAGGCGGAATTGCCCGTGGACGATGCCTTGCCGATGGTCGGCACCGATGCGCACGGCCATACTTTTCCCGGTGCGACCCTGCCGTTTGGTTTTGTTCAATTGAGCCCGGACACCCGCGACCGGGGCTGGGACGCCTGCGGCGGTTATTATTACACGGACAATACAATTGATGGCTTCAGCCATACGCATCTGTCCGGGACTGGTTGCACGGACCTGGGAGACGTTCTGGTTTTGCCGATGACCGGCGAACTCAATACGCCAGGAGACTACCAGCCTTTGGATTCCGCCCGGTTTAAATCCAATTTTTCGCACGATGAGGAACTTGCACAACCGGGCTATTACCGCGTGAAGCTCGACACTTACAATATCCTTGCGGAACTGACGGCGACAACGCACTGCGGCATGCATCGCTATACTTTTCCCGCATCGCGTCAGAGCCACATCCTGATTGATTTAGTTCACGGTATCGGAAACACCCCTGTCTCAGAAGAAATGACCGTCGTGAACAAGCACCTGGTAACGGGCTTCAAATGTGCAAATGGATGGGCCAAAGGCCGGCTGATTTATTTCGCGCTCGAAACATCCCGCCCCATAAAGGATTTCGGCCTCGAAGCGGACGGCAAACCATTGGCGCCGGGAGCGACCGATGCTAAAGGCAAGGGAGTCCGCGGCCATCTCGATTTCCGCACTTCCAAAGGCGAGCAAATCATCTTGCGCATCGGCATCTCCCCCACCAGCGTGGACGAAGCTGAAAAAAACCTGGAAACAGAGTTGCCCAACGACAATTTTGACGCCGTTCGCGAAGCGGCGCGGAATACCTGGAATGAGAACCTGTCCCGCATTCAAATCGAAGCCTCCAATCCGGACATACGCCAGACGTTTTATTCGTGCATGTACCATTCAATGATTGCGCCGCAGTTGTGCAACAATGCCGACGGCACCTATCGCGGCCCGGACAAAGAAGTGCATACGGCGAATTTTCAGGAATACTCGACTTTTTCAATGTGGGACATTTACCGGGCGGAAGCGCCTTTGTTGATGTTCACCGAACCCGAGAGGATCAATGATTTCATTCAAAGCATGCTGGCGTTTTACCAGGAATCGCCCGATCACGCGCTGCCGGTCTGGCCTCTCTTCAATTATGAAACGGGCTGCATGATCGGGTACCATTCTATCCCAATCATTCGCGACGCCTATTTCATGGGTTTCCGCGGATTCGACCCGAACCTCGCTCTCACGGCGATGGTGGACACGGCCACGAACGGACGCAACCGGCAGGATGAATATCAAAAATACGGATATATCCCGTGGGAAAAAGGCCAGGGCGCGGCGACTTCGCGCACAATCGAATTGAGCTACGATGACTGGTGCATTGCGCAGATGGCCAAAGACCTGGGCAAGGCCGACGAAACGGCCTTGTTCAGCAAGCGCGCCGATTACTACAAGAATGTCTGGGACCCGTCGACACGGTTTTTCCGTTCGAAACAAGCAGACGGCACATATCACGAACCGTTTAATGACCGCCAGGTGGTGCAAGGCGGCAATGACGCCGCACGCTATTACACGGAGGCAGACGCCTGGCAATATGCTTTCGGAGCGCTCCAGGATATCCCGGGAATGATTGCACTTTACGGTGGGAACCACCCGTTCATCGCCAGACTGGACGAACTCTTTGATGCGGACTCGTACATGTCGGACTGGCGTTCAGACACGACCGGCCTGATCGGCCAATACTCGCACGGCAACGAACCGGACGAAGCCACACCTTACCTGTACTCGCTCGCAGGCGCGCCGTACAAAACGGCCTGGATCGTTCGTGAAATTCAGCTGACGCAATATGACAACACGCCGGAAGGACTGGATGGAAACGATGATTGCGGACAGATTTCCGCATGGTACGTCTGGAGCGCCCTGGGACTATATCCGGCGAACCCGGCCAACGGAATTTATGTGATTGGCAGCCCGCTGGTACAAAAAGCGGTCATCAACCTCGACCCGAAATATTACAAGGGCGGGACATTCACGATCATCGCGCACAATTGCACCAAGCAATATTGCTACGTGCAGTCGGCCACGCTGAACGGGCAGCCATTGAACCATCCGTGGATTACCAAAGATGACATCATCAAAGGTGGTACGCTGGAGTTAGATATGGGGCTGTTGCCGAACAAGAATTGGGGAACGGAGGGTGCGGAAAGCGACGATGTATCGAAACGTTGAAACACTGTTCAACGACCATCAATTTTGAGGATGGCGATGACGATGAGGACCCAACCTTCGCTCAGAAGCTACGGTGGGCAGGTGAGAATGATTCTAAGTCCCCTATTCCACCTCGAACCCTTGTTCGCGGAAGCGCTGCAATTTGTAGAGGAGCGCGCGGCGGCTGATACTGAGCGCTTTAGCGGTTTCCGTTCGATTGAAATGATGCTGGCGCAACGCCTGGAGAATGGCGTTGCGCTCGATATCGTCCCAGCTTTCGGCTTCGGTCGTTTTAAGCGACGTTGCACCCTGCCCGCTCGCCTCGCGGACACGCGACGGCAAATGCTCCGGCAAAATCAATTCGCTGCGTGAGAGAAGCACCGCGCGCTCCATGGCATTTCGCAATTCACGGATGTTACCCGGCCAGCGATACCCCTCCAGACACGCGGCCACGGTTTCGGAAAACCGCGCCCGGCCTTTGGCAAATTCTTCGATAAAACCGCTGGCCAGCGGCAGGATGTCCTCGCGCCGCTCCCGTAATGGCGGAATGCACAATTCCACGACGTTGAGCCGATAAAACAAATCTTCACGGAAACGGCCCGCTTTGACTTCATCCTCGAGATTGCGATTGCTGGCGGCAATGATGCGGGCGAAAGTTTGTATTTCCGTGTTCGAACCAATGCGCTGAAAGCGGCCGTCCTGGGTCACGCGCAGTAATTTCGCCTGAAGGGACGGGGACATTTCGGCGATTTCATCGAGAAAAATCGAGCCGTCGGAAGCTTTTTCAAAACGGCCGATGCGCTGGGCATGGGCTCCAGTAAAAGCACCGCGCTCGTGCCCGAACAGTTCGCTTTCCAGGAGCGTTTCAGGAATGGCGGCGCAGTTGACTTTAATGATCGGACCGGATGCGCGTGGACTCCACGAATGAACGACATCCGCCAGCACTTCCTTGCCCACGCCGCTCTCGCCAGTGATGAGCACTCGCGTTTCGGAGGGAGCGATGAGCGAGGCATCGCGCAGGACGGCCTGCATCAACGGACTGCGCGCGACCAGGAAATCCGGCAATGGTTTGTCTACCTGGCCAACCGGGGCCGCGGTCTCGGCGATGCCCACGGCGTTGCGCACGGAGGCGAGCAGTTCATCAAGGTCAATCGGCTTGGCAAGATAGTTAACCGCGCCGTCGCGCATCGCGGCCACTGCGTCACGAACGTCGGTGAAAGCGGTCACCAGAAGCACGGGCAGCGTAACATGTTCCTTGCGAGCCAGGCGGAGTGTTTCCAGTCCGGAAAGACCAGGCATTCGAACGTCCGATATCATCATGTCGAATTTGCCTCCGCGCAGGAGTTCCAGGGCATGCTCGCCGGAATCGGCCGTCACGGTTTCGAAGCGTTGGCTTTTTAAAAAGGAATTGAGCAGGCTGCGCTGGCCTGGGTCGTCGTCCACGATCAGGATGCGGACAATTTTATTTCCGTTTTTCATGCCTGCCGCCATGGTACACAAACGGGGCAAATAGGACAAATAAGACCTAATCGGCAGGGACGGCGCTCTTTGCAAGTGGCGCTGCCACCGCTGTCCACGCCGCGTGCAGCGGCGCAACGAGAGTCGCGGGATCTGTACCGCTCATGTTTAGCCCGCTCAACGCGGCGCGGACGCCGTTGGCAGCGCCACTTGCCAAAAGCGGAGTCCCTACCCTGCGGCTTTTAAGTGGCTGATGCGGAACAGAGCCCCCTTAGGCTCGTTGGGCAGACACTCGATTTCCCAGCCGTGGGCCAGGACGATCTGCTGCACAATCGCCAATCCCAGGCCGGTGCCTTTTTGATGGGTGGTGAAATAAGGCTTAAAGATTTCTTTGCGTTGCTCGGGCGGCACGCCGGAGCCATTGTCGCGAATTTCCAGTTCCGCTCCCGAGGCGTTTTCTTTGCGGGCGGCAAATTGAATTTGGCCGTTCTCTCCGACCGCCTGAATGGCGTTGAGAAGAAGATTGAACAACGCCTGCCGGAGCAATTGCTCATCCGCTTCAATAAAAAGCGGGTCCTTCTTTGTTTCGACCCGGATTTTCTTTTCTTCGATGTCGTAGCCGAGGGCGCGGACGACTTCGGCAACCACGGCATTAAGATCGACCCTGGCCCGGCGGACTTCGCGCGGACGGGAGTAGTTGATGAACTCATTCAATTGCGCGGTGACTTTGTCCGTTTCATCCACGATGGCCCTGGATTTTTCCTTAAGATCCGGGGACCCATCGGACTTTGAAATCATTTGAGCCATGCCGCGAATGATATTCAGGGGATTGCGGGTTTCATGGGCGAGGCCGGCTGCCGCGAGGTTCATTTCGCGCAAATGCGAATTCAATTCGCTGGCACGAACAAGCCGGATTTGAAGCTCAGACGTTTTCGATAAATTGCGCCAGGCCAGGCCGATGCCGACGGCCGAAATGCCGGCGAAAAAGACGATGATCGCGCGCATCCACAAATCATCCCGCGAAACCGCGAGCAGATTTTCGGTGGACATGGTGAGGACTAACCCATGCAGTTCGCGTTTGGCAGTCAGCGCCTTAAACTGGTCCTCGCTCATCCAGCGCAACCAGGGCGGACGACGCATGTTGCGACGTTCCATGAATACAAAGCGACGCGGGCCGTTAGTATTTCCGTCATCAGGCGGCGGCTGAACCCCGAAGAAGCCGCCCTCGCCGTTCGTCGGCGGCGGATTGGTTGAACTGTAAAAGACGATCCCGTTGGTTCGGAATTCGCGGCCCTCGAATCGTTCACCACGCGGGATTGAATTGGAAAAATCCTCAGGCGGCGGCAGAACGACAGTGGCGTTGGACGCGTTTTCGGGACCGATGCTCGCGAACCACACCGGATTTACAAAGGTTACATTGTCGTGGGTCCACAATTCGCCTTCGGACAACGCCGCCTTCGGAATCAAGTTGGTATCGCCACCGGCGACGACGGGATCGCCAGCAGTATTGAGCAGAGCGATAGACAAGACGCCGGGAGAGCTTAGCAACTCGTTCGTGTGAACGTTTGCCAATTCATTGAGAACCAGGCCGAGACGATCCTGCAAGACCGTTCCACGAAAACGCGTTGCGTGAACGACCGCGCTGAGTGTATCGGCGATTTCGGTGGAACGATTGCGCAAATCCGTCCTGGCTGCGGATTCGACGCGGAGGTGCTCTTCAACCTGCCAACCCACGACCAGCAACCAGATTCCCAGGAGGATCCCGTAAACGAATGTATCGCGGCGTTTGAGTTCCATGCGGTGGTTATCTGCGAACCATTGTATATTAATGCCAGTGTTTCGTCCCCTGCTTTTCCGGAATATTTTCGAGGAATTTGTCCAATTGCTGTTCAGTGACAGAATTGGTGATAAATCCGCTGGTAAGATTAGGCGCGTTGACGGCGCTGGCCAGTTCCATCGGAGCATGGACGATATGCGGCGTCATAAAGATCATCAGCTCATTCTTATCATCGGAATTGGCTTTGTAGCGGAAGAGTGCGCCGAGGATGGGAATATCGCCAAGAAGCGGAATTTTAGTCGCAGCGGATTGTTTGTCGTTTGCGATGAGACCGCCGATGACGACGGTTTGGCCGTCGGGCGTGAGGACCACAGTATCTGCCGAGCGCGTGTCAATGACGGGCGCATTGACGCCGCCGCCAATGGGTTCGGTTTGGGTGGGATCCACTTCCGAGTCCTGGGGCGTGACGATCATTTCCACATAATTATCCGGGGAAACATAAGGTGTGACGTTCACCTGGATGCCCACGGGCGTATAGGTGACATTGTTGATGGGGACCGTGTTGGCGCCAACGGTTTCATAGCTGATGCCGGTGACGAGCGGGACTTCCGATCCCACCAGAATAGTGGCCGGCTGGCCGTCGCGCGCCAGGATGGATGGGCGCGAGACAATTTGCGCCTTACCCGAAGTAGCAATGGCCTGCAATGTGGCCGTGAAGTCGCTGCCCAGGACTGAATAAACACCGGCGTTTCCAGTCGCGCCTGCAAGCGTTTGGGGCAAACCGAAACCATTGTTCACATTAAAGGTTTGGCGGGTCGGCGATACGGTACCCGGAACCACCGTTCCATTGCTGGTGACATTAAATGTATTCGTCACTAAACCCGTGATTTGAGAGAACCAACTTTCCTGAGGCGTGTACGAGCCCTGCACGCCGAGAGCTTCGGCGTTGTCCAACTGGACTTCCAAAAACACCACTTTGATAAGCACCTGGGGCTTTGGCCGGTCCATGTTCGCAATGACGTTGCTGATGGCCATGCTCGTCTGCTGGTCAGCAATGACCATGATATTTCCCGTGTCCGGGTCCACTTCGATGGTCGCGTTTCCGACGGTGCCGTTATTATTGTATTGGCTGCTAGTCGAAGCGGCGGCGCTGCTACCACCAAAGCCGCCAAAGCCGCCGCGGTTGAAACCGCCACCAAAGCCGCCGCCATAACCGCCGCCGCCGCCATAACCGCCGGTCCGTTGCGCCCACAATTGCATGGCAGCGAACGCCGTCAGGATGAAGATGCTTCCGAATATTTTGAATTTTGTTTTCATAATTTTATCCATTCGTTCAAACTTTTTAAGGTGCTCCCAGGCCGCCACCGCCGCCACCGCCGCGGCCTACGCCGGTGCCCGTGCCGGAACTGATCGTTGAGGAGGTCGTGCTCACAGTCTGAGCATTTTGCGCCACGCGATTCATTCGCGCGCTGGTTTCAGGCTGCTGCGATGAGTTTTGGGCGCTGCCACGGCCCGAACTGCCGGACTGGAACATACTTTGCAGGACCTGCGCCACTTCCTGCGGGTCGGCGTTGTGCAGATGAAAGGCATACACGCCCTGGTCGCGAGTGGAAGCCACGTCCAGGCTCTGCATCATACCTGTAATTTCAACCATCAAATCCTTCGAAGCCATGACAATGACGGACTGCGTGCGCGCATCGGCCACCGCCGTGACCTGGGATTGTTTTTGCGCGCGGTTGCCGTTGCCACTGTTGTTGGCCTGGGCGGCTGCCATCATTCGTCCAAAGAATCCGCCGCCGCCAAATCCACCGAAACGGATGGGCGAACCACCAGTGCTGGTCGGATTTCCGGACGGAAAGATTTCGCCCAACTCAGTCGCCACGTCATTGGGATTGGCATACTTGAGAGGGAAGACCTGGATTTCCGTTTCACCGGCGGCGCTTTGATCGATGGCCGCGATGATCTCGACCAGGTGATGGATGTTTTGCTGCGTGTCGGTGACCACGATGGAATTGCCGGCCTGATTGGCAACAATCGTTGCCTCGGGTGAGACAAACGATGACAAGTCCGAGACCAATTGGCTCGCATCCACGTATCGGACGGGAATGATTTGGGTGACGATTTCATCGTTTCTGGGAATGCCCGCGGGATTGTTGCCGATCTGCACGGGGATATCACTGTTTTTAGCGGCGCTTTTTTCCATGATCGTGAGGGTGCGCCCGTTGCGGACTGCGGCATAGCCGTTTTGATTAAGAACCGCATTCAGCAAGTTCACCGCTTCGTCGCGGGTCATTGGATGGCTGCTGATGACGCTGACGTTTCCGTGCACCGATGTGTTCATCACGATGATAAACCCGGCGGCGTCGCTCAAATAATTGAGGACCATGTCCAGGGGAACATTGTTAAAATTCAGGCGCAATTGATCCGGATTGGCCGCGCCGCCGGCGTCATCCGGCGGCATAAATACTGACGATGCATGCATGGTGGTGGATTGTCCCGGGACCTGGGATAAGCTGGCTGCCGCGGCACTCCCAGGTTGAACGAAATGAATGGCGCCAGCCGGCAAAGGCGCACGTCGCGGGCCCGGGCCGGTTTGGCCAGTTTGATCGGACGCTCCAGGCGCTCCAGAGTCAGCCGGCGCGCCCGGTTCATCGGGCGACGGCGCTTGCATGGGCGGGCCACCGCCGTTGTCCGGCGGTTCGCTGCCGCCATTTTGGGCGTGGGCAGGGACTAAAAGCCCAGCCAAGCACATGGACATTATTGGTAGAATCAATTTTTTCATTTTAGTTCCTGTTCTCGTTTCTCCATTAATCGTTTTAAGACGTCATTCTGTTCGCCGCCGGAGGGCAAAGCGGTATTGGAATTGGAATTGGTGGACGTTCCGTTGTTCGTATCACTCCCCGAGCCCGATCCGGTTCCATTTGCAGACGCCATATCCCCCCACTCGCCCGGCGCGCTCATTTCCCAGGCATCTCCCTCACGCCGCATCGCCGCGCCGACTCTCATGTAATTCGTTATGCCGGAAGCCCGTAATTCCACGCCGTCGAAATTGATTTTCCCGATGGTATATCCGGCGATGATTCCTCCCTGTTGCAGCGCTTTCCGGTATTCCTCCCGAGTGCCATCAAAGAAAGCAAACATCCCCTTGCGATAGCTCATGGTGCCGGCCAATGAAAAGGTCGGCACGGAGCGCGACTCGTAATGACGAGTGGTAGTCCGGCCATAGCGGTCTGGATTGAAAATGTTGCGCTCTGAAATGACCTGAAAGGAGGAGAAGTCCGTCGTGGTTGTGTCGGAGTCGTTGGTGGATTGGGCGGGCGCGACGAGGACGGCGGTGATAAGGAAAAAGGAGAGAGGAAAAAGGAAAAAGGCTGATTTATTGAAAAAAAGTTTCGAGAAACAAGTCCAATGACCGGCCTGTCCAACAACCTGTCGAACCACCGCACGGTCTTGGAGTGCGGTGGCTGTGACACCGCTTTGAAACGCTGTTGCCGGTTCGCAGAGGGTTTCAGTAACGTGCGTTGAATGTTGGTCGAAAGCGGCGTCCCCCGAAAGCTTTCGGGGTTGCCGCCGCACTCCATGACGCTTCGCGAAATAGGAAAAAGGAGCGTAAAACCTGATTGAGAATGATTCCAGTAAATTCATGTTATTGTGTCGTAACAAGGGCAAGGCCGCTGATTTGGAGACCGAGCGTCAGTTGCCGGCCTTTGTCGTCGCTGGCGGTCAGCTCGACGGACTCAAGTTGAAGGTCCATCGGGTCATTTTCAATTTGATAGACAAAACGGCTCAGGGTCTCGAGGTCGCCGGAAGCTTCCACGCGGCAATCCAGGGTCGAATAATCATTTTGGTCATTTTGCCATTGAGGGGTGATGCTTTCGACGTTCACACCGGTGTAGCTGGCCCAGCTGTCAAACGCCTTGAGCACCTTTTGTTCAGCCTGCGATGGGTCATTGGCCAGGGCATTCGACTGGATGTGCTGCCACTTGTCTCGAATGGCCGATTCGCGGCGAATCAATGCGTTCCCGTCGTTGACCTCCTGTTTCAGCTCGGCAACATCTGCTTGCCGTGATTTCCACCATTTGACCAGCGGCCCGTAAATCGCCAGGTTGGCGATGTAGAGTCCCGCGACGACGAGCGTCACTACAAGCAGGCGTTGCTGGCGATTTTTAATTTCCATTTTGTCCTCCGTTTTCACTCCACTGAAAATCAAACGTAAATTGCATGGGCGATTTCCCGCGAATCTGTTCCACCGTCACACCGGTGACTCCGGCAGTCGCGCGCAATTGCCCGAGCATTCGCAACAGGCCGCCGCTGTCAGTCGCCACGCCCGTGCAGGTCACCTGGTTGCCATTATGAATTTCAATGGCTTTGGCCGTTACCACGCCGTCTTCGGGAAAGGCCATCGTGACCTGGCGCAGAATGGTCAGCGCGGGAAATGAACTGTCATACCAGGGTTGATACCGCTGAATCTTGTCCTGCAAAGCTGACAAATCAGCCACCTTCGCGGACATGGCTTTCCACTTCGAGCGCAAAATTGTCAGTTCGATTTGCTGAAACAGGAAAAAGCACAGCACAATCGCAACCACCGCCGCGGCAGCCATGCCGGCAGTCCGGGTTTTGCCGGATGAATAGCGGGTAACGAATTGTTCGAACACCGTGGGACGCGGCGGCAGGAATTCAAATACCGGGGGTAGTTCCGCCAGATGGCGCGCCGCCAGGCTGAAAGCCCCCGAGACTGGCGCATCAGGCGGCGCCTGGACACCAACTTCATTCGGCTTATACGCGGTAACGACTTCGACGTCGATACCCATTGGCTCAAACGCCAATTCCATTTCGTCAGCCAATTGCCGGGCCAAATCCTGCGGACCAAAAATCCGGATGTGTTTGACCATACCGCGCAATTCCGCGGGCAACTGGCCCAAAGTGATTCGCGCTTCTCTCGCCACGACACCGGCTTGCAATACGCGCCGGCTTCCTTCGGTCCCAACCGCCCCCTCGAATCCGCGAAGCGCAGCCACGCCGCCGCTGCAGGTGATTTGCAGTCCCACACCGGTTTCTCCTATCGCCAGAGCGAGCACGCCATTCGACTGAGCCCCGACCGTGTGTGAGCGGGTGTCTGACGGCGGTTGCAGCGCTGTGAGTCCCAGCGAAAAGCTGACCGGCTTCAATTTGGCCGCGGTGAGGACGGCAATCAGCGGTTCGATCTGACTCTTGGAAACGGCGGCGAACGTCACTTGCTTTTTGTCACCCGCCAAAGCGCAACGCGATTCAGCCAGTTGAAGCGTCGTGATATCGCTGTGAAAACCTCGTTCAGCCTCGAGTTGTAACAGGTTCACGGCGTCAGCCTCGGGCAACGGCGGCAGTTCTGTGCCTGCGGTCAAAACCCATTTCAACGGCAGGCCGAGAATGCAATTCCGCTCGCGCACTTCGGCGGCCTCGAGGTGGTTCAGGATTTCGCGGCCAACCAATTCCGGCGCCGCCGTCAGCGGGTCCAGCGTCAGCACGACCGAAAAAGTCTGCTGAACGCTGACCGAGCCGTTGTTGCGGCGCAGCACGACTCCCTCGAGCCGGGTGCCGTCGAGCGTCAGGCCCAGCAGGCTGGTCAGCCGTTTTCGTTTTCTAAAATTAATCTTCAAAACATTATTCATGGTGTTGCCTTGGCGACCCAGGTTTCACGGGCTTTATCGCCCAGCGCCCAGCCGAGGCTGGATAAATCCTGGCGATAAATGATTTTGGGCGAGCCGTCACTGGTATCGAAAATGAACTTCACCCGGCGGTAACCACGGCCATAGGGACCGACTGCGGCGATGTCCGCAGTAAATTGATAGGTCTTCGCGGTAACATAGTCCCCGGTTTGCAACGCTTTGATGACCGGGCTGCTCGTGCCGAGCGCGTCGACGATCCACCCGACCGAAGTCAGGTTCTGCGGGTTTTGCACACGATAATCGATGACCGATTGCGCCGCGCTTTGGGCTGTACTTTCGTCCACGCCCTGGCTGTAGCCAACGCCCCAAAACAACGCCGTTAGCACCGCCGGCCCAGCCGTGTCGATGTTGATACGCCCGCGAATATAGTTGGCTGTGCTGGTCGTGACGTTGGGATAAATTTTCGCAAAATCCTCCGTGCTCAACCCTGCATTCCTGCAATGAACACAAAAATCCAGGATGCCCTTAAACGTCACCGCGGCGCGGCCACTTGGATGAGCATAAGTATAAAGGGGAGATACGTACGAGGTATTTACCGTAGCATTTTGAAAAAGTGCCCGCAGATCCGCCTGGCTTGCGGTGTTGACGTTGGTCAACAGGACGGTTTCTCCGTTATAAGTCGTAAAATTCGGTTCGCGGGTATAGACAGTGCACATCTGAAAAAGCCCCGATTGAAGCGTGGCGCCCGCATCTGAACCTTTCTCACTCGAATCCAAAACGCCGTTGAGATTGGCATCGTTTCCGATCAAAAGTTCCATCGTGGCCCCGTAGACGAGTCTCAATTCATCCACGGTTTCAAACGCACGGTTTTTGTCGTCGTAACCGAGCGACCCATAATTCAACGAATACGTTCCCACCCCATTGGTACTGCGCCAGTCCGCGATCGCGTCGGCAAAATCCGGCGTCACATTTGGGATGGCCATGAGGGTGTTGGTGCCGACGGTATTCAAATTCAACTTGGAGGCTTCATCCACCAGGCCAAAATACGGGTCGAAATTGGGCGTCTCCTCCGGGTCGTGGCCGATGAACCAAAAATGCGCGTCACCCACCGGCACGGCTGCGGTTTGGTATTGGTTCGTCAACGGCATCGCGCCGTTGGTGGCATAATTATAGAGAACAAAACTCACATAGCGCGCTGCTCCTTCGATGGCCTGGTCAGCCTCGAGTCCGCTCACGCGATTGTCCGAAGCGCGCAATTCGTAAGTCATCGAGTTTGCGAAGTACAAAGCTATGCTGACCATGCCGATGGCAATCCACAGAACGATGATCAGTACCGCCCCAGTCTTGCGGCGCTGCCTGCGAATCGAACTGGATTGATACGGTTTCATTGCGCTTGCGCGGTCAAGACGGCGTTGGTGCGCGCCTGGGAATCGACAGGCACGACCATTTCAATTGGCGCCATTTGGTTTCCGGCCGGCTGAATGTCCACCCGAACTGCCGTCGGCAGGTTTGTATTTGCCGAAGTCAGTCCGGTCGTGTCCCAGGTGCTCGACCACTGCGCGCCATCGTAGCAGGAAAAGGCGATGCTCTGGACGCCACTCATCATCAACTGGTCTTCGGGCGTCGTGGGTGTATTAGACAACAAATTCCGTGTGACACTGCGGAACAGATCCTTTCCCACCGCATCGCGCGTGGTGGGATCGCGCAATTCGTAGGTCACACGCTGGATGTCGCCCCAGGGTTGTTGGTCGCCGATTTGCCCGCTCGCCGTGAACATTTCAATGGCTGCCGGCATGCCGCTGCCGGTGCTGATGACGTTGCCCACTCGAAAATCGCCGGACAAAACTTTCGTCGTGCCATTTGTTGGCGTCACAACGCACGCAAGGTCGCGCTTCATTATCGAAAGCGTTTGGTCCACGGGCGTTGCCGCGTCCACGTAATTCTGGGTCGAGTTGCGCAGGCGAAGAGCGGCAAAGAAGACACTGCAGATCGTGATTAGCACGATAGCCGCAACGCCAATGGCCAGGATCATTTCGATGAGTGTAAACGCGTGTTGAGGTGACGGAGCGCGGCTGTGTGGGGGCAAAAGGGCACCCCCGAAAGCTTTCGGGGCAGCACTCACGAAAGTTACGACGCGCTGCGGCTGGTCTCCGACCCAGCCGCGCTCCGAAGATGCTGCCCGCTTCAACGTTTCAACGCTTTTGAAATTCATGGCATCTTCCCTTGTGTTCCCGCCGGCGTAGCCTGGGATTGAAGATTGGCCAGGGTGCTCAGTTCCACGGAGTAATCGTGTCCCTGCGTGGAAAAGCTCACCGTGGCTGTGAGCAGTTGCATGGTGTCTTGCGGCCAGTTTTGGCTTTTTAACGTCCAATGAAATTCATCGGAGCCCACATCGGTAACGCCGTTTTGCGCGCCGGTACTCCAATTGGTCATCACCAGGCTTTGGTTCAAAACGCGGTCGGCCACGTGCGCGGCTTCGCCTTTGCGCACGGCGATTTCGCCCGCGCCACTGGCGACGTGCAGGGCCTCAACCACGGCCGGGATCAAAATCGCCATAAACACCAGCGCCGCCAGCGTCTCCGCCAGGGTGAATGCAGACTGGTAGGGACGCCGCGCTGCGGCGTCAGCGCCGCGTTTAGCGGCGCAATCCGTGGGCGTGGGACGTTCAACAGCGTGCGTTCCGCCCGCTGTACGGGCGGTGACGGCGCGGCGCGCCGTCCCTACCCTATTTTGAACTGTCGCTAATTTCATAGCCTGTGCGATTTTGCAATTCGAGCATCCACAGCTTGTCATCGCCTTCAGTCAATTGAATCGTGCGTGGGCTGCTTAAATCCACCGTGCCATCCGGCAAAAAACGGATTGCCGGCAAATGATTAAACGTGGTCGTTGCCGGTGCGCCTGTGTTGACCGGCGTGATGGCCACGCTTTCACTGATGGATAAATCTTCCGCTTTGGTATCCCCGCCTTTGGGCGGCGTCTCCGCCTCAAGTCCGCAAGTGTTCTGCTTCGCGTTGAACCACAACACCATCGGCATCCCTTCGGACACTGCGCGCGATTCCCCCGCATCCGCGAGCGCCAACAACCTGCGCGCCTCCGAATCCAGGTCCCGGCCGCGAATAAAATCCGAGAACCGGGGCGCGACGATGGAGACGGCCACCACGAGCAACGCCATCACCAGGACCAATTCGATGAGCGTAAAAGCACATTGGTTTCGCGACCTATTGCTATTGTGTTGTCCAGTTTCCAATGTCATCAGCTGTTCCTGATTTACCATCCGGCCCGACGGACCAAAGGTCGTAACCGGTTGAGTTGTGTTTTCCGGGATAAGCATAGAGATAGGCATTACCCCACGGATCTACTGGAGCCGAATCCAGATAAGGACCGTGCCAATTCCGGGCGTTGCGGGGCTTCTGCAGCAAATCCTGCAGGCTCTTGGGATAAAATCCGTTGTCCACCTCGAATGCGCCCACGGCCGTCGCAATGCCGCCTTTAATGTCCGTCTGCACACGGGTCACACGCGCCTCTTCGCTGCGTCCGGCAATTTTGGGAACCACGATGGCCGCCAAAATGCCGATGATCGCGACTACGAGCATGATTTCGATCAAAGTAAACGCGCGGGAAACCCGACGACGGACTGCAGGTTGCGCCAACGTCGTACAGGCGTGCAACCCTGTCGTATTCCCACTTGTCTGCGAAGCAGCAAACTGAAAGCCCTGAAAGGGCGGACGATAATAGCCCAGGGCAAAGCGCGAGTCCGCGAGCGCGACGCCCTGGGTAACAGCACCCGAAAATAAGCCGCTGAATGATAAGCCGCGCGACAGCGCGAATTTGAACTGCGGCATCTTCTGTGTTTTTGTCTCGTTCGACGACGCTGTTTCACGGGACGCACGAGGATGGGTTGGTAGGTTCATGTTAGTTGTCGTTTTGATTTTATAAATTGTCATTTTGAAAGTGTTTTAGTGGACATATTGGCTCATGGACAGCACAGGCAATAGCATGCCGATGAAAATGAGGCCGATGAAAACGGCGATGAAAAAGAGCAACATAGGTTCGGCGACGGAAACCGCCGTTTTCAAGCCCCGGTCCAGGTCGCCTTCGGTCACGGTGGAAACTCTTATTAACTCAGAATCCAGCCGGCCGCTTTCCTCAGCCACCGAGATCATTTCCAGCACCGACCCGGTGAAAAGGATTTTACAGTCGGCAAGGCTTTGGCCGAGGCGTCCGCCCTGCTGCACGCGCTCAATTGATTGTCCCACAGCATCCACGAGGATTTGATTGCCGATGGAGCGGCGGGCGACATTGAGGCTTTGCACCAGTGGCACGCCCGCGCCCAACAGCGTGCCAAGCATCCGGCAAAAGCGCGCCATGGCGAATTGCGCCAGCAGCGGGCCGACCAGGGGCACGCGCAAAATAAATCCTTCCCAGATGCGCTTTCCTTTTTCCGAACGAAACCATGTGCTCGCGGCGATCGCAAGAATGGCCGCGCCAACGAGAATGAATAGCCCGTAAGAGCGCAATGCGTCGCTCGTGTTGATGATGATTTGAGTGATCAAAGGCAATGAACCATGGAGTGTTTTAAATACCTGTTGCAGTTTGGGAACGAAAAATACCAGCAAGGCCGTAAGGATGATCGTCGAAACAATAAACAAAATGCAGGGATAAGTCATCGCCGTGACCACCTTGGATTTCAATTCTTTTTGGCGCGATTGAAAATCCGCGATTTGCGCCAGCACCACATCCAGAAATCCACCGGCCTCACCCGCCTCCACCATCGCGACATACACGCGAGGGAAAGTCTCCGGCGATTTTGCCATGGCATTGGCCAACGACATGCCGTCGACGACATAGTCATGAATCTCCCTCCATTTCGCCGCGACCACTGGGGCACTCGCTTCCTTGCACAAAATCACGAGCGCGCGGCTTAGCGGCACGCCCGCCGCCAGAAGGCTCGACAACAAACGCGTAAAATTTTCCAGTGCCTTCGCGGAAACTTTTCTGGATTCGAACTTGAACGAGTTGAGGGAAAAATTTCCCGCCGAAGCCGCGCCGTTTTTGGCGGTCGCGCCGGCTTTTTCCGATACATGCACCGGGCGCAATCCCAGCGTCTCGATCTGCCGCAAAGCATCCGGACGGCCCGGAGCATCAAGCACCCCTTCGGCGATCGCGCCGTTTGTCTGTAAAGCTCTGTAGGAAAACGTAGGCATTATCTATTTTGGATTGGCGATTTGTGATTTGCGCCGCGTACTCCCGAACCGATGTAATCGACCGTGGTTTCCAACCGTCGGACGACTATTCCCCCTCTCCTTGCCCGTCCTCCGTAGCATTGCGCATTACATTGCTTTCGGACGAGCACATAATACCCCGCACTACGGAGAACCGCGGACTGGTGATACTGCGGAGGGTGGACGGGAGAGGGCCGGGGTGAGGGAGAGTCGTTTTGATGCGGATATTCGATCCGGTTCACGAGGAGGGACCATGAACTTGAAAATCCTGACCGGCACCGGCGTTCGAACGGCACGCCGATTTGGAAATCGGCGATACAGCAGGTTTGGAAACCTGCGCTACGGAAGTGCCGCTCGTGGAGAGATCTCATATCACCTTGCCAGCGCGATTCCTTGCGGCCCCGCCGTTGCATCCAGGGTTTCGTTCTTGGTTGTGCGGGCGACTTCCTTGGCGGTGGTCACGCTCAGGACTTCTTCGACCGTGGTGATTCCAAGGCGCACGAGGCGCCAGCCGTCTTCGGCGAGCGTTGTCATTCCCTGCCGACGGGCCGCGTCACGGACCTGGTCCGTCGAGGCGTTCTTTAAAATCAGCTGCCGGATTTCATTGTCCGTATCCATCCATTCAAAAATCGCGTGCCGGCCGAAGAAACCCGTGTTGCGACATTCGCGACAACCAACGGACTTGTAGATCGTCGTGTTGGCGGGGATATCCAATTGCACCTTGAGGGCCTGTGCCGTGGGCGAATCGTCCGGCTGCCGGCAATGTTTGCAAAGAACGCGCACGAGACGTTGCGCGAGCACAGCTTCGAGAGAGGACGCCACCAGGTACGGCTCGACTCCCATGTCGACCAACCGCGTCACCGCGCCGGGCGCGTCGTTGGTGTGCAGCGTGGAAAAAACCAGGTGACCGGTCAACGAAGCTTGCACGGCAATTTGCGCCGTTTCCTGGTCACGAATTTCGCCGATGAGAATGACATCCGGGTCATGGCGCAAAATGGACCGCAAACCGCGCGCAAATGTGAGGCCCGACTTTTCATTAACCTGGATTTGATTGACGCCTTTGAGTTGGTATTCAACCGGGTCTTCGATCGTGATAATTTTGCGTTCCGAATCGTTGATCTCGTTCAAGGCGGTGTAAAGCGTCGAAGTCTTGCCGCTGCCGGTCGGCCCGGTAACCAGGATGATGCCGTGAGGCAATTCCAACACGCGATCGAAACAATCCAATTCACGCCGGGCCATGTCGAGTTCGCCCATGCCGCGCAACGTGGAATTTTGACGCAGCAAACGCATGACCACCGCCTCGCCATGCAGCATGGGAATGATTGAAACACGGATATCCACCTCGGCATCTTCAATGCGGACCCTGATGCGCCCGTCCTGCGGCAAGCGCTTTTCTGCAATGTTCAAATGGCTCAGAATCTTAATGCGCGAGACGATCGCCGGTTGAAAGCGTTTCAACTGCGCCGGCACCGGAACATCCTGCAAAACACCGTCAATGCGGTAACGAATCCGGAATTCATCCTCGAAGGGCTCCAGATGAATGTCGGATGCGCGCAACTCGATGGCGTCCTTGAGCACCTGGTTGACGAACCGGATGATCGAAGCCTCGTCCTCTTCGGCTCCGTCCAGGTCCGTGTCCTCGGCGTTTTCATCGACGACCTGGAATCCTTTTTCTTCGTCAAGGGTACCGATGGTATCGGCGCCGACGCCGAGCCGCTTCTTGATTTCGCGTTGGATAGCTTCCGTGGAGGCAATGACCGGCTTGAGATGCAAGCCGGTCATTGTCTTAAGTGCGTCCAGGCCCTGAGTCGCAAAGAGGCGGCTCGTGGCCACTTCCACGGTTCCATTGTCCCGCTTTAAGGGAAGCAACTCTTCCTTCAACAATAACCGCGCGGGAAAGAGCGAGAGCAACTGCCGATCCGGGTCCACGTCATCAAGCGTGGTAAAGGCCAGTCCATATTCCTTGGCGAGCCAGCGCAAAACGTCTTCCTCGCTTTGAACAGCCGACTTTTCTTTGGCTAATATCTCCGCATCAATCGCCGAAAGCTGCCGGTTGGCGACCATGCGCTCGAGCAACCCCTTCGCCGAAGACTCTTTGATCGCGGTCTCACTCATAACCTGCTCATATGTTGATAACACCTGATCAATTAATTAATCCAAGCAATGTCGCTTTTGCTTCCTGGGTACCGGGCTCCAACACTGCGCGCAGGCCGTCCTGGGCCGATTTCAATTTGTCTTGCTTGGCTTTTTGGGCGGCATTGTAGCGCGTCAGTAATTCCTTCACTTGAGCGGCTGGGGCATTGTTATTGATCGCGTCCTGCAACGCCGTGTATTCAGGGCCAGGCTGCGCGCCAAACATTCCACCGCCGCGGGAACGACGATTGCTGCCGTTTTGGTCACCGCCACGGTCGCCGCGCTGCTGCTCAATAAACATTCTGAAACCGTTGCCCATGGCCGAACCCATGTCGCGCTGGGCGTCCAAAACTTTTTGCACCAGCGGCTGGACCGCGCTCCAATCGGCGTCATTGGTGAAACCGATATAGTTACGGATAAAGTCCATGTAATGCGCCCGCATTTCCTCGGGATTAAAATTGCCGCCACCGCGCCGGAAACCACCGCCGCCGCCGCCGTTGTTGTCCTGTGCGGAAGCGGCGCCCGCGCCACAAATGAGCGCCAGAGCCATTCCGCATACCGCGAATATGTGTTTCATTTTCATCGAGCTGTCCTATCGGTTATGGTTGATGTTTTCGGCTCACTCGCGTGAGACCGGTTATTGTTCAAAACCGCTCCCCTGCAATTCACATACCAACGGTGGAAAATTGCGTTTTCCTTGGAAATTGGAACTGCAAGTGCGCAAAATCTGCGCGACGTGGAAACCGAAACGAGCAGCAATTGCGCAGCGGGGGTGGCGACGGCTCGTCGCCACGCCCATTTGATCTCACCTCCAACTCAGTCCCACGACAACACGCCAAAACCTCGGGAGAGCAAACCCAACCGGGTGTAAGGGCTCATTCTCATTCTCATCGTCATCGTCATCCTCAAAAATGGTCCGAATTTTTTACCCAAAAGATCGCGGATGGCTGCCACCGCGAATCTGATCCGCGGTGAAAATCTGTATTGCATGGTACAATCACGATGACAATGAGGGCAACTGAATCTTATAGTTTGTCAAGCAATGACCAGGGCAACTGTCCCACCATCAATCGGGAATTTTTTTTGTGTTTCGAATACTCCATTTTTGCGCAACTTGTTGTTTTTTAAATTCTTGCGACGGACCAGCAACTGTCCCATTCGATTGAAGGTGGGACAGTTCGAAATGGGGGAAAACCTGGGAAGAAAAATTATAGAAACCCTTCCTGGGTTGAAACGGGCAAACGGCGCGGCAAGACATAAGAGCAAATTGACGATGACGATGAGGAAAAGGATGACCCAACTTGGCCAAGACTTCCGCCGTCGCCGCTGCGACTATGGCGGACAGGACGGGCGGGCAGACAAGTATCGTCTCGCGGCACAGTCTGGGCCTAACGTCTCTGGTTGTTTTGGCAGTTTTCTTCATTCTCAATATCATAAGCACAAAGAACCGGGCATGCCTGTCCCCCATAGCTTTCAAGCGATGGATAATCCGCAAATCGATTCACGGCTTTAACACTTCGACACCCCAACGTATAGAATAGCTTTAGCGACGGTGGATTCAACGGGTTTATTTGCCACCTTTTGACACTTTTTAGAACTTTTTTGAACCAAAAGTTCTATCCGCAGATTACGCAGATTTTCGCAGATTCTGGAGCCCCAAATTCGGGCGCCGACGGGACGAAAATGTTTCGCGCGAAGGCCGCGATGAACGCGAAGGGTTATGCCATTCAGGGCACTCGTTTAGAGCCTCGTACCTCGGCTGGAAATTGTTCATCTTCGCGGGAAGCTCTTTGTAGTCTTTGTGACTTTCGGCATCACATCAGGGTAAGGGCCGAGAAACCTTTCGCCATTGAAATGAATCATGTGCTCCGGGTCTTCCGCGACCCACACTTCCGTCTCCCAGGAAATCTGCGTCAGAAAGGTCCGCATCGCGTCGCGAGTTGAAAACGCCGTGACGAAAACCAGACCCGCTTTGCATCCCGCAAATAACTGCGCCAACTCTTTCCGCCGTTTGCCGTCAACCGGCCCGGCACTGGTTACGGCTTCAATGAGCAAAAGCCAGTTCCGTTTCGTGTCATGGACGATCACGTCGGGCATTTTGGCTGGCGCCGGAATTTCGACGCCGAGCCGCCACAGATAATCCGCGTCCAAATGCAGAAACTTGTCCTCCGCGTCACCGATATAAACGACCGTGCCACCGGGCGCGAAACGAGGGCAGAATTCCTCAATCACGGTCTTCATAAGCGGATTCTGCCCACCTGGCGATATAGTCACAGTTGCGCCCGACGGGAGCCTGACCGGAATTCTTGATAGCTTTCTTTCGCGAAGCAACTCATTGCGGATGCGCCCGCGCTCAACCAAATACGATTTCAGTTTTCCGCTCCATTCCAAACCGCCGAACGAGCGAAACAATTCGAGCGCCGTTGGCTCGATTTGATAGACTGTCTTCCCGCTATTCGTTGGGCGGTTTGGGGCATCCGGGTTCCGAATCAGCATTCCGGCCTCGACGAAATACTTCACTGCCTCATCGCGAATCGTTTCACGGGTGTTCGGCGCGTAGCGAACGCCATACGCTTCGGCCACGAAATCAATGATGGGCGTGATGCCCCGCAACGGTTCGGCAGCTTCATTCCACAGCTGAAACGGCTTGAGGTCAATCAGGGCGAGAAAGCTGTAGGCAGCCACTTCGTTGCTTTGCCGCGCGGCGAAGCCGAGTGCCTCCAGAATTGTCATCGCATCGCGAAGCTTCGCCGCGCGCGCTTTTGCCAGGCCCGGTTGTTTCGACTTTGCCATCAGAAAAGTTCGCCCGCTACCAAAGCGTCGAGTTCTGCTTGCGGCAAGCCCGGGTCGGTAATCCCGCGGCCCAAACTTTCAAGCTCTGCTTTCGTTGGATAGTTCAGGCTTCGCAGGTCGGTCGCGTTCACCTGGGTGTGGCCGTTGAACCGCCGAAAATAGACATCCACGATTGTCGAATTTAGGAATGCAGCCAGGCCCTTTGCCAGAGCGATCGGCAGACCATGACCGTTGATGTGGAAATAATTCAGGTGGTTCTCGAAGCCAACAAGCGCCGAGTGAATCTGGCTCGAGTCGTAGATGCATGCCACGATGCGTTTTCGTTCTTCCTTCGTTGTGAATCGCTTCACCAGGACATACACGCCTGCCGGCACGAGCAACTCCCGTGTTTGTTCGTTGCTGACGATGGCGTTCGGCTTCCGCGCCTTCTCTTTCGGCCAATGCACGAAGCCGCAGTTGAAGTGGCATGGGTAAATCAATGGCGCAGTGTTGTGTTCGGGCTGCTGTCGCAAAAATTCCTTTGCCCGAAAATCCACTACGCGACCGGTGGAAACAGACGCACCTAAGTCCGGCAGGGTCGCTGATAACCGAGACATGATTGATCTTGCATTGTCGTGCGCTTCGTCCTTGGCCAAGTGGATGAATTGCTCCGGGTCGTCTGGGGAAACCACGTCACTGTAAGCCACTTTTCGTTCCGAAATAACATCGCCAGGAGCGCCGCTGCTGCTGGAAATGACGATGCTCTCCGAATTCGCTGAATCTTTGACAGCGCGGAAGATGATGTTTTCCTGGAGAATCTCATCGCGGCTGAACGCTGCGGAGCGTGATTCAAAAACGTGCAGCTTCCGTAGCGACATGGCTTGGAGGAAATCTGTCCTGAACGGTTTGAAATATGGCCCATTGCAAAAACTTCGTGGCGTGATGGCCACCAATTCTCCGCGCTCCGCAAGCAACTTTGTGATGAGCGCTACAAACCCGGTGTAGAGGTTGCTAGTCTCGATGCCAGCTGACCGAAGCAACAGCCGCGTGGAGGATTCAGTCCTAACCTTCCGGTAAGGCGGGTTGACAATAGCGGCGTTGAAACGCGGCTGGTGCGAAGTAAACAAGTCGCCGCGCACCAGGGGCGCAGCGAAAGCGACGAAATCCTCGTGGAGCACTGTCGCGGAGAAGCGGATACCCGCGCCCTCGCATGCGTGCCCGCACTCAACAAGCGCACTGCGAAGCGATCCAAGTATTGCGCCATCCAGTTCGCAGGCTGTAATCGAAATTCTTTTGGGTTTGTGGGGTGAGGCGCACAGCCGCCTCACCAACGCTGCCGACAATGCCCCGCTTCCGGCCCCGGCGTCGAGCAAATCCCACTCCTGCCAGCGCGACTCAAACAGCGACGCCATGAAATTCGCCACAGGACTCGGCGTCAGAAACTGGCCGAGTTCGTGTTTCCGAACCTCATCGGGCCGACAGATCCTACGTCGATCTTCCAGGTTTTTTGTGGCGACTGTCACAACGTCGCGCAATTGTACCGCAACTCGGACGGCCGGCAATGCGAGATTACCTCGGAGCGGTTTACCATGTGATGGCTCGCGGTACTCAGGGTCAGGCGATTTTCGCCGATGACCAGGATCGCAAGCGGTTTTTGGAGACACTGGCCGAAGCCTGCCAAAGGACCGGATGGCTTGTTCGCGCTTATGTCCTGATGGGCAATCATTATCATTTGCTGATTGAGACGCCGGAAGGGAACTTGGTGGCGGGAATGAAGTGGCTGCAAAGCGCTTACACGCAACGCTATAATCGGCGCCGCAAATTATTCGGACATCTTTTCCAGGGTCGCTACAAGGCGGTGATTGTGGACGAGCGCGAGCCGATGTATTTTCAGGTCCTCAGCACATACATTCATTTGAATCCTGTGCGCGCCGGGCTCGTTCGGGTTGGACAGCAACGGCTCAAGGGCTACAAATGGAGCAGCTATCGGTGGTATTTAGTTCGTCGCGGTAAAGCGCCGTTTTGCCTGGAACGGCGGCGGGTGATGGGCAGCCTGCGCTTGCGGCCCGCGGATCGCCGCGGTTATGAGGCGTCTATTGAAGGACGGGTGCTTGAGCTGGGAATGAAGACTGGCCGCAAAGAGCTGGAACAGAGCTGGAAGGCGATTCGGCGGGGCTGGTATCTGGGCGAACCGTCCTTTCTGGATAAACTGGAAGCATGGCTGGAGCGGACAGTGAAGGGTCGCTATCGGCAATCGCACAGTGGTGCGGCGCGGGGAAGCGCACGACGCAGCTGCTCGCAGAGCTTTCAATCCCGCTTGAAAGAGACGTTCGGCGGACCGTGTCGTTGCGCTGGGTTGCTGAACGCCTGCAAATGGGGCAACCGCTGCACGCGAGGCGCGTGTTCTCCCCCATTCATCCGCACTGCAAGAAACTGAGATGCGCCCACGCGAAATCCAATTCCGCATGCATAGTTGCCCAGCACTCAATTATTTGCGATATTCAAAGAACTGCAATTGCAACGCAACCAACGAAAGGTACGCCAATGGCTCAAGCAATCATGGATCCGGAAAAGGTGCGGCGGTTCGCCGAGGAACTGCAACGCTTTAACACCGACCTCGAAAATCGCCTGGTGCTGTTGATGGCCCGATTCGCCGCGCTGGGCGATACCTGGCAGGACCAGGAGCACGAAAAGTTTTCCGAGGAATTCAAGTCCGCGATGAAAGCCCTGAAGAAATTCGTCGAGGCTTCCAAGGTGCACACGCCATACCTGATGCGCAAAGCGCAACGCATCGAGGAATATCTCAACCAGCGATAACCAACGAAATATACTTCCATGGCCGAGACAGCCCATATTACTTCCTCCGAGGCGATTGCCGCGTTTCGGGCTGCGCTGATTGTTTGCCTCAGCAAAGTCCGTCCTTTGCTGGAGGAAACTTCGGGCGAAATCACCCGGACCCGGCAATGGGTCGAGGAAGACCAGCGCCGGCACTGGGACCGCCAGTTCCGCGTGTCCTGGCGCAAGCTGGAGGAGGCCAAGGCGGAACTCTTTAACGCGAGGCTGTCCAAATTACAGGAAGCCAGTTCGCTGCAAACCATGGCCGTCCAACGGGCGGACCGATCTGTCCGCGAATGCGAGACCAAACTCGCCCTGCTGAAAAAATGGTCGCGTGACCTGGACGATAAAACGGACCCGCTCGTGAAACAGATCGGGCAATTCGAAACATTTTTGACTACCGAAATGCCGCGGGCTATCGCCTATCTGGATCGTGTCATCGAATCCATTGAAGCGTATGCAAATATTCAGAAAGGGGAAGAGGCGGAATGAGCCGGATCGCAAAAATGGTAGGAACGGCGCTATTCGCAAGTGGCGCTGCCACCGCCGTCACCGCCCGTATAGCGGGCGGAATTCCGCGACTTGGGACAATAGGACACCCGACTGCGCTCGTTGCGCCCGCTTTACGGGCGCGGACAGCGCAGCGCGCTGTCCCTACCACGACGGGAGCCTCTCTATGAGCCTGAGCGCAAACAAAGGACGTCTCACGGGCTCGGTCCGGGAGCTTTCATTGCAATGGGAACACACGAAAGATTTCTGGCGCGATCACAAGAGCGCCGAGTTCGAGAAAAAATATCTTGATGAACTGTTTGTTTTTACAAATAAAACAGTGGTCGTGCTTGAAAAGCTCGATGAATTGCTGAAAAAGATCAGGAGCGATTGTGAATAATATTCCCGCCGTCAACGATACCCTCGCGCTTCTGGAGAAATTGAAGCAGACCGTCCGAGATTTCGCCGCGCGCGAAGAACGGCAGGAATCTGATTTCCAGGCCCGTTCCTCCGCCGCGCTCAAGCATTACGAAACCCAAAACGAAAAGCTGGAGACGGACTGGGACGAGGCCATTACGGCCGGCGAGGCGGATCTCGAATCAAGCAAAGCGCGCGCCCGATCAACCACAGACGGACGGAAAGACCGCATCGAGCGCGCCTACAAACTCGCGCGGGATCGTGCCATCAAGAATGTCGAGAAACAGGATGCCCACTGGCGCGGGGAGGTCCAGACCGGCCTGGCCGAGGCCGAGCAACAGCGTAATACGGACCTGACCGCCGCCGCCACGGCCGTGGACGGCTTTCGCCAGCAATTCGCCGAAACCAGCGCGACCTTCGCGCTTCTGGAAAAAAAAGCGCGCCGCGCGTTTCATGTCAGCGGAAAGTTCCGCCGACTGCTTCGCCGCGGCCAACGGCAGGAATCTTCCGCCGCATTCGATGGCGCGCCGTTCTTCGCCCGACTTGGGCAATATCAGTCTAAAATCGTAACCGACTTGAACAAATTCGACAGCGTTCTGCTGCCGCGCCTGCTTCGATATGTCCCCATCTGGCCGGTGGCAATTGTGTTGCTCGGGATTGCGATCGCGGGACTGGTTTTCCACGTGGTGTCAGTTCCTGTTGCGACTGCGGCATTGGCGGTGTGCGCCATCCTGCTGGTGCTGTCTTTTGTCGCCGCGGGAGCCGCAGCCGGGGCGGCCGCGACTGTGGCGGATCATTTTGTCAAAGCGCACGAAATGCTGGACGGCGGCGCGGAAAAAATTGAGCTTCACTATCAACAGGAGCAGGAACGCATTCAGGCGGAATTTCAGGCCAACGAAGTCGCGTTGAACCAGCGCTGGAAGGAAGGCGCGCGAAACCTCGCGCGCCTGGGCACATCCCTGCCGATGCAGGTCGACGACAAAGCCCTTCGCATTCACCAGAAAAACATGGCGGCCGGCGCAAAGAAACTCGAACGCATCGAAACGCAGCACCACGAGACCATGGAACGGAAGCAGGCGGAATACGACGAACTCACGCGGCGTCTCCTCAACGATTTCGAATCGAAGAAACAGCAGATGCAACAGGAACACGCCGCCGCGTGGGTCCAAATTGAGGCCGACTGGAAACGCGCCATCGAGCCGCTTTGTAGCGAGCTTCAGGCGGGAGCCGCGGCTGCTGAAAAGATGTTTCCGCCCTGGGAGCCTGCAAATTGGAACAATTGGACGCCGCCGCGCGATTTTCAAAATGTGGCGACCTTTGGACGGCTCGAAGTCAATATTCCCAAACTCGCCGACGCATTGCCCAAGGACAAACGGCTCGCCCTCCCCTGCCCGCCTGTGCTTACGGTACCAGTGTCGGTCGTTTGTCCCTCGCAAGGCTCCATTTTGTTTGAAACCGGCAAGACCGGAAACGAGGAAGCGATCGCCGCCATCAACAACATTATTTTCCGCGTCTTCGCGACCACGCCGCCGGGCAAGCTGATGTTCACGATTTTTGACCCGGTGGGCCTGGGCGAAAATTTCGCGTCGCTCATGCACCTGGCGGATTACGAGGAAAGCTACATCAACAGCCGCATCTGGACCCAATCGGCGCAATTCGAGGAAAAGCTCGCCGAACTGAACGAGCACATGGAGAAAATCATCCAGATGTATCTCCGCAATGAGTACGCCACCATTACGGAATACAACGCCGAAGCCGGCGCGGTGGCGGAAAAATATCATTTCCTCGTCATCGCATCCTTTCCCGCAAATTTCACCGAGACCGCGGCGCGCCGCCTGCGCAACATTGCCGCCAGCGGCGCGCGTTGCGGCGTTTACACTTTTATTCATTGGGACTCGCGCATTGCCCCGCCGCAGGATTTCGTTCCGGACGAACTTCGAAAAAACAGCGTTTGCCTGTCACGCGCCGAAAATTCTTTTGTCCTGTCCAATTGGCATCCACCGGGAGTAAAGCTGCTTCTGGATGCGGCGCCTTCGAGCGAATTTGTCACGCGCTTTCTCCATGAGGTTGGCAAGACCAGCAAGGATTCGACCCGCGTGGAGGTGCCCTTTGAACAGGTCGCGCCGCCCGCCACGCAATTGTGGACTGAGGACACGACCGAGGAATTGCGGGTGCCCATCGGCCGGTCCGGCGCGACAAAGCTTCAATATCTCGCCATCGGCAAAGGCACACGCCAGCATGCGCTCATCGCGGGCAAAACCGGTTCGGGCAAATCCACGCTGTTCCACATTATTATCACCAACCTCGCCCTGCGTTGCAGCCCGGAACAGGTCGAGTTTTATCTCGTGGACTTTAAAAAGGGCGTAGAATTCAAATGCTACGGCGCGCGCAAATTGCCCCACGCCAAAGTCGTCGCCATCGAAAGCGATCGCGAATTTGGCCTGAGCGTTCTCCAGCGCGTGGACGATGAACTGCGCCGGCGTGGCGATATGTTCCGCAAAGTCGGCGCACAGGACATCGCCGGCTACAAACGCAACGGCGGGACGGAACCGATCCCGCGCACGCTGCTGATGATCGACGAGTTCCAGGAATTTTTTGTTGAAGAAGATCGTGTCTCCCAGGGCGCGGCGGTTTTACTGGATCGCATCGTTCGCCAGGGCCGCGCCTTTGGCATTCATGTGCTGCTCGGCTCCCAGACCCTCGGCGGCGCTTACACTCTCGCCCGCGCCACCATTGGCCAGATGGTCATCCGCATCGCCCTCCAATGTAACGAGGCCGATGCCTACCTCATCATGGACCAGGACAATCCCGCGCCGCGGCTCCTGTCACGTCCGGGCGAAGGCATTTATAATGACGACGCCGGGGCGATTGAAGGCAACAGCCCCTTCCAGGCTGTCTGGCTGCCCGATACCGTCCGCGATTCTGCGCTGAAAAACATCCGTGACCATGCCGACAAATCGGACAATAACTATCCGGGCCCGATCGTGTTTGAAGGAAATGCGCCCGCCGACGTGCGGGATAACTTGCCATTGCAGGCCGCGCTCGACGTGATTCCCACAACCCTGCCGCAACCGCCGCGCGTGTGGCTGGGGGCTCCGAATTCCATCAAAGGTCCGACTGAAGCCGTTTTCCTTCGCCAAAGCGGCGGCAACCTTCTCGTCGTCGCTCAAAGTGAAGAAAGGTCGCTGAGTATTTTGACTGTCGCTCTCATGTCCCTCGCTGCGCAATATCCGCGTGGCGCGGCGCGTTTCTTTGTTTTTGACAGTACCCAGCCTGGTTTTCCCCAGAGAGAATTCCTGCAACACGCGGTAGATGCCCTGCCCCATGAAGTTGCCATGGTTGGAAACGCCGAGCTTCCGGAAATCATGTCGGGCCTGGCTGAAGAGTTAAAAAAACGCGGCGAAGGCGCGATTTCGGACGCCCCGGAAATTTTTGTTTTCATCCAGAGCATCCAGAATTTCAAAAAACTCAGGCAGGAAGATGAATTCAGCTTTTCGAGTTCCGAGTCAGGAGCCACTCCCGCCGCGACCCTGATAAATCTCATTACCGAAGGGCCGGGACGAGGAATTCATGTCATCATCACTTGCGACACCTACAACAACGTGGGCCGCTATCTGGGAAGAAAAGCGTTGAGCGAATTCGAAATGCGCGTCATGTTCCAGATGAGCGCAACCGATTCGGCCAGCCTGATCGACGCGCCCAACGCATCCACCCTGGGCCTCCATCGCGCCCTCTTTTACAACGAACGCGAAGGCGTGCTCGAAACGTTCCGGCCATACGCGCAGCCCGACAACGGGTGGATTGAGGAAATCGCCCGGCATTTCGCGCAGACGGAGACGGTTTCGAAGTGATACCGGTTGGGCGGCGCTCCTGCGCCGCCACCGCAACCCGAAGCGATCATCATCCGAGCCTCACTAATAACGCTTGACGTTAATAACGCCTCGCATTATTATTACCCGGCGATGATTGAGAGTTTCGCCTGCGCGGAGACAGAAAAAATATTCCATGCGACGAGGTCGCGGCGCCTGCCACCGGACATCCAGAGAACGGCACGCCGCAAGCTATTGCAATTGCATGCAGCGACCCAGTTGTCAGACGTAGCAGTACCGCCGGGCAACCGGCTGGAAGCGCTGAAAGGCAGACGCGCCGGACAACACAGCATCCGCATCAACGACCAATGGCGGATTTGTTTCCACTGGGAATCTGGTGCGCATCAGGTTGAAATTGTAGATTATCATTAAGCTTATGAAAAACATATCACTGGCCAATATCACGCCGGGAGAAGTCCTGGAGGAAGATTTTTTGAAGCCGTTGGGCTTGACGCAGTACCGATTGGCAAAAGATATATGCGTGCCAGCCCGCCGGATCAATGAGATTGTGAACGGTACGCGTGCTATTTCCGCAGACACGGCTTTGCGGTTGGGGCGCTATTTCAAGATGTCGGCGCAATTCTGGCTGAATCTCCAATCACACTACGACTTGGAAGTGGAGGAAGGCCGCCTGGGGCGACGTTTGGAACGCGAAGTGAAGGTTTTGGCAGCGTGATTTGTTGGTTTCGGAGCCTTGTTCCATCGCTGACGAGAGCGCCCTCACCCGGCCCGAAGCTATTGGTTTTTGCACGGTTCTTTAGAATTTGGCAGATGACAAAATGGCGAATTTCAATTGCAATTGGGCTTGCGAAATGCTGAAAGCGAAAATTATTCATTTTTTCCTGGCCGCAGTACTTTCCGTTGGACTTTTCGCTGAATTAAAGATGGGCGCATTCCCCAGGATAGAGAACGACAACGCCTTTCCGTGGGCTTTGTTCGTGTGCATAGATACGGAAAACGGGCTCCAGATAGTTCCGCCAAACTGGAGGTGCAGAGCGCTTTCAATGAAACTTTCAGCCGAGTGGGCCCAAATGCTTCACGTTCAGTTGATTGCCAAAGCCGCTGGTATGGACTTCCAAAAAGATACCACATCGCTCGTTTGGGCGCCAAAATACCAGGACATGTATGCCTTTGCCTTTGCGTCTTACAATGCCCTAATTTACCTGTTCACGTGCATTATTTTGATTTTCCTGTTAGAGAACCCGATATTACCGATGCTCGGGACGTTTGCCAGCATTCTGATGAGCGCACCAACGCTTCATTGGCCATACATTTTACCGTGGGACATGCCAACCATGGCCGCATGGACATTTATCTTCTGGATTTATTCGATCCTGCATCGAAATCAAAAGGCCAAATCGTGGTGGTGGATATGCCTGCCTTTCGTCATTGGCGGCTTGGGACTGCTCAAAGAAACGGTCCTTGTGACAGCTTTGTTTTTGATCGGCGCTCCATGGAGTTGGCCAAAACGAATTGGGGCAATTGTGTTAACTGTGATCGGTTCTCAAATGTTAAACTGGTGGCTCTTCGCCGCCCGGCCTGATTGGATGTTCTCTGTCTCCAGTGCTGCCATTTCAGGCGGCCATCATTGGAATCCCTTAATGCTCTGGCCGATTGTATTGGCGAATGCCGGAAGCATCACACTAATGCCGTGGCTGCTCTGGAAAAAACGCGATTGGCCGCTCGCAGCGGTCTGTGGTGTGTTTATAGTCCTTCAGGCGTTGAACAATCTTGCGTGTGGTGTTTATGATGAAAATCGGGATTGGCTTGAGCTTGCGCCGATTGGCTGGCTTTTGATTTCGGATTATGCCAGGGGGAAAATGGCCAAAGTTTCGGTCAAGACCGCTTAACTTTAGATAAATGTTCCTCCACAAGACGGTCAGTTATACCTGCAATAACCACCGCCATCACCGTTTCACCCAAATAAAGCTTGAAAAGTCCAAATTCAACTGATAAAAAGTACTGTATTAGTTAGCTAAAGTACGAATACACCCTGTGCTAATACGGAGTGGCACTATAAATAGCTCAACCAGAGCCCAATTATCCATCAATTGGAACCAAGTGAATGAAAACAATTTTGCGTTCATTGCTCATAGTTGTTCTTCTCGCGGTCGCACCCCTATCAGTTTTGGCCCAAGGCAGCCTGACGCCATCCGGACCGCCATCACCGGCCATGGTCACTCTCACTCAGGTTGAACCGCGCACACCGATTTCTTCGGCGCCGTTCGTAATTACGCAAGCGGGCTCCTATTATTTGACTGGCAATATCTTTGTTTCGAGTGCGGTAAATGCGATTACAGTGGAGGCCAGTCACGTGACCATTGACCTGAAGGGTTTTGGGATTTTTGGCGAAGCCGGCGCGGATTGCGCCATTGCGGTCTCCAACACCGTTCAAGACCTTACGGTCCGCAACGGCAAGATTGAATACTGGGGGACTGCGATTCTGGGCACGAGCGCCTGTAACTCAACCTACGAAAATCTACAATGTTATGAGACGTTCTTCAATGCATTGGCCATCGGCGGCAATAGTATTGTTCGCAATTGCAGCGTGAACGAGGCGGGTTTGAGCGGCGGGGGCGACGGGATTCTAACGGGCGATGGCTCGCTCGTGGCTGAATGCACGGTCATCAACGATTTTAACCATTACAGCACCGGAATTGTCGTTGGACGAAACTGCGAGATTGACTCTTCAATCTGCACTTCCAACGAGGTTGGCATCGTGGCCGGCGACGGGACGAAACTTCACGGTTGCAGTGTATTGGGCAGCACGAGCAACGGCTACCAGACTGGGTCGGCATGCACTGTTTCCGATTGCACGGCCTGGAGAAATGGTTTGACGTTATTTCAGAGTCCGGCCCTTTCTGTTGGCACTGGATGCACTATTACCGAATGCTCCGCAGGCCAAAACGGGGCAGGCATTTCCACGGAAACAGGATGCACGATCAAAGACTGCACTGTCATCAGCAACTTCACTTATGGAGTTGCTGCGGGCGTTGGATGTACCATCGCCAACTGCACCGCCAACTATAATACTAACGGAATCGTCGCCAATAGCGAATGCACCATTACCGGCTGTACCGCCAGCGCCAATTTCATAGACGGCATTCAAGCCCCCTTTTCCTGCCTGATTAAAGGCAACACCTGCTCTTCCAACAGCCGCTACGTGATTACTGGCGGCGCGGGCATCCATGTGCTCAACAGTGGCAACCGCATCGAAGGCAATGTCCTCAACAGTAATCAATACGGCATCAAAGCGGACGGGACGGAGAATTTCGTCATCGCCAACACTGCGCGCGGCTCGGCCACCTACAATTATGATTTGGTCACGGGCAACATGGTGGACACAATCATTAGTGCAACCTCCAGCGGCGCCGTCACGGGCTCAACGGGCGGCGCGAGTCTTGGGACAACCGATCCCTGGGCGAACTTTTCATTTTGACCAAAAAATAACCATGAAATCCTCGTCATCGTCCTCGATAGGGCGGACGCACGCCCTCTCACGCTCTCACGTCCTGACCGCCCTTGCGCTGGTGCTGTTCTCAGCTGTCAACTGCCAACTCTCAACCGCTTTTGCCCAAGGCAGCCTCACACCACCCGGCCCACCGGGGCCAACCATGCTGACGCTCTCCCAGGTTGAGCCCCGCACGCCGATCTCTTCAGCGCCGCTCACCATCACCAGGTCCGGTTCCTATTATTTGACGACCAATTTGATCACCACCGTCAGCAATGCCATTACCATAGCCGCCAGCGGTGTGTCGCTGGATTTGAACGGCTTCACCATTAGTTCCACCGTTCCCAACGCCGCCAACGGAGGCGCGGCTGTCCTGCTCGACACCAATTTGAGCGACATCACCATTTGCAACGGTCATATTCGGGGTGGCGTCGGCACCAACGGGAGCGGTGTGTATACCGGCGGCGGTTTCGGTTATGGTATCTCTTCCACCTCTCCCTTAAATTCCAACGTCCGCGTGACCGGCATTTCGGTGTCGGGCTGCCTGTATGACGGCATTTCGCCCGGTCTCTATTCCACACTCGTTGAATCCTGCGCCGTGCTCATGGTGGGAGGTTCCGGCATTGTCGCCGACACCATTTCTCACTCAACCGCTGTTCTTTGCGGCAATACAGCCATTGACGCCGCAATTATCGCCTCCGATTGCTTCGGCTATTGCACTGGCAACGGCGACGGAGTGGACGCCACCACTCTCCTCAACTGCCAGGGTTATAGTAACGGCAATGGCAACGGGGCGAGCGCCAACGTGGCCGAAAATTGTTACGCCTGGAGCAACGGCAGCGGCGACGGCGTGGCCGCGCAGGATGCAAACAATTGCACCGGCCAGAGCTTCGGTACTGGTGACGGAGTGAATGCGACAATTATCCATGATTGTTGGGGCTATGGTTTCATTGCAATAGATGCCAGTGAAATTGCCATCGGCAGCGTAGGGTTCGCCTCATTGGCGCCGGGTAGCGAGGGTATCCAGTCGCCCATCGCCAATTCCTGTTTCAGTAACACCGGCGATGCCGCCATCACCTACAAATACAACATGCCCTAAGGATTTGCGATTTACGACAAACGCAGCCAACTCCTCAGTCAAAAAACTATGACAACAAAAACCGTTATTGCAATGGCGGCTTATTCCTTCCTCGCACTTCAGTTCGCGTTGGGACAGGGCGCCTTGACCCCGCCCGGCGCGCCCGCGCCAACAATGCTCACGCTCTCGCAAATCGAGCCGCGCACACCGATCTCCGCCGCGCCATTCACCATTACCGCTTCAGGCTCGTATTACCTGACGACAAATCTGGCCGTCACTTCCGGCAACGCTATCATTATCAACGCGAACAACGTGACGCTGGACCTGGACGGTTTCACGATTTCTTCCTCGGACCCAGGCGCCGATCCCTCGGGCACGGGCATTTTGTTGAACAACATCAATGACGTTCCGGGACATCCCGGAATGCGCGACATCACGATTCACAACGGCGTCATTGCGGGCAGTTATACGAATAATTCCGGTATTTGGGAGGGAGCAGGTTTTAACAGCGGAATCAATTTTTCCAGCGCTGTGCCGCCATCCAACGTCCGTATCCGCGATGTTTCGGTCTTTGGCTGTTTTGACTACGGCATCGTGGCCGGTCTGAGCGGAAGCGTCGTGGAATCCTGCACGGTCGAGAGTGTTGGCACTTACGGCATTTACGCCAACAGCGTTTGCCGTTCGGTGGTCTCGCTGTGCGGCAATCACGCGATCATCGGCCGCGAGGTGTCCAACTGCGACGGCAATTGCCTGGGCTCTGGCGATGGCATTTATGGGGTCCGTGTCAATAATTCCTATGGTAACAGCCAATCGGGCGACGGAATTTATGCGCAAAACGGCGCGGGTGGCTCTTTCGGTCAGAGCGACACGGGAACGGGATTGTATTCCGATGGACCGGCCATCGGCTGTTACGGCTGGAGCACTTCCAATGGCGGCGGTTGGGGCCTGATTGCGGTCACTGCTGAAAATTGCTACGGCGAGGCTGACGGCTCCGGCGAGGGTGTTTATACCACCGGCGCAGCCGACGACTGCCGTGGCCGGGCCAAGGGTCCTGGTGATGCCGTGTCTGCGACCTGTGCGAATAATTGCATCGGCATTAGCGACGGCGGCTCCGGAATTTACGCGACTATCGCGATCGGCTGCTGGGGAAGCAATACCAACGGCTCCGCAATCCAATTACAGACGTTCATCGGCAATTCCTGCTCCGGAAACGGCGGGCCAGAGTCGGTTGCCTACAAGTACAACATGCCATGAGGAATTCATGACTCACAAAGTTGCGTATTACGATTTGGCTGAAACGCGCCGCGCTCGCGTTGCTTTTCCCCACACTCAACGTCCAACGTCAGCTCTTATTGATCTATGAAAAACAAGATTAATCTGCTTGCGACCAGCCTCGCACTGGCGCTTTTCTCAACCCTCAACTCCCAGGTCTCGGTTGCGTTTGCCCAGGGAAGCCTAACGCCGCCGGGCCCGCCCGCGCCAACGATGAAATCGCTGGGCCAAATAGAAACGCGCTTGCCGATCTCATTCGGGGGCGCCGTCATCACCCAGCCCGGCTCTTATTATTTGACGACTAACATTACGGTCGGCGATTTGGAGAGCGCCATCACCATAGAAGCCAGCCAGGTTTCGATCGACTTGAATGGCTTTACCATTTCATCGTCGTATCCCGGCCAGTATGGGGCGGGCGTCCAGGTCGGATTCACCGGGGAATGTGACGATATTTCCATATCTAATGGTCATATCACCAGTGGCATAACCAACAACGGCCATGGCGTGTATAACGGCGCCGGATTTCAGGTCGGCATCGGCGCCAGCGTTCTCGCCGCGGTGCATAATGTGCGCATCTTGAACGTGACGATTTCGGGCGTGTCGCTTTACGGGATCAATCTCAGGACCAATTCGTCCACCGTAGTCGAGGACTGTGCCGTTCAAACGGCGGGCAATTACGGAATCGAAGCTTCCATCGTCGAATCCTCCGTGGCTACGGATTGTGGCGGCGCGGCCATTATCGGCGATCAGGTATTCGACTGCTCCGGACGGTCCACCGGCGGAGACGGCATTGACGCCTATTCGGAGGTCCAAAATTCGTCGGGTTACAGTACCAACAGTTATAGTGCCGGCATCAGGTGCTCCGGGACCGTTCAGAATTCCTACGGCTACGGCGCCAACAACGCTTATGCCATCGTCAGCAGTGGCGCGATGAATTGCTATGGCATTAGCGACAGTAACTACGGGATATACACGACTTCAGCGCTCAACTGCTTCGGCATAAGCACCGCCGGTTGGGGAATTTGGGCCTACTCCGTAATTGGCTGCTTTGGCCAAAGCACCAGCGGTGTGGGCATTTATGCTCAGGCAGCGGCCGAGAATAGCTACGGCACCAGTTCCACCAGCACCGGTATATCTGTGCCTTCAGGTGTAGTCACCGGTTGCACGGGGTTCAGTTCGGGCGGCACGGGTCTGGCTACATTCATTGCCACCGGCTGCCACGGCTCGACGTTGAGTGTGACTCACAATCTCAACTCTTACTGAACTTCAACTCTTTTTGATTTACGAAAACCTCCATTTTACCTTTTGCACTCCTCAATTGACAGCCCACGCTGAACCAAACCTATTCCACCATGAAAACAATTCCTTCAATTCGTATCGCAAGTCGCGCTGCCACCGCGGCAGTTTCTGCCTTCTGCTTTTTGCAGTCCACAGTCCCCGGTCGCGCCCTCACCACCACGATTGATGCGGTTAATCGTTACGCTTACGGCGCGAACATTGGCTGGATGAATTGGGTGGCCGATACCAACAACGGCGCCGTCGTCGGCGATTACACATGCTCCGGCTACATCTATTCCGGAAATGTCGGCTGGATCAATCTCGGCAGCGGCAGTCCCACCAACGGAATTCATTATCAAAATCTTTCCCAAACTGATTTTGGCGTGAACAACGACGGCCTCGGTAACTTGAGCGGCTACGCCTGGGGCGCAAACATCGGCTGGATTAACTTCGAGCAAACCTATGGCAAGCCAAAGGTGAACCTGCTTACCGGCGCATTGAGCGGTTACGTCTGGAGCGCCAATTGCGGCTGGATTTCATTGAACAACGCGTATGCATACGTCCAAACCGATACCCTCTATCCCGGACTGCTCGCGCCCGATGGATTGCCGATTCCCTGGCTCCTGACCTATTTCGGCACGACCAACGTCAACGCCAATGGCGATCCGACGGGCAAAGGAATGACGATCGGACAGGATTACCTCGCCGGGACTGACCCTAACAATGTGAATAGCCTCTTGAAGATTACGGCGGAGAGTTTTGGATTGGGCGGGACGAACGCCAATCTGACCTGGCAGAGCGTGCCTACCCGGGTCTACTACATTTTGGAGAATACCAACGCCGCAACCGCAACCTGGAAATACAGCAGTCTAGGCCTGATCGCGCCATCGGCTGGCGCCACCACAAGCGCTGGATTTAACAATGACATTAAAGCGCCAACGAGAGTCTATCGGGTCCAGGCAGCGGTGCCGTTGCATCCATAACCCATAGCGGCAGGGCGGTGCTCCCGCGCCGCCCAAATTTCAAATTACCTTTCGAATCAATTCAGATAAACGATGAAATTCAAACTCACACTCGCGGCGCTGGTTTTGTCGGCATTCTTGAACCTCTCATCCGCGAACGCGTCCACCTTTGAGGGTCAAATCAAGGTCACGCTCACGCGCGGCAGCCAAACCGAAACTTTGCTCTATACCGTCGGCACAAATCAACTGCGGATCGAGCGCGGCGAGAACGACCGTCCCTATCCCACAGACATCATAAATCTCGACACCGGCGACATTACCCTGTTGTTCCCGAATAATCGCAGTTTTGTGCGCCTTTCGGCTGCCTCGGAAAATCAGTCCCCTGCCTTTCCAGGAATGCTAAATCCGCCGGGCATGCCCGGCATGCCGATGCAACCACAACCTCCAGCACCGGCACCCAATACTATCGGACCGACGAATCTCCCGGGAATGCCGGGGATGCCGCAAATGCCACCGCGACCACAAATACCCCAAGCGCCGCCCGGCATTGGTCCTCAAAGCGGTTCCAGCGTCCCGACTATGCCGAATATGGGCGGGATGCCAATGATGATGCCCCCGCCGATGATGGATCAACCAGAACTTAAAGCCACAACCGACACCACAAATCTTCTGGGTTACACTTGCACGCGCTACGAAGTGAGACAGCACGGGGAGGTCATGGAAATTTGGGCGGCGGACAAGCTGCTGACGTTTGAGCCATACCTGCAAAACCAACCGCACCGTTTCGGCCCGCGCATGATTGAGGAACAATGGGGTGGCCTGCTCAAAGCTAAACATCTTTTCCCATTGCTGGCCGTGTTGCGATTTGAACGCCCGGCCATGCCTGGCAGCAATCAGCCCCCCGAGATTGGTCCGGAACGCCTGCGATTTGAAGTCACAGCCATCACGCCGCAAAAAATTACGGACGCCGCGCTCTTTCAACCGCCGCCCGATTACCAGGAAATCCAACCGTTGCCGTTTTAACAAATGATGTAGCCAATCGCAGAATGTACACCTCGCAATTATGACCATGAAATTCTCGATTCAACGTTTCAACCTTTTAACGTTTCAACGGTCCCCGCTCTCACGATCTTGCCGCGCCACCTTCGTGCTTGCGCTCCTCACTATCTTCAACTTCCATCTGGCCGCCTTCGCCCAGGGCACCCTCACGCCTCCAGGGCCTCCCGGCGCGACCATGCTCACACTCTCGCAAATCCAGCCGCGCACACCCATTTCATCAGTGCCCATCACCATCACGCAGCCCGGTTCGTATTATCTTACAACGAACGTCGTATGCACGGTGAGCAACGCCATTGTCATATCCGTCAGCGGTGTGTCGCTCGATTTGAACGGATTCACGATCAGTTCCACTGTGGCGAATGCGGCCAACGGGGGCAAAGCCATCCTGCTCAGCGGCGGTTTACAGAACATTACCATCGCCAACGGCTTCATCCAGGGCGGCGTGACCAATAACGGCAGCGGCGTGTACAGCGGCAGCGGCTTTGCATACGGCATTTTTTATTCAGGCGTCACTCCGGTCAATGTGCTGGTATCGCGCCTCTCAGTTTCGGGTTGTTTGGATGGCGGCATCTATTTGAACCTCGGCGATGCGTCCGTGGTGGAATCCTGCACAGTTCGGACGACTGGAAGTCTTGGGATTGACGCTTCCACAGTCAGACAATCATCTGTCTTTGACTGCGGTGGCGATGCGATTTTTGGATATCAAGTATCCGATTGCCGCGGCCAATCCACCGGCAGCGGCAATGGCGTTTTCGCCAACTCCACCGCCCGCGACTGTTACGGCTACAGCGCCGGCTATATTGGAGTTGAAGCCTACATCGCCCAAAACTGCTACGGAATCGGCGGCAGCAGCAACGCCGGCGTTCTCGCCCACTACAGCGCCTTGAATTGTTACGGCTCCAGCAACACCGGCAGTGGTGTTGCTGCCGAGACTGCTGAAAACTGTTGCGGCTCCAGTCTTGGGGTTAATACCGGCATTAATGCCGGCACTGCCCAGAACTGTTATGGGACCTGCACCAGCGGCTATGGCATTAGCGCCGACACCGCCATCAACTGCTACGGCTACGGCACCGGCTCCGCTGGCAGTGGTATTTCTGCCTTAACCGCCCAAAACTGTTACGGCTACAGCTATGCCGGCTACTACGGCATTTATGCCAGCGCCGTTGCCAGCTGCTGCTATGGTTACTGTACTTCCGGCACAGGGCTGTTTGCAAAAATCGCCAACGTCTGCACCGGAGGCACCTCCACGGGCACGGCTTTGAGCACTACCCACAACGTCTACTCTTATTGATTATGAACACCTCCTCACTTGCCGTATTGAATTGCCGCGCCGAAGCTTCTAAACGAAGGCGGGAGTCCGACGAAGCCAGGTCCTCGTTTCAACGTTTTAACCTTGTAACGTTTCAACGCTCCCTCTCACGCTCTGCCCGCGCCACACTCACCGCCCTCGCACTGGCGCTTTCCACTCTCAACAACGCCTTCGCCCAGGGCACTCTCACCCCGCCCGGGCCGCCCGGCGCGACGATGCTGACGCTCTCGCAAATCCAGCCGCGCGCGCCCATTTCCGTACCCGCCATTATCACGAAATCCGGTTCCTATTATCTGACGACCAACATCACCGTCGGCAGCGGCAACGTCATCGTCATTGCCACCAACAACGTGATGCTGGACTTGAATGGCTTTACGATCTCCTCAATGGCGGCCGGCGCCAGCGGTTCCGGCATCCTCTTCAATAGCGATTTACGGAACGTCACCATCGCCAACGGCTTCATCCAGGGCGGCGTGACGAACAACGGCAGCAACATTTATGGCGGCAGCGGCTTTGCCTACGGCATTTATTTTTCGGGCAATTCTCCAGTAAACGTGCTCGTGTCGCACGTCTCGATTGCCGGTTGCTTGTATTCCGGCATCTACCTGAACAGCGCCAATTCGACAGTGGTGGAATCCTGCACGGCAACGACGGTTGGGAGCTATGGAATTTTCGCGTCCACGATCAAACAGTCATCGGCCATGGATTGCGGCGGCACGGCCATCTACGCAAATGTGGTATCGGATTGCCAGGGCCAATCCAGCAGCTTCGGCGAGGGTATTATTGGCAATTATGTTGTCGCAAATAGTTTCGGCTATTGCGCGGGCAGTGGAGCCGGCATTATTGCCCAAACGGCCCAGACCTGTTACGGCGAATGCAACGGCAGCGGCGATGGTATTACCGCCACGGACGCCCAAAACTGTTATGGCTACTCCAACACCGGTGTTGGCATTCAATCTTCCATGGCTCTGAATTGTTACGGCTACAGCGGCGAAAGCGACGGCCTTGACGCCCAGGGCAACGCCCAAAACTGTTTTGGTTTCAGCGACGGCGGTGGCTACGGTGTTTATTGCGGCTACATTGCAAATGACTGCTATGGTTACAGTTACACCTACATCGGTTTGGATGCGTTCATTGCCAACGTCTGCCACGGAGCAACTGGCACAGGCACAGCTTTTGCCGTCACGCATAACATCAACTCTTTCTGAACATGAAATGTCATTCTTCCTCGTTCCCGTTTCAACGTTTCAATCTTTTAACTTTTCAACGACCCGCTCCCTCACACTCCTGCCGTTTAACAATTGCCATCCTCACCCTCGCGCTTTCAACCCTTAATAGCGCCCTCGCCCAGGGCAGCCTCACACCGCCCGGTCCGCCCGGCGCGACCATGCTGACGCTTTCGCAACTCCAGCCCCGCACGCCCATTTCATCAGCGCCCATCACCATCACGCAATCCGGTTCATATTATTTGGCGACGAATGTAACGGTCGGTTCCGGCAACGCCATTACCATCCATGCAAACAACGTCATGCTGGATCTGAATGGGTTCGCGATCAGTTCGACAGAAAATCCGGCCGCAACCGGCTGCGGCATCTTCGCGGGCGGAGTGACAAATTTCACCATTTTCAATGGCTTCATTAGCAGCGGCGTGACTAATAGCACCAGCGGCGTCTATGGCGGCAGCGGATTTGGCTATGGTATTTTTTGCACGAATACCTTTAACGCGCTGGCACGCGCCATCTCGGTGTCAGGCTGTCTCTATGATGGCTTGTATCTCGACATCAACAATTCATCGGCGCAGTTCTGCGCGGTCAGCGAGGCGGGAAGCTTTGGCATCGTTGCCCTGTCGGTTTCAGATTCAACAGAATTAAACTGCTATACCGGAATCACCGGCTACACCGTCAACAACTGCGTTGGCACAGGTTCCACGCAGTACAGCATCGGCGGCACGATTGCCAATAACTGCTACGGCAACTCTCCCCTGGGCATTGGGGTCGATTGCACCATCGCAGTAAATGTGACGGAGAATCGGTGAGCGGCCTTGGACTTACCGCCTATATCGCCAATAAATACAACATGCCCTGAGTCGAACGAGATCCGCCTTCCTATTTTCCTCATTCTTAATGAAAACTTTTTTGTTGACCTCCTGGCCTAGTTGTACCATTTTACTAGTACAATAATTTAATCATGAACACCGCGCTCCTCATGGAGGATTGGAAAATCGAATTCCATTCGGGCATTCCCGTGTACAAACAGATCGCGAACCGGCTCATGGCGGCCATGGCGGACGGCACGTTGAAACATGGCGATCGCTTGCCGACCATCCGCGAACTGCACGAACGACTCGGCGTCAACCCAAACACCGTTGCGAAAGCCTACCATGAATTGACGCTCAAAGGCCTGCTCGATGGGCAACGCGGTTTTGGCTCGTTCGTCAAACTGGACGATGCCGCCAATGCCCTGCCCGCCGCGAAGAAAAAAGCCAAGCTGAAGGAACTTTACCAACGAATGCTGGCCGAAGCCCGCGGTTACGGCCTGGACGAAGAACAAATCCTCTCATTCATTAAACAAAGGAAAACCGTATGAACAAAATCAATCGCAGTTTCCGCCTCTTAAAGACAGCCATCGTTATCCTCTCCCGCGAAAAGAAATTATTATTGTTCCCGCTCCTGGCGTCAGGACTGGCGCTGATCGTCGCGCTGTTTTTCCTCGCGCCCATTGCGCTTTATCCCAGCGGACATTCCTACTTATCTACCGCGCACTGGAGCGCCATTGGCAAACGCATCTCGGAAGGGTTTATGACTCCTCCGAATTCAGTTGCGCCAAATCATACGGTCGCGATTGGGATGCGCTCCGGCCTTGCGGGCGGCGGTTACCTCATATTTCAACACGGACGGTTGGCGTTGTTTTTCGCTGTTGCCTATTTTGTTTCAATGTTCCTCGCCACATTCTGCAACGTTGCGTTTTATCACGAAATTATGCAGGCATTGAATGGAAATGCCGTTTCCATTAGGCGCGGGTTCCATTTTGCCAAAACGCGCTGGCGCGCGGTGTTGATGTGGTCCCTGTTCGCGGGAATCGTCGGGTACATCATTCAATTCATCGAACAACGTGTCGGCTTTCTGGGAAAGATTATCGCCAGCGCTATTGGCTTTGTGTGGAGCGTCGCGTGCATTTTCGCCATTCCCACACTCGTGCGCGACACGGAGACAACGAACCCGGTCAAACTCTTGCGCCATTCCGCCGGCACACTCAAACGCACGTGGGGCGAACTTGTCGTCGGCTTTGTCGGTTTCAACCTCGCCGCGACGCTCATTATCGTTCCTTTCGTTATATTGATCGTTGCGATTTCCTTTGCGGGTCGTGTGGCAATTCTGGCGCCACTGATCATATTTCCAGTGATGTTTCTATTGATGCTGCCGCTTTCCTGGCTCAAAAACGTCGTGAATGCCGTCTATCGTTGCGCGCTTTTCATTTACGCAACCGAAGGGGTGATCCCCGAGCCATTTGACAAGGACCTTCTCGACTCGGCGTGGAAGGTGAAGTAACCCAGGAGTTCTTCGCGCCCTTCGCGCGAAACACTTTCGGAAATGTTACGGCGCCAAGCGATAAAACCCATTGCCTTGGCCGGGCTGAATGACGATTCGCGCCCAATTCGTGCTGCCTGATCCAGGAATTGGATACCAGTTGGCACTCGTCAATCCTGTTGAGTTCGATTCGAGCAGCCAGCCGATATAATTCGTCGGCCAGCTCAAGGTTAACTGGCTGCCAGCCACGCTGGACGCGATTTCGGGCGGCAGCACAACCGGGTTCAGCAAATAGGCGCTAGTCGGCGGGACATTGACCGTCAATTGCCCATTTGTGGCCGTCAGCGCCGCTTGCACGCCGCCGGTCCACGTGCCGTCCGTATTGATTGTGGCCCCGCCGATCAGGAAGCCACTGGTGTTGCCGAGTGATGGCGCGGTCAATTCAATCAGTCGCGCGCTCGTAACCGCCGGTCCCAGATTGACGCTTACAGCCACCGTATTACTTGAGCTCTTGTTATTGAGGAGCGCGCTGATCGCGCCGCCCGGCTGTCGCACGCCGTAGGCCGTGAAACTGGTATTTGAAGCCGGCGTAACGGTGGCCGGAATGACGTTACCCGGCGGAATGAGCGAAAGCAGTTTCATTCCGTAAAATTCAGGTCCCACCGATGTCACCGTCGTTCCATTGTCGGTTAGAGGCGAATAGGGACTGCGTCCGCCGCCATGAAAATTGACGCCCTGAAGGCCGTTCATCGCCCCCGTGAACATAAAATCCAGCGACCAGAGCGCGGCGCCGAAAGCATCGCTGACGTTGGCGACGCCGCCGGCGGAATAGGAGCCGGTTTCATCTATGCGCGCGCCGAGCGAGGAATGCCCGGTGGCTGCTTTCACAATGTTGCTCACTAACGTGAACAGGAATGGGTCCGGCTGCAACAGCAGTTGGATGGTGTCGTTGGTTGAAGGGCCGGCCCGATAGTAATGTTGCGTGAGCATCGCATTCACTCCCGATTCATCGCTCGCAAATGGATCCGTGAACGCCGCTAACTGTCCTTGTCCGCCGTCCGCGCCGGTGAACGTCCAGCCATTGCCGCCGTTGGTGGCGGCCCAGCCGGACACTGAATTGGTAATCGCCGCCGCCAGTGGACGCCACCGCGCCAGATAAGTGCTGTACTGGGTAAAACCGTATTCAGGTTCGTTCCCAATTTGAAAGCCGAGCAATCTGGGCCCGAGCGCGTTCGCCACATACGCGGCTTCGGCGGCGCAATTTGCGGGATTGTTGGAAAGAAGATTGATGCCGTAAACCACGGACCAGTTCGTAGGCAGCGCCTTGATAAATCTGGCGAACGTATCCACCTCGGACGCTGTAATGGGGATGGTATTCGAGAGCCCGCCCCAGCACGTGGTGTCCACGGTGCCGCCGCCAACGCGCAGGACGGCCGGGCCAAGCAGGCTGAACAACTTCACCAGCGGCACGTTGTTGGACATAAAAAATCCATTCGCAATCTCCAACTTCTCATAGCTCATCCCATCAAACGCAGGGTTTAACGGCCGCCCCATGTTCGAGGGCGAGAAGCTCACCGTGGCATTGTTCGTGCCGGCTGCTGGCCCTGTCCCGGCGGCTTCAAGTGACAAATAATTCCAGTGGAGAGTACTGGGATTACTCAAACTGGTTTGGGTAAGACCGACTGCGCCAATTGGCGGGTTATTGGCATAGGTAGTCGTGTTCCCCATTTGCACGCCATTTACATATGCCGTTATCGACCACTGACTGCCTGTGGTATCCAGGATCACCTTCGATGTGAGGGTTTGAGGACCGGGCGTGAAACCGGTCCCAACGTAGATCTGCGGCGTGTTTCCTCTGGGCCCGGTAAAATACTGAACATTTCCACTCGATTCGGTCAGAATAATAAAATCATAGCCATTTACCGGACTGTCGGCGTATCGGGCAGTGGTCTGGTTAACCGAGTCGTTTTGCGCAAAGCCGAACCCGATCCAACTGCCGGGACTGCCGGTGAAAGTCAGCGAAGCAGTCAACGTGTAGACGTAACCGGATTGCGGAGTAAACGGTAAAAGCCAGCTGTCTCCGGTAGTTGTGTTGTCAATGCCGTTTGCCTGCAAGTCCCCGGTATTATTGATACCCAGGACATCATTCCAGGTGGCAGAAGCGATGCCGCCGGCAAAACTATCGGCCACCGTCGGCGCCGTTCCGCTGATGTTCCCAGTTCCTCCAAGGGCAAAATTGTTGGAATAGACGATTTGCGCGTTTCCAATGGAGCACCAGAGCAAGGGTATTATGCCTGCCAAAAGCCACTTTCTTATCACTGTCATACTTTAACCTGAACTCTCAAACGGATTAAGCTTTGATTCTGTGTCTGATTCGCCAAAGGAAAACCAGCCATTCGTAATAGTAAAGAATACCACAGAAGCGTAGAACGTTGAATCGCCTAATTGGGTGGGGACAGTATGGCTTGGCAGGGCAGATATCCCCCTCTGCCCACACTAAAAATTTCGGTTTCATGTGCGCCGTAAATGAGCTTGGATTCGCCTCCCGGGGGTTCACGGCCAACATCAATTCCCAAGCGCCGTAGGTGCGGTATATTTGTAGTGAAACGTCCTATAAAAAGTCCGAGCCCCGTCAGGGGCGACATATTCTGCGCATTTGGCAGGGAATTTATTCGAATGGATACCCCTAAGCTTTCGAATTGCACCTTAAACGATTATTTCGGGATAATTACGAAAATTAAAATGTCGTCCATATTGACATCGTCCAATTCGAGCGGTCATTCCGCCCGTGTAAAAATGGAATTGCGAGTTAATGGCATGTCTTTGCCTGTGGCCCAAATGGGACCAGATTTTCTGCTGATGGACAATCCCATTGCGCTGCCACCCGGAGACGCAGACTTGTTTCTGCAAGTGGACGAGAGCAAAAGCGAATGGAAGGTCCATTTACCAAAAGGAGTTTCTCCAAATTCCAAGCGGGTTCCAATCCGCACGATCCGGGAATCTTAAAACACGCCCAGATGGCCGGCAGGGCGGGAACAGTTGCCGGAAATCGGAAAACCTGAACCGCTTTCGCGCCCATCCTGCGTAGCCCAAACCATCGTCCGAACCGTTTCAACGTTTTAACATTTCAACGTTTCAACACTTCCATCTCCCATCCCCCATCTCCCATCTTCCATCCTCACTCCTCCACTTCCACCGGCATCCCCACCCAAACCAGCTGGCTTAAATACAGCGCGTCCCAATTTGCCAGGCGAAAACAGCCGTGAGATTCCGTACGGCCCACCAGTTGTGCGTTTGGCGTGCCATGCATGCCGTAGCCGGGTCTATCGAGGCCCATCCATGCCATGCCCACTGGATTCTTCGGGCCGGGCGGCAAAATGAGCTTATGGCCAATCTTCTGCAGTTCATCGGATTCAGGAAAAAGCTCGGGGTCCACCGTGTAATTCGGATGCTGGATAACCACCACGACATGCAGTTCCCCCACAGGCCGTTTTTCCACTTTCTGGGCGATGCTGCACGGAAAATGCAGCAGCAAATTGGTGTCGTTGTCGAATGCTTCAAGGTAACGATCGGACAAATGAATTACCACAAATGCCGCCTTGCCATCTGGGTCCGGATAGGTGACGTCGGGAATTTGCACCACAGTTCCGGCGGAGATATTGGACCAATCCACGTTGCGATTGAGTTTTTGAATCAGAGTCGGGCTGGAATGCGATTTTTCCGCGAGCAGTTCCAGTTCGGTTTCATAAGCGAGAGAAGACTGTTCGGATTTAGCGAGCCAGGTATCGCCGAGCGGCTGCAAACTTCCGAGGTCGTTGGTTGTGACCGTATACGACGTTAAAATGGGAACGGTAAGCGTCAGGTTGGACTTCGTCAGATCATCCAACGCGCCCGTCACGGGAAGGTTTTCAGTTTCCTGAAAAACGGAAATGGCCGCGCGGGTTTGAGATCCGAGGTTGCCATCAATCGACCCCGGAGAAATGGCGCGCCTGGCCAAAGCGACCTGCGCCTCGAAAACATCATGGACCGGCCGCGGAAAATCCGACGGCGCCTGTTGTGAAATGACGAGCGGCTGCGGCGCCGGACGCGACCTGGGAACCAATGCCTCAGCCGGAAGGTTTACGTTCGTGTCCGGCTCTCGCGCCTGCGCTTTTTGGGAATGGTCGTGACGCCAAAAGAAATAAAATCCGCACCCGAGTACGATGATGAAAAACAGACGGCCTAAGCCGCCATCCTGATGCCGGGGCGGTTGGTTTTTAGGCTTTGCTCTTCTGGCCACAAGTAATTATCCGCGAATAGTTTTAGGGTTTAAATGCCCCGATGCAAGTGGAATGAAAGGCCTCTCATCCTCATTCTCATCGTTATCGTCATCCTCAATTTATGGAGTGGCGGGAACTGTTTACGGCCCAACAGGCCTCAACTTTCATCGTTCATTTTCAATTGATACGCGTGCCGTATTCGTCCGGTCAGCTCCGAACCTTTAAGCCCTGCCCCATCCAACTGTATTGCTTCCACAACCCCCAGCGAGGTCAGCGAAAGGAAAACCCCCTCTGCCTTCGCCAGCTCATTGGGCCGAATATTCTTTTCATGAACACGGATGCCCAGCCCGGCGGCAATTTCAAACACGACCACCCGCGTCACGCCCGGCAATATCCCGGCGGAAATGGGCGGCGTGTGAATTGCGCCGCGCTTGACCCAAAACACATTGCTGCTGGTGCCCTCAGCTACAAAACCACTGGTGTTTACCAGCAACGCCTCGTCTGCGCCCGCCGCATCTGCTTCAGCGCGCGCAAGAACCTGGGGCAGTTTATTGGACGTCTTAAAACATGCCAGGGGATCATTAGCCGGCACGCGAATCGAAGCAGTGATGAGTTTCCACTGTGGCAAATTCTTTGGGTTCCGCGCCGGACGCAAGGACATCACGAGCGTTGGCGCGCGCGCATCTTTTGGCGAATAACCCGGCGAGCCAACGCCGCGTGAAAATGAAATGCGCAGCAAGGAATCGGGCAAATTGTTTTTCCTGACCAGTTCAGCGGCGAGTGCAAGGAGATGATCCGGTGAATATGTCAGCTTAATTTTTAGGAATTCCGCCCCGGCCTCCAGCCGGCGCAAGTGCTCCCGCCAACGGAACGGCCTGCCATTGAATACGCGGATGGTTTCAAACAAGCCGTCGCCATAGAGAAACCCGCGGTCAAAAACCGAAATGACCGCCTTTTCTTCGGGCACAAACTTGCCATTCAAGAAAACAAGCACGCTCCTTTTTAATGAAAATCAGTCAAAATGCGGAGAGAAAAATGAGCGATTCTCCGATTCGATTCGCCGTTTGCAGCTTTACGCCGCTTGACATTAGATACAAAACGCCCAAGTCTTATTACATGAAGATTCCTATTCTTCGGCTTTTGGCGCTTGCCCTCTTCACGCTCGGCCTGGACCACGCCCACGCAGCGGACACGGCTCCGTCGCGCGTGACGGTTGAATTACGCGATGGCTCGCGCGTTGTGGGCCAATGCCTGGACAAGAAGCTCCACTTCCATTCCAGGCTGCTGGGAGAAATTGCCTTGCCGATCCAGGACATACGATTGATGGAATTCCCGGCCACCAATTCGGCAGAATTGACCACAACCGCCGGCGATGTCCTGGCCGTTTCATTTATGGACTCGGATTTAGCCGTCAAAACCAGTTTTGGCAAAGTGGATCTGCCAGTCACTTCCATTCTCGAAGTCATGGTGGCAGGCCCAATTCCCGGCGCGAACTTGCCTGGATTGGTGGCGTTATGGCTGGGAAGCAACAGAGGCAAAGACATCGCCGGTACACATGACGCATCGGTTTCGGCGGGCATAAATTATATTGAGGCCAAAACCGGACCCGGATTCTTTTTTGACGGCGGCGCGAACCAAATATTGGCGCCCAATTCATTCGATTTGAATTTTGGCCCGGGCCAGGACTTTTCGATCGAGGCCTGGATTGAACCATCGCTCCAACCACCGCTGATGACAGATGGTATCCTGCCCATCGTGGACAAACGGAAAACGCCCAACAGCATGCAATGCCTTGGCTACGTCCTGTGCCTTGTCAACGGTCGCGTCGGTTTCAGGATGTCAGACGACTTAACTGACAACGGAGGGGAATGGGAAGCGGCCGGGCCGGACCTTTTCGACGGCAAATTTCACCAGGTTACTGTAACGGTGGCCCGCAATTCGAAGGATGGGGGCAAGATTTACGTGGACGGTCAGTTGATTCTAACGTTTGATCCCACGAAATATGCGGGGGATCTTTCCAATGACCAACCGCTGAATATCGGCGGTGACACTTGTCCGGGTTATTACGCCTATTTCCACGGCTTGATTGACAATATCGCCATCTACAACCGCGCCATCTCACCGGAAGAAGTCAAATCTCTCTGCCCAATGGATAACACCGGCGCTCAACTGCCGGCCACCCGCACCATGCGCATCCAGACCGGCCAACCTATCAACGACATTTACGATTATCCTGATGCACCGGGTCGCGTTCGCCGCAGGCCCCCTATTCCGTAGCAACTAGATATTAGCAATCGACCCACTCACTTCGACAGGCACTTTGAGCCGGATATCGTCCGAGGCCCCGCCAATGAGCAACTCATATTTGCCCGGGACCACTTCATATTGTTTCGTCGTCGCGTTCCAATAGCGGAACTGTTTTGCCGGGATGTCGAGCGTAACCGTGGTCGTATCGCCGCGCGCGATATGTACGCGCTGGAAACCGCACAAGGCCATTTTCGCCTCCGGCGCCGCCGAATTCGAATGACGGAAATAGACCTGCGCCACTTCATCGCCATCGCGCTTGCCAGTGTTCTTCACAGTAAAGGAAAGATGGAGGGTATCCCCAACTGCCGCGCCGATAACTTTTGCGTGCGAATATTTGAACTTCGTGTAGCTCAATCCGTGGCCAAAAGCGTAAACCGGTTTGCCGCTGAAATACCGGTACGTGCGATTGCTCATGGAATAGTTTTGGAAGTCCGGCAAATCGGCGGTGGACGCGTAAAAAGTCAGTGGCAACCGGGCAGCCGGAACGACGTCGCCAAATAATACTTCAGCCACGGCTTTGCCGCCTTCCTCGCCCGGATACCATGCCTGGACAATGGCGGGCAGATGCCTGGCTTCCCACGGCATGGCGATGGCGCTGCCGCTGCAATTGACATACACCACCGGCTTGCCCGTCGCATAAAGCGCTTTCAGCAAATCTTCCTGCACCGGAGGCAGTTCAATGCGCGTGCGATCGCCGCCCAGAAATCCGTGAAAATCCACCTGATGCTCTTCGCCTTCGAGCATACTATTCAAACCGCCAACGTAGATAACCACATCTGCCGCCTTCGCCGCTGCAACCGCCTTCGCTGTCATTTCCGGAGCCGGCTGATTTGAATTATCATTTTTTAATGCCAGCGGGCAGCCCTCGACATAAGTCACTTCAACTCCCGGACCGGCGGCAGCCTTAATGCCGTCGAAAATCGTAACCGGCTGCGACGAAACGCCGTTGTAATTGCCATAAAGCATTGGGGCGGCGTTGGCATTTGGCCCAATCACAGCAATGCGTTTAATACCGGTCCGACGAATCGGCAGAACACCGTTATTTTTCAATAGCACAATCGATTCCTCGGCCACCTTGAGCGCCAGCGCCCGATGTTCCGGCGTGTCGTTCTGGTCAATGCCGATGTTGGACCACGGGTCATCTTGCGGCGGGTCAAACAATCCCAATTTGAATCGCGCCGCCAGTGTCCGCGTAAGAGCGCCGTCAATCTGCTGTTCAGAGAGCAGGCCCTCTTTGAGCATTTGACCCAGCACCGCGAAACAACGATCCGGATACTGCCCGGTAACGATGGTGCCGGAAAATAGATTACATCCGGCCTTTACCGCTGTAGCCGCCGCTTCTTCAGGAGTGGCGACGAATTTATGATATTGCCAAATGTTGTCGATTGCGCCGCCATCGGACACCACGAAACCGTCAAAACCCCATTGATTGCGCAAAATGTCGGTGAGGAGGCGAGGATTGCAGCAGTTGGGCGTGCCGTTCAGTGCGTTGTAGGAACCCATAATCGAGCCGACGTGGCCTTGCTGCACACACGCCTGAAATGCCAACAAATAGGTGTTATACAAATCGGTTTCCGGCGGCGTGGCGTTATAGCTCCGGCGCAACGGCTCCGGCCCGCTATGAACTGCGTAGTGTTTGGCGCACGCAATCGTCTTCATATACTTGGGATTGTCCCCCTGCATCCCCTGGATAAATGCCACTGCCATTTGTGACGTCAAAAACGGATCTTCGCCAAACGTTTCCTGGCCCCGGCCCCAGCGCGGGTCGCGGACAATATTTATATTCGGCGCGTAAAAGCTCAGGCCGTGATGCATGATCGTATTGCCGTTATGATGCTCCGCGTAATCGTTGAATTTGGCCCGCCCTTCCGTCGCCGCCACATCGGCTTCTGTGTGAATCAATGTTGGGTCCCACGTGGCCGCCATGCCGATGGTCTCCGGAAATACCGTTGCGACGCCCGCATCCGCCACCCCGTGGGCGCATTCGTTCCGATAACTGTAAGCCGGAATTTTCAGTCGCGACAACGCAGGCGCATCCGCCATTAATTGAGACGCCTTCTCAGCCAGGGACATCCGGCTGATTAAATCCTGGACCCGCGCATCCAGGGGTTGCGCCGGGTCTCTCCATATCTCCGGGCCTGCAACCTCCGGCACTTTCAGCGCAGCCGGATCTTGCTCTCCAATGATGGCGACTCCATCGACGGTCGATGTACGAAATGCATTTGGCCTCACCCGGGCACGAGGCCCATGAGGGGTCTTGGCAGCAGGCGCACCCACGCAATCCCCCGCCAGCAGGCAACCCATGGAAAGTAAAACCATACCGACCCAATTAGAATAAGGATTCATTTTCATTTATTGATAACAAGCCCGGTTCTCCCGTCAAAATGTGAAACTAATTTCTAATGAATAATAACTGTCCGGCACCGTTGCAAGCAGATTTGGAGAAAAAAAATCCTCCAACCGTCGACTCATGTCGGCGGCTGAAGGCCAATCGCAGAAAGCCGGCTTAAATTAGCTGACTTTCACTTCGATTTGCTTCGCTTTAGATTCTTCGCTCTTCGGAAGAGTCACTGTCAGGACCCCGTCCTTGTATTCAGCCTGGACCCCTTGGGCTGAGACGGCGACGGGCAAAGAAACCGCCCGCTGGAATTTGCCAAAATAGCGTTCGGCACGATGAACTTCACTTTCCTGGCTTTTGGTCTCGCTCTTCCGTTCGCCCGAAATCACGAGATCGCGGCCCTGGATAGACACATTGATTTCCTCCCTCTTCATTCCCGGCAACTCGGCTTTGACGACATAGTTATCCTTCTCTTCATAGACGTCAAAGGCGGGCGTCCAACCCAGGAACTCGGCCGTCCGGGCCAGCGGCGCCTCAAACAGGCGGTCAATCTCATCGCGCAAGTCCGTCAAACGACCCAAGGTAGGCCATGTTGATACTCTGGTGAGTTTCATAACAATCCTTTCGTTAAAGTTTGGTCTCAAGGACCGAGAGATTAAGAGCTTTGCCCGTGCCACAGCCCAAATCGTCAGAAATCAGGGGAGTCTCAATAAACAGAAAGCGCGAATCGTGCAAAATTGTCGCACAACTGTGCCAATATCACGCGATTTCAATTTCCCCCTTGAGCGAGGAAAGTCGCACGATTGGATGTTACAACGAGGGAAGATGGTTCGGAGTTCGACGCGTGATTGCGACGCGCGAACCCCTGCTCCATTCATTCAACTTATCCGCTAACCCAACTAAACCGCTCTAATCAAAAGCGTGACCGGCGCTGCACAAAACGTTCTTGATCTTGTGGCGCACCAGTTCTTTGACCTTGGCGCGGGCGGGACCGACGTATTTTCTCGGATCAAATTCTTTCGGATTTTCGGCGAACACCTTGCGAATTGCAGCGGTCATTGCCAAACGCAAATCGGTATCAATGTTCACTTTGGTGCAACCGGTCCGGCGGGCGACTTCGATGTCGGCCTCCGGCACGCCTGCGGTGTCGGTACCGAGCTTGCCGCCGTACTTGTTGATTTCTTCGGCCAGATCCTTGGGCACGCTCGAAGCGCCGTGCAACACGAGCGGATAATCGCCCAGGCCCGCGTCCATGAGAGCTTTCTTGATCAATTTAAGCCGGTCCAAATCCAAATGTTGGGTGCCTTTGAATTTATAGGCGCCGTGGGAATTGCCGATGGCCACAGCCAACGAGTCGCAACCGGTCTCCTGGACGAACTTCACCGCCTCTTCGGGGACCGTATAGTGTCCGCTGGCCGAATGCGCCCCACCTTCTTCACCTTCATCAAACTGCGCGCCAACGAGATGGCCCAACTCGGACTCCACCACGCAATTGTTTTTGTGGGCGTAATCGACAACTTTTTTGGTGATCTCGACGTTTTTCTCGAAAGATTCGTGGCTCGCGTCGATCATCACGCTGGTAAACCCTTCGTCAATGCACTCTTTGCAAAGGTCAAACGTGTCGCCATGGTCCAGGTGGACGGCGATGGGAATAGTGGACAGGCTGACGGCCGCCTCAATAAGTTTTTTGAGATAAGTGGGATTGGCGTATTGGCGCGCGCCTTTTGAAATCTGCAGCATCACCGGCGCTTTTTCTTCTTCGCAAGCCTCAATAATGGCCTGCAGCAATTCCATGTTGTTGACGTTGAACGCGCCCAACGCGTACTTTCCGCGCAACGCTTTTGCGAACAATTCCCGTGTATGAGTTAATGGCATAAAAGCGCAGAGGATACCGTCGTTCCGTCGAAAAACAATTCATTTTTATTTTTAGTCGGAGATTGTTCCCGGTAGGGACAGCGCGCCACAAGCGTTAACCTAATATATTCGAAAAATGCGGGTTAGTTTGGATCTCTGCATTTTGCGTCGGCGGCGCGTTTGGCGCAAGCCGTGTGCTATTTTGCTGCCCCGTTGCAGCAGCTTTCGCAGAGACAGGGCCGGCGCCAAGGTGGCTTTAACTGAGTCGCGGATCTCGATGAAGACGGGCCAGGCCCGACTGTGTTCATCAATCATATCCCCAGGGGGAAAAAAAACGACCGCAGATGGCCACGCGCTCAATCATCAGTGAGGTGAGTATCTTGGCTTGCATCCAGGATTTGGCCGATCGGTCGCTGCTTTTGGGTACATGACCAAAAGCCAGCAGGCTCTTGAGCCGTTTGAAGGCCAATTCAATCTGCCAGCGCAACCGGTACAACTCCAGCACCTGTGCGCTCGAAAGAATGGCTATGGGCACCGAGGTCAACACCAACACATATTCGGTCAACTCCAAACTCCTTGCGTCGGGAGTTGCGCTCTGGTTTCTGGCCGCTTTGCGCAGCGCCTTTTGCCGGGCGCGCCTGGCCGTGACTTGGCTTTTGCGTCGCGCACACAGGCGCAATCCATAACGTTTGCCTTCAAAAACAAAACTCACCAGCCATTGGCCCGTCTCTCGCATCCGCAGCTTCCGTAATCGGGACAACAAATCCCATGGTTGACCTTGGGGATCCTCCACGGGAAACGTCGCCGGATTCCAGCGCAACAACACGTGGGCTTTGGCTTCCAGTACCGCCGCCACACCCGCCCGATGGCTATAGCCCCGATCCGCCAGAATTAATTCCCCGGACTCAAAGGAAAAGCGTCCCAGCTTTTCCCCGCCACGCCCGTCCGTTAATTCATAGTGGTCGCACGTCAGTTCGGGCAACCGAAGACTGTAATGCACCCGCAAGCTCGTTCCTGTATCGCCCGGTTCCTGGATGTCGGTCGAGTCAATAATTCGCATCCGATACGGCGCTTTGAGCCGTTCCACCCTCCCCAGCAGGCGCTGATGATCGGCTAACATGTATTGCGTTAAATCGGCCAGCCAACGCTCGGCTTTGCGCAGACGCTTAAACAGCGCCACCCCGGTAATTTGAGCCAACCCCAGCTCCCGCGCCCGCACCGCCGTTTGTTGTAATGACAACCCTCCCGCCACATGCATCAGAATCAGTCGCAACCAGCGCTCGGCATCCTGTAAACCGCGCGCCCGTTGCATGAAGCCGGTGCTGTGGGCGCGTTGATCCAAGTCCCGAGGAAGCCAGCCACGCAAAATTTCCCAGTCTTCCGGCAACGCAATATCATTCATGCCTCCTGATCATTCAGATTCCCAAAAGAAAGGCAAGGTTTTTAGGTTAACGCTTATGG
>DATAST010000090.1:0-1500 GCA_036269115.1 Verrucomicrobiia bacterium | reverse complement strand
GGCCGGCGCGAACGGAAATCCCAATCAATTGTTTTTCGCCGCGGGCAACAACAATTACGGTGACGGCACATTCGGCGTTATTACGTTTGGCAAGTAAAAGCGGCCTGCCCGCAAACCGCAAAAGCCCGGAGAGGTAATCTTCTCCGGGCTTTTTGCTTTTGCGCGGTCGGGTCCTGCGGAACTGCCGATGAAACGAAGACGAAACAAACACGCTGACTCTGGTGTGAGGGCAAGGCCGTTCGCTCGGAGCTGCTCTGGCAAAAGCGGCAGCCTGGAATTTATCGGATACATGAAGCGAAATTTGGAGTAGGGTAGGCGAGGCGAAAGTGGCGTGGTTTGACTGGGCGGAGGCTTTCATGGAGAGAGCGGACCTATGGCGATAGTGGCGACGGGCAGTGCACCGGTAACGAGCGGGAGTTCGGACGGGCAGACGTACCGGGCGGCGTTAGCGATGGTCACGACGCTGTTTTTTTTCTGGGGATTTGTGACGGTGCTGAACGATATTCTGGTTCCGCATCTGAAATCAATTTTTGATTTGAACTACACGAAGGTGATGTTGATTCAGTTTGCGTTTTTTTCGGCGTATTTTATTTTTTCGATTCCATCGGCGAAGGTGATCGACACTATTGGTTATAAAAAGACAATGGTGGCCGGCCTGGTGACGATGGGAGTAGGCGCGTTTCTATTTATCCCAGCGGCCAGTGTGCCTTCGTTTGTGTTGTTTTTGGGCGCGTTGATGGTGCTGGCGGCGGGAATTACCGCGTTGCAGGTGGCGGCGAATGCGTATGTTTCGGTGCTGGGTCCGGCGGAGACGGCGTCGAGTCGATTGAATTTGACGCAGGCGTTCAATTCGTTGGGCACGACGATTGGGCCGTACCTGGGCGGATTGTTCATTTTGAATGCGCATGCCAGTTCATCGGATGCAATGTCGAAAATGTCAGCTGGCGCTTTGCAGGCGTACAAGATTCAGGAAGCGTCGTCAGTGAAACTGCCGTACACGATTATTGGAATTGCGCTAATTGCGTTTGCGGTGCTGATTGGAATGTTCAAGCTGCCGCCGATGCCGGAAGCGAGAAGAGAAGCGCATCAGAAATCCGCCGCGAGCATCTGGAAATATACGCACCTGGTGCTTGGCATGGTGGGGATTTTTGTTTATGTGGGCGCGGAAGTGTCGCTTGGAAGTTTTCTGATTAATTATTTGAGCCAGCCGAACATCGGGAATATGAGCGAGGTTGCTGCGGCCGGTCTCGTGGGGTGTTACTGGGGGGGCGCGATGGTCGGAAGATTCGTTGGTTCGGTGCTCCTGAGCGAGCTGAAAACCTCTCAGTTACTGCGCTCCTTATTAATCGCGGTCGCATTTGCCATCGTATCGTTTTTGATCCCCGCAAGATTTGTGGGTAATCAGGCTACCGGTGGTGTACAGATCCTTTTAGGACTTCTCGGATTGATACGTTTGCTGCGGCCCGTTTTTCTGCTTAGCGTAGCGGTGTTCGGGATAGT
>DATAST010000089.1:0-2331 GCA_036269115.1 Verrucomicrobiia bacterium | reverse complement strand
AACTGCCCACACCAAGTCCATAATAAAAGCCGGTCTTGTCGCTGATCGGCGGCAGATCAGAGAAATCGATTTTGCTGACCATGCTGCGTTTGAAAATTTCTTCGACCGTTTCGGGCTTCAATATCTGTTTGCCGTTGTGTGTGCCCCTGTTCAGGAACATCAGCATCAATTTCGACATGTCTGCCGCAGTGGATGTGGCGGAACCGGCCGCGCCGGTGGTGTCGAGTTTTGTTGGCTCAACGACGACTTCCTTGCCGTCAACCAGCGCATGCGCGGCGGTGGCGTTGGCGTTTTGCAAATCTTTCGTCTGCGTCCCCGATCGCGACATCTCTAAGGGCTTGAACAAGCGATTTTCGACAAGATCATTCCATGACTGCTGCGACGCGGCTGCTGCAACTTCGCCGGCGACGAAAAATCCTGGATTCGAATACTGCGCCACCTCGCGCAAGCTGTAGCGCGGCTTGAAAAATCGCAGGCGTCGCAATATTTCCGCGCGGTCATACCCGAAACTGTCAAGCTGGTCTCCTGTGTAGGCCGGCCAACCCGTCCGTTGCGCAAGCAAATCGCGCTCGGTCAGGTAACGCGTCATGTATGGGTCGTAACCGACGAAGTCCGGCAGGTAATTAAAGATCGGTGTGTCCCAATCGAGTTTGCCCTCGTCGACAACGGTCGCGGCGACTACAGCGGTTAATGTTTTCGTGACTGACGCCAGTTGAAAAATCGTATTTTCGTCTACCGCGCCGGATTTGGTCACATCGCGGACGCCATATCCCTTGAGCAAAACCGGTTTTCCATCCCGCACGACGGCGACTGCGGCCCCCGGCACCTGATACTCTTTCAACGCTCGTGTAATGAAGGCGTCCAGGTTTTCGATCGGATCATTTGCCGGCGCCGCAGGAGCGGACTGTTGGGGCACGAGCAAGGCCAGCATCAAGAGACTAGTGAAAACGAACGAGCGCATGACGGTGATGTTTATCTTGGTAGTTGCCGAAACGCAAACGTAGCGACGGAGTGTGCGGAGGCCGCTATTTTTCAGCGCGCCTAAAAGTGCCTTCCGTGTGCTTACGCAACACAAACTTTTCGCACCAAGTGCCTTGGGAGTGCGATACGGCTTCGCATCGCTTTTAATTGTTTCAATTTCATTACAACCCAATGGGATGCCTGGCATCAAAGCCGCGTGGCGGACGATAAATCGTTTGCCAGCGCGGCGCCCATTTGCCGGTGTAACGGTCGTACGGCGTTGTATCCAGTCGCAGGCCGGCGATCACAGCGAACGCGTGACCCTCCCGTGCGTAGATGGTGATCCATCTGCCTGGGCCGCGGTCACCGTAGCTGCGAAACTCCGTTGAGCTCATCGGCGAGCTGATCAAGCCAGCCGCGCCCAGCACATAAGAGATCGTCCCGGAACAATCGTAGCCGCGATCATCAAACGATTTGTGACCGCCACCGTAACGATATCGCTTGTGGCGAAGTTGATTGGCTGCCCAGATTGCGCGCTTCACCGCAATCGGCGCATTCTTTGGCGCAGCTGCTTTGCCAAAGCGTATGCGCGCGGTTTTTCCAGACACAACAGGTCCAGAGTTTGGAAAAAGATCGCCTATTGCTGATGGAACGACCCACGCGAAAACAGCGATGCCGAGCAGGATTCGATGACTAACCGGACAGATAATTTCCTCCGGGATCGTGTCGTATGCCAAAAACTCTGTGGATGAAAGCAAAAAATTAGCGGAGCCCTCTAGTAAGACTAAAAAGCTGGCAGGACGGGATGTGAAGGAGTAAAAAATGGCGACCGGCGGTTCGCCCTTTGCGCCCTTGCGAATTCCGCCGGTCAACCAACCGAAAGTCTAGCGACTGCCCCGTGAAAAATCTGTGGAAGGAAATGGGTCAGCCTGCGTCTGCGTAACCGTGATCCGCCTCGTAGGCCCGGATTGCTCGCCGCGTCTGAGGCCCCAAGACTCCATCGACTGACCCGCGATAATAGCCGGCGCGGGCGAGTCGGCGTTGTAGCTCAGCTACCTTTGACCGGGTAGGGGAGCCGTATTGGCTACTATTCCCGTAGCCGTATTGGCTACCATTCCCGTAGCCATATCCATAGCCGTTCCCATACCCGTAATCGCCGCCGTAATCGCCGTAGCCATAGCCGGGATATCCATAGCCGTAGCCGTAGTAACCGTACGGGTAGCCGTAATAGGGGTAACCCCCGTAAGGATATCCGTCCCAGCCCCAGCCCCACCAGCCGGGAAAACCGAAGCCGCCGATGAAAATAACGTTATTGTGACCGTGATGACCGCGCCAATTGCCGTTCCAATTGCGGCCGTTCCAATTGCGACC
>DATAST010000088.1:0-1571 GCA_036269115.1 Verrucomicrobiia bacterium | reverse complement strand
TCAATTTTTGAATCCAGGCTCTGTTCTCGCTCATCAGGTTCTGCAGATCCTGCTGCGAGAGCCTGTTGTACCATTCATCGCTTCGGTACAGCAGCATGTATCCATTCTGATTTTGTGTGTTCATATTTATTATTGATGATTGAGAGTTAATTGGTGTTGGGTTTAGACCGTTGCAAGTTGTTCTTCCGTTGCCAATTCACGTGCGCGGGTGTCAAGTGGACACTCTTCAGCTACTGGCCGCACTTCGATTGAACCGCCATAAGCCAGGCCCGGGTTGCCTTGCGCAATAGCAATGGCTTCGTCGAGCGTTTCGACATCCACCAGGAGATATCCGGCAATGGCTTCCTTGGATTCAGCAAATGGGCCATCCGTAACGAACCTGCCGTTTTTGCCGGAAACGAAGGCGCCCCTGCGTTCGAGCGCATGGCCGGGCGTCGCTTTACCCTGCTCAGTCAATTTTTGAATCCAGGCTTTGTTCTCGCTCATCAGGTTCTGCAGATCTTGCTGCGAGAGCCTGTTGTACCATTCATCGCTTCGGTACAGCAGCATGTATCCATTCTGATTTTGTGTGTTCATATTAGTTTTTAGTTGGTAGTTAATGGTTGATTGTTTTTGTCGCTTTCAGAACTACGACGAAGGACTAACCGAGTTTAGGACAAATTATTTCGCGTCTGGGTCAGTCTGCCAAATTCCAAACGGGTTCCCCTCGGTATCCTGACACACGGCGAAATAGCCCATCTGCGGGACGGCCGTTTTCGCCATGCAGATTTTGCCGCCAAGTTTTCCGATCTTATCAGCGAACTTATCCACAGAATCCACGCTGACGTAATTGACGACCGGCTCTTGCGGGTGTTTGCGCCTTTTTAGTGCGCCATCCGGAGTATCGTCTGCGCCGCCCGTATCGATGTGCCAATAATCGCCTCCGCCTGGAAATGGATTAATCTTCCAGCCAAACAAATTGCTGTAAAACGCCTTGGCCCGATCCGGGTCATCGGCCGGGATTTCAAACCAGGCGATACTTGCTGCCTGTTTCTTCTCTGATGTGTTCATGTTTTGTCTTTCTGTTGACGTGTTATTTTGGAGATATGACGAACAAGCGCGCCGGTTTAGGACACTTGATTCTCAAAAAATTTCTCAAACTTCGGTTCGCTGCAATCAGCTGTGTAAAGGACCGCGCGATTGTAGCCGAGGGGCAAGGCCCTCGGAAAGTTGACCAGCCAATTCCCCGCCCCATGGCGGCCGAGGCAATGACGTCCGAAATTTAACAGCCCAACGGCCTGCACCATCATAGCCGAGGGCAACGCCCTCGGTCGGTTCCCAAAAGGATTTTTGCCCTGTAAGGGCAATCCAAATTGTGCCACGCTCGACGGCATATGCCCCAGTCATTGCACATCTTAACCGCGCACATCATTTTTTCGACCAAGGGACGTCGTCCATGGTTGGCGGCGGGCATCCGCGAGCGGATCTGGGCGTATCAATCGCGCATTCTCCAAAACTTGGAATGCAACTCGATTACGATCGGAGGCGTTTGGGACCACGTTCACGTCCTGTGCAATCTCACTAAGAAATTT
>DATAST010000087.1:0-29546 GCA_036269115.1 Verrucomicrobiia bacterium | reverse complement strand
CCAGCTCCCATCTTCGCCACGCCGCCTCCGCATCGGTTCTGGTCGGCGTCGAATATTGGATATTGATGTTGGATCTTCCCTGGGGCTTGGAGATTGGGGTTTGGGGCTTTTCTCTGGATGGATCTTCCTGGCCAGCCGAAGCTGCGCCGCTGGTCCCGCTTCGAGCGAGACCAGCCGCGCGGTGGTTTAGAAACTAATTAAGAACCCGCCGGAGCATTTGTCCCCATGTCCGACGTGGGCGTCGTCTTGGGCGCGGATTTATGCGGATGAACGAGGTTATGCCACTTGGTCATTTGTTCCGGGGTCAGGATCGCCTGCAACTGCGTGGTGGTGTCCTTCATAATTTCTTTTATTTTCGCCTTCCGTTCGTCCGCCGAAAGGCTCGTGTCCTTATGGACATCGCGCATTTGTTGGGCTTGCGCTTTTAAAATGGGTTGCACCTGCGCTTTTTGGTCGTCAGTGAGATTGAGCACCTGGGCAAGCCTGTCTGCGGTCATGCCCTTCATCATCGCATGGCCGTGACCATGCATCGGCGGAGCGTTTGTGGACGGGGTTGGCGCGGTGGCGCCGGTGGAATCCTGGGCTAGCGCTGAACCGCAGGCAATCATGCTGCCGGCGGCAAGGACGGTGAAAACAAACGCTTTGATTACTTTCATAATGATTCAGTCTCCGACTCTATCGTTCAGTTAATTGTTTTTATCAAATTCGGCAATGAACTTGTATGGAAATAGACGACGACGACGGGAAAAAGTTACACCCCACCGCACTTCGGTAGGGCGGAAGCCAGGGTGCCGTCCACCCCCTGTAGGCCGTGTGCCCTCACACGGCGCTCGGTGTTGGTAGGGCGGAAGTGCTTGCCAAGGCAGGCGCCATATTCGCACGTGCGGCTCGCACCGGAGAAAAGCACCAACCCCCAACCTCCAAGCACCGTTCGAAAGCCCCAATCTCCAAGCACCCAAGCCCCAGAGAAGCACCAAGGCTCGAACATCCAATTTTGCGCACTTGTAGCTTGGATGTTCTTTGGTGCTTGGAGTTTGGGTTTTGGAGCTTTTTCCCCCATCTCCTATCTTCCATCTTCCATCAAACCGTGATGAGCAGGGTGGAAACCGCCTCCCTTACTCCCCCTTTGCCGGGCTACGGCAGGACAGGCGCTCGCGGCTCAGTTGCGAGATTTTACAACGCGCGCAGGACCTTTGCGGCGGCCCGGATTGTGGCGTCCAGGTCCGCTCTCGTGTGAGCGGTGGAGATGAATCCGGCTTCAAATTGAGATGGCGCAAAATAAATTCCTTCGCGGAGCATTCCATGAAAGAATTTTGTGAAACGCCCGCGATCACTTTTCATGGCATCGGCCAGGTTCCAAACCGGTTCTTCGGTGAAATAAGCGCAAAACATGGAACCACAGCGATTGAATCGAACCGGAACGCCCGCCGATTTGGCGGCATCGCGCATTCCTTCTTCGAGGCGCGCCCCGGCGGATTCGAGCGCTTTGTAAACCGGCTTTCCCAATTCCTCAAGCGCGGCGAGTCCGGCCGCCATGGCGATGGGATTTCCGCTCAACGTCCCGGCCTGGTAAACCGGGCCCAGCGGCGCGAGGCAATCCATGATGTCCGCCCGGCCGCCGAACGCGCCCACCGGCAAACCGCCGCCAATGATTTTGCCGAGGCAGGTGAGGTCCGGCGAAATTCCAAAGCGCTCCTGGGCGCCTCCCGGCGCGAGGCGAAAACCCGTCATTACTTCGTCAAAGATCAGGAGCGCGCCATGGGCTTGCGTGATTTCCCGGAGAAATTCGAGATAACCCTCGCGTGGCAAATACAGGCCGGCATTGCCCGGCACCGGCTCGACGATGATGGCCGCGATTTCATTCCGATTCGCGGCGAAAGCCGCTTTGAGGGCGCCAACGTCGTTGAACGGCAGGACGATGGTGTGTTTGGCAAAATCGGCTGGCACACCCGCGCTATCCGGGTTGCCAAACGTGAGCGCACCGCTGCCGGCTTTGACCAGGAGCGAATCGGCGTGGCCATGATAGCAGCCGTCGAACTTGATGATTTTGTCCCGGCGCGTGAAACCGCGCGCGAGCCGGATCGCGCTCATGCACGCTTCCGTGCCCGAATTGGTCATCCGGACTTTTTGGATCGATGGAACGAGCTTGCAAATCAGTTTGGCGATGGTGACTTCATACGGATTGGGGATGCCGAAACTGGTTCCACTTTGCGCGACGGCTTTGACGGCTGAAATGATTTTAGGATGCGCGTGGCCATGGATAGCCGGGCCCCAAGTGCCGACATAATCAATCAGTTCGTTGCCGTCCACGTCCCAAATTCGCGCTCCCTTTGCTTTATCCACGAAAAATGGATTGCCGCCCACGGCCCGAAAGGCGCGCACCGGCGAGTTCACGCCGCCGGGAATATACTTCAACGCCTCGGCGAAAAGTTTTTTGGATTTGGGGCGCATCCGTGCATTCACCATATAAGCGAACCAATTTAACCGCATCAATCCCGGCCCAGCGAGATTTTTCCGAGTGGTGGGGACACCGCGCTGCGGCGTCCGCGCCCGTAAACCGGGCGCAACGTTCAACGCTTCAACGCTTCAACGTTTCAACGTCTGATCTTCCATCTTCACCCCTTCGTGGTAGGGCGGTGCTGCCGCGCCGCCTCCGCGAATCGGTTCGATGTTCGGCGTCGGATCTTGGATCTTGGATATTCTCTGGTGCTTGGAGATTGGGGTTTGGTGCTTTTCTCTTGATATTTCCGCCTTCTCCTGTCTTCCATCTCCACCCCTGTGTTTATTCTGTCAAAATCTGTGCCCATCTGAAATGATTTCATGTCGATGCAAACTGTTTCATCTATCAGGGCGATGCGGAGCTTAGCCGCAAAGTGGCGACGCAACAGCCCCGCCCTGCCGCTGATCGCGCTGGTGCCCACGATGGGTTACCTGCATTCCGGGCACCTCAGCCTTGTGCGCGAGGCCCGCAGGCGCGTTGGCAGGACCGGACACGTGGTGGTAAGCATTTACGTGAACCCCACACAATTCGCGCCCACCGAAGATTTCTCCAGGTATCCGCGCGACCTGAAACGCGATCTGAAACTCCTGCGCGATGCAGGCGTGGACGTGGTTTTCACGCCGGACGATCGCGAAATGTATCCCGATCGACGCGACGTGCCTGAAGGATTCAGCACCTATGTCGTCGAAGAAAAATTGTCCAGGAACATGGAAGGGACATCACGGCCCACCCATTTTCGCGGTGTGACAACGGTTGTCGCCAAACTGTTCAACATCGTCCAACCCGACGTCGCGGTGTTCGGCCAAAAGGATTTTCAGCAGGCTGCGGTTATCCTGCGTATGACACGGGATTTAAATTTTCCGGTGCGCGTGATTGTCGCGCCGACGGTCCGCGAAAAAGACGGATTGGCCATGAGCTCGCGCAACAAATACCTCGAAGGCGATTTGCGCCGGCAGGCTCTCGTGTTGCGCCGGGCCATTGATGCCGTTCACGCCCGGATTAAAAAATCCGGAAAAGTCCGGGCGCCCGATTTGCGGGCTGAAATCAAAAAGCTGATCGAAACCGAGCCGGCCGCACGATTGGATTACGTGGAATTTTTTGAACCGGAAACGCTCGTGCCGGTCGCCCGCGTATCCGACGGCGCGCAAATGGCGCTGGCCGTGTTCGTCGGAAAAACGAGGTTGATTGATAATGAACGGTTGGGCAAACGTTGAAACATTGAATCGAATTGGTAGGACGGCCTGCCCACCATAGCTTAGCCAAATGCGGAGTCTGTCATCGCCTGAGCGACGGTGGGTGCTGCTGCGCCGCCCAAGCTTGGCCCCTTACTACGTGCCGGGTTTTGGCGTTTCCCGTTCGATCATTTGCAGCAGGCCCGCCTTCAATTTGGGCAATTCCCTTTCGACCGCACCCCAGACAATCTCCGTATCTATCCCGAAATAATGATGCACGAGGATGTTTCTCATCCCGTTTATTTTGTCCCACGGAATGTCCAGTTGCTTCGCCTTGCAACCGGCGCTTAACGAACGCGCCGCTTCCCCAATAATCTGCAGGTGATGTAGCACCCATGTTTGTACCAGTTCATTGGCGTCGAATTTCTCTCTGCCGGCGGCAGTGTATTTCTCAATTCGCTCAATGCCTTCCTGAATGTCCAGCAGACGTTGGTAATCATCTCTCATACGGCCACGGCTTCGGCCAGCACGCGGGCCCGGATACGCTCACGCAGACCCTTGGCGGTGACTACGTCCACCGCACAGCCAAACAGCCGCTCCAAGTCAGATTGTAAGCCGCCCAAATCCAAAAGAGTGCGGCCCGGCTCCAACTCCACTACAAAATCAAGATCACTCGATTCCACCGCCTGTCCGCGTGCCGTCGAGCCGAACAACTTCACCGAGACAGCGCCATGCTTCCGGGCGATGGTCAAAATCTGCCCACGCTTATTTTCCACCAACTGTTGTCTGCTCATGTTTATGTCTGAATTATCACTGATATTAACCGAAATTGCCATCGTTTTTAGTTCACGCAGAACGGCAGTTCTGCCCTGCCGCATCAAACATTGACTCGGTAGGGCGGTGCTGCTGCGCCCAAATCAGAGTTCATATTTGTCAAGAGATTGGCATGGGCAACTGTCGCCCCATTAATCGGGAACGTTTGGGACAGTCGAATCGTGCGAGTGTTGCGCAACACGTTGTCTTTAAAGCTCTTGGAAAAAGTTGTAACTGTCCCTTCAATTTTGGGCGGAGACAGTTCGATTTGGTGGAAAATTGAGGGAGAAAAAGTATAGAAAGTGGCAGCGCCACTTGCCAATGGGCGCGAAGAAAGAGGCTTGGAACCGCGAACCACGCGAAATACACGAACCCCGAAAGCTTTCGGGGCGGAAGCCTTGCGCGAAGGCAGGCGAGGGAGCGGGACTGGCCGGGCCATTAGACAGGATTTACAGAATTTACCGGATGAAATTGCACTTGAACTCATGGCACTGTGTTATGATTTTCTCATATCGTTTGGATGTTTCAACGGGTTTATTTGCCACCTTTTAACACTTTTTAGAACTTTTTGGAACCCTCCTTCGCCGGAGGCTTCCGCCTACGCCAAGTCACAGAGAACACAAAGGTTTTTGTCCGCGAATCCCTTTACCGTTTCAACGATTCAACAATCAGATTGACTGTGATAAAAACCGATGTATAATGTTTTATATTGTTTAAACACCTATATATGAGTCTATATGCGTTCCGCGATACATGACGTGCTTCCACCGGGACTACGCCGTTCATTGATCAAATTTGGTCGAGATCTGGCGGTAGCCCGGCGCAGGCGCCATCTCTCAGTCGCAATGATGGCCGAGCGAACCGGTCTGGCAAAAAGTACCTACGCGCGAGTCGAAAAGGGTGACCCTGCTGTGGGCATGGGCGCCTATGCCATGGTGCTCTTCGTATTGGGTTTCGGTGAAGCGCTGGCCAATTTGACAGACACCCGTCGCGATGATGTCGGACTGTTGTTGGATGAGGAACGCCTTCCCAGGCGGGTGCGTGCCAGGAAATCGCCTGCGCCGATATGAAACGAACCATCAAAGTTTTTGTTGGAGAGAGCGCCAAATGGGTCGGAACCTTGCATTATGATGCTGTCGGCTCCCGTGAGCGCGCAGCTTTTGTATATTCTGAGGATTGGCTGAACTCGGCCGATAAATTTGCCCTTGAGCCAATGCTTCCGCTCCTGACCGGGCCCCAATTTCATCGCCAGGTTGAGAACGGCTCAATTTTCCACGGCGCGATAGCGGATACTGAGCCTGACGGTTGGGCAAAACGGGTTATTCTGCGTGACCATGCCAAACGTCGCCAGGCTGACCGCCGGGCGGGAGGTGAATCGAAGTCCATGCCGCTACAGGCAATCGACTTTCTGCTTGCTGTGGACGACACCAGTCGTGTCGGCGCATTGCGTTTTCAGGATGAAGCCGGGGCATTTTGTCGTGCTCCTGAAACCGGCCGACGCACTGCTCCTCCGCTAATTGAACTGAACCAACTGCTCAGTGCGACGCGCGCCGTCGAAACTGAAAATGAAACTGCCGCCGATTTAGCCTATCTCCGCGGGCGAGGCACCTCGCTCGGTGGTATGCGACCCAAATGCACGGTGGTTGATGATGATGGTCAATTGGCTGTGGGCAAGTTCCCCAGCGTGAAGGATGAACGCGCTGTCACCAAAGGCGAGGTTTTGGCCATGCAATTGGCGCGCACCGCTGGATTACGAGTGGCAGATGCGCGTCTTCTTGACAGTGACGGGGCGCCAGTTGCTTTGATCCGGCGCTTCGATAGAACGATCGAGGGTGGGCGGATTCCGTATGTGTCGGCGGCAACGCTCCTGGGCGTCGACCCGGATGGTTCGCGGGAACATGCTTATACGGAGATCGTGGATGCTTTGCGAATCCACGGAGCTGATGTACAGGCCGATATTGAGGAACTTTGGCGCCGAATGGCGTATGCTGTCCTGATTACTAACGTTGATGATCATCTACGCAACCACGGCTTTCTCCATGCAAATCGCGGACTGTGGCGATTGTCGCCGGCTTTTGACCTAAATCCGTTCCCTGATCGGGTACGTGAGCTGAAAACGTGGATTTCCGAGGAAACGGGCCCCGAGGCTACCGTCGCAGGCCTTCTGTCAGTCCTGCCATTTTTCCGGATACCACGAACTCGCGCAAATGCGATGCTGAGCCAGATTGTGCATACACTCTCACGATGGCGTGAAACAGGCCTGGCCCTCGGGCTGACAACCCTGGAGTTGGAACAATTTGTCGACGCCTTTGAACATCCGGAACTTGAAGCTGCCCGAAAAGCGATACAGGATTCCTGACGGAAGCATTATGACGATGACGATGGGAGGTAACCGCTAAATACCCGAAAAACACGAAACATAGTGATTTGGATGAACGGAGCGTTTAGCCGCAGAGAGTACAGCGCGCTGAGGCCGCAACCAAAAGCTTGCCGACTGAGAACCGCGAACCACGCGAAATACACGAAACATTTCTGGATGAACGGAGTGTTCAACCGCAGAACGCAAAAGATTTTTCATTCGGACAGGATGAACGGGATGTGCAGGATGAACGGAGTTGTTTTTGAGCGTAGCGGCGAAGGTGAGTTCGCTTTGAATTGGTGCCTCGAAATTCAACCTGCGTAGCATCAAGCGTGAGCTTGATCATTTTAATCCGATCGCCCCGCGCGGTTAGGTGGCGCGTATCTCATGCAATCTTTTCCTCAGGTCTTTTTCCAATTGCCCCGATTGGGCCAATTGGTGAAGTTGGCGAACCTGCCACTCCCGTTGAGACTGCAAAACGCTCCGCCAGCGCTTCATGTGGGGCGACAGTGTGAAGTCTGGTGAATCGGATGGCAACTGGCAGCGTCTCATAACCTCCACCAACCGCACTCGGTCCTCCTCATAGCCGGATGACCAAAAAGCACAACGTTGCTGAATAACGAGCTCGTGCATCCGAAATGCGGTTGCCACTAAACCGGAATAAATGTCAGGAGATTTGCCGCTCAGGCTGGCAAAAACAGAATCGCGCTGGCTCAGGAGAATGTGAAGCACCTCCTGAACGGCATAAATGAAGACGTCAGGGTCTGCGCTCTCTACAACGCCGACGTGATCAATTTTACCATAGATGATGTAAACATCTCGATGTCCCAATTCCTGGTCGGCGTCGCGCTCCAGTTGAAGGAAGTTTGCGATTTGCGCCATACCCCAGCATGCGCCCCACTTGGGCATTACCTCGCCGTTGAAGTAGAAACTCCACGGAAAGTCGCTTGTTGGATATTCGTCACTCATTTAGACCGCAGCTTTTGCATGGAATCAGGCACGGAGAATGGTTTCAGTGCCGTGGCTTTCATAGGTTTATAAAAACGGATTCGCAGATTCCCGTCGAGGATTATTGGATGGAAAACAGAATGTCCGGTGCGAGCAGGCCCCGGCTGCTCAATACTCCACATCTCGGCATTTATCGGCCAAGAGCAACCGAATCGTTTTGATATCTTCGGCGGATAGAACCGTTTTCCCGTAGCCCTTTAACACATCTGGAAGGTTCTTTGGATTGGCCACACGAACTCCACCTTTTCCCGTTTCTTTCACTTCGTGGCCTGGAATCGCGATCACCGCAAAAATATCAAAGGTTTTCCCGGTTTTCCAATAGGGACTGCGCTTTCGGTATTCGATGCGCTTTGTCCTGTCGGCGATTGCCGCAAAGAATTCGCGGTGTAGATTCAGATGTAAAATACTCCTTTGCCGGATATTTTGCATTTTTTAGATATTTAGATTTGCCCCCTCGTTTCTCAGCCTTCGATCTGGGTGCACGAAAGTTCCTGAGCGCAACGTTTTTCAGAGGGAACAACGCCCGGCAACAACTTCAGCGTCCAGCATGGTTCCGAGTGATCGATGCTCCTCGCCCGTCCAGGGCACAAGCGATTTTTCGCCTCCGCCATATGCGGGAATTCTCTGGCGCTGGCGCTTGAAAGTGACGACCCAGGTCTTAACCCCCATCCGCCGGGCCAATTCCACGTCGGACATGGTTCCCAACCGGGCGATTTGTTCCCGGGTCCAAACGCGACGAGTCGATGGAATCCCCAGCCGGTGACGGCGATGGAAAACGGACAAAACGGTCCTGCCTGTTTGTTTCGCAACTTCTTTGTCCTGCCGAGATTAAGCGACTCTAAACAAGGTTCCGAAAAGTGTCAGAAAGTGTCAAATGTTGGTTCCGCATTCCGGTTCATCCTGTTCATCTGGCGTCTCTTCGGGCGTTGCCCTGACGCTGAAACGTTGAAGAGTTGATCCGCCGTCGCCAAGGTTGTTGGATTGGAGCTTCGAAATTCTCTGGCCACGTCGCGCCGAAGCTGCGCCGCGCAGGCGGATGCTTGGAGTTTGGATGTTGGATCTTCCCTGGTGCTTTTCTCCGGATGTCGGTCCTTGCTAGTTGACAATGGGTTGACATTAGGATTACAGTACTCTCATGAGCAGCACGATGATAAAGACAGCGCCTGGAACGGCGGAATTGGTGGCGTTGCGTAACCGGCTGGTGAAAGAATCCACCAGGATTGACCATCTTCTAAAAGAAGTAGAGCGCGCATTGCGGGGAAAGCCGGCTGCCAAAGAAACCGTTCTGCCGCGCCCCAGTCCGTTGGACGAGATCAAAGAAGTGCTCGCTGCGACGGCGGATTTGCGGACAAAAGGCGGAAATTTGTCCGCCGAACGCGTCGCATCGCTTTATGGCGTGAGCATGAATCAACTTGCCGGTTGGCTGGGCAAAAGCCGGCAAGCGGTCAGTAAAACACCGGACGCTGATTCGCTCCAGGATGGACTGGCCTATTTCGAGCGCGTCGCGCGGCTCCGGGCCGTCGTGAAGTCAGACGAGACGTTTCGCAAATGGCTGCGCACCGATTCCGATTTGCTCGATGGGGACTCGCCCCTGGGCATGTTGGCGCGCGGTGAATGGCAGGGCATGGCCGATTATGTGGATGATATGCTAACCGGGGCGCCAACCTGATGCCCGAGTCCGGCGACATTCGAAAGGCATTGGCGTTTGCCCCGGTGAGTTCATTCGAGGGCGAATGGGTCCGCTGCGTGGCTGTCCAACCGCTCGCTGTGGCAGGGCCGCCCGAATATCTCTTCGCTTCCGGCAAACCAAATCGTTTCAACCCTGCGGGAGTTCATTGCGTCTATTTCTCGGAAGACGAGCGAACCGCGCGAGAAGAATACGCGCGACGTCTGGCTGGACTTCCGCGCGACAGCCGGTGGCGATTTATGTGGCCAAGGTGAAGCTGGGGCGTGTGCTGGATTTGGCGAACGAGAAAACCTGCCGGGCGTTGGGCTTGGGAACCAGACATCTCTCTGGTCCCTGGATGCTGGCGCGACAGCCGGTTCGCACACAGTTGCTTGGGCGCGCGGTCAGTGAGCAACACTCTATTTCGGCAATCCGATTCCCCTCGGACGCGGCGCGAGCGAGCGGGTTCACAGGATTTAACCTCGTTATTTTCCGTGATGCCGTACGCAGGCCAGACTTTGTAAGGATTCTTGGGCCAACCGCAAAACCATTGAACCAGTGGCCTTGACAGCCTCAATCGTTGATCCGTTGAAGCGTTGATCCGCCGTCGCTAAGGTTGTTGGATTGGACCTTGGAAATTCTCCGGCCACGTCGCGCCGAAGCTGCCCAGCGGAGGCGGATGCTTGGAGTTTGGGTTTTGGAGCTTCCCTGGAGGTTTGGGCTTGGTGCTTTTCTCTGTCCTGTCCTTCCAAAATATAATCATTTCAGTATAGACATTGCGATCAAATCGAAGCTCTTCGTTTCCCGGGTCAAAACCCTTAAAAACCCCAATCAAAACGCGGTTTTCGACCTGTTTTTCGGCTTCGTTTCCCCGTTTCTCCCCTATACACAATTTTTTGGAAACGAGGGCAGAAAAACCCCAAAATCCAAACTCCAAGCACCAGAGAAAATCCAACATCCAACACCGAGGCGGCGCGGCAGCGCTTGGCCATGGGGCGGCAAGGACTTCGAGACTGTGAGAGCGTGAGACTGTCAGAGCGTGAGAACTTTGAGACTGGAGGGGACGCTTCAACGGTTCAACGGTTCAACGCTTCAACGCTCCTGTCCGCCATAGCTCGCGCGACGGCGGACAAACGCCCTTTTTACGCTCGCTTTTTGGGTCAAAGAGGCTTTAATGGTTGGTCCATGAGTGATATAAGCACTGAAGCGCCTTCGTCGTCGGGCGCGCCACGCGTTTCGAAGATTAACGAGGCGATTATCCGCATTGCCGGCAATTCACAGGACGGTATCCAGGCGATTGGCGGGTTTCTGGCCCGGCTGGCGGGCCGCAGCGAGCAGGAGGTCATGACGTTTATGACGATTCCCGCCACTATTTCGGGCGGGCCATCGATTTTCCAGGTGCGCATCGGCAGCGGCGAAGTTTTGAGTTCGGGTGACGAGGCGGACGTGCTCCTGGCGTTTTACCAGCACAGTTACGAGGACCATATCGCCTCGCTCAAAAAACACGGAATTGTTGTTTTTGATTCGGACCATGTTCAGCCCAAACCGGAATTGGAAAAGGAATATCATCACGTGGGCATTCCGATTTCCAGCCTGACGGTGGAAGCCATCGGCGGCACGGCCAAGGATAAGGGTAAAAACATTTATGCGCTGGGTTTGGTTGCAAAGATGTTCGATCTCAATGTGCCGAAGCTCGAAAAGCTGGTGGCGGAACGTTTCACGGGCAAGGACGAGAGCATCATGAAAAATGCGTTGGCGGCGTTTCACGCGGGCTATTCGCATTCGCTCGGGAATATTTTGGAGACGTTCAAGTTTGTGGATAGCACGAGCAAGAACGGGCATCAGGTGGTTATGAACGGTAACGAGGCGCTGGGCTTTGGACTGATTGCCGCCGGTGTACGTTTCGGCGCCGGTTATCCCATTACCCCGTGGTCGGACATTATGGAATTGCTTCGCCGCGAATTGCCCAAGTACGGCGGGACGTTCGTTCAATGCGAGGACGAGATCGCGTCCGTATCGATGGCGATTGGCGCCAGTTACGCGGGGCGTGTGGCTGTGACGGGCTCGAGCGGCCCGGGCATTTCACTCAAAACGGAAGCCCTGGGCTGGGCGGTCATGGCGGAAATGCCATTGGTCATTGTGGACGTCCAGCGCGGCGGTCCTTCGACCGGCATGCCGACCAACGTCGAGCAATCCGACCTGAACATCGCCTGCTTTGGCGGGCACGGCGATTCGCCGCGCGTCGTCCTGGCCCCCGCGAATGTTGAAGATTGTTTTTACACGGCCATTGAAGCGGTGAACATTGCGCGGAAATATTCCGTGCCGGTCATCATTTTGACCGACCAGGGCATTGCCACGCGGATCGAGGCGTTTATCGAGCCGGACCTTGAAAAAGTTTGCCAGGATATTTCCCCGGATTTCACCGCTGTGGCGGACCATAAACCCTATGATTTGGCCGCGCCGGGAAGTGTGACGCGGCACTTGACGCCGGGCACTCGCATCCAGAGCGGAAAGTATCCCATTGTCACCGGCCTGGAACACGACGAACTCGGGCATCCCACGGGTTCGCCGAAATTGCACACGCAAATGACGGCCAAACGCCGCAAAAAACTGCAAACGCTCGCGGCCACGCTGCCCGTTCCCAGGATTTATGGGCCGCCCGAAGGAAACGTATTGCTCGTGGGTTGGGGTTCCACCGAAGGTCCCATCAAGGAAGCGGTTGATCGCGCCCGCGCCAGCGGCGACAGCGTTTCGTCCATTCACCTGCGCCATATCAGTCCGCTTCCAAACGGGCTGGAAGGTATTTTCTCCGGATTCAACAACGTCCTCGTGGTGGAAATGAACGATGAAGGCCTTTACGGCTATGGACAGTTGGGTGCACTCCTTCGCGCCCGTTATTGTGATCCTAAAATCCGGGGCATCAACAAGACCGATGGCTTGACCTGGAAAGTGCGGGACATCCTGGAACGCGCTAAAGCGAATGTCTCGGCCGGATTGAGGAAGATGTAATAAGCAAATTTCAAATTTATGAGTGAATCCGTAGCTGAATTGCCGAACCCCTCCGTAACTGAAGAACGCAAAGGCCTGACGAAGAAAGAAATCGCGGCCGATCACCCTACATGGTGCCCGGGTTGCGGTGATTTTTCCGTGCTGGCGCTTTATTTCAAGCTGATTGAAAAGCGCAAAATGTGGCACGAAAAAATTACGACGGTGGCGGGCATCGGCTGCTCCAGCCGTTTTCCGTATTTCGTCCAGGCGCACGGCGCGCATTATATTCACGGGCGCGCCCTGCCATTTGCCAGCGGCATCTCGCTTTCGCGTCCGGACCTGCACGTGTTTGTGTTTGGCGGCGACGGCGATGCTTTTTCCATCGGCGGCAATCACTTCAACCATACGGCCCGCAAAAACATCAAGATGACCTATGTCGTGATGGACAATTGGGTCTATGGCCTGACCAAAAAGCAAACCTCGCCCACGTCACCGATTGGCTTCAAGAGCAAGACCGACCAATGGGGCGCGGTGGATTACCCGATCAATCCGATGAAGCAGGCCATATCCGCCGGAGCAACATTCGTCGCGCGCACCACGCATACGAATCCAAACCACGTGTTGCAAATGATGGAAGCAGCGATGGACCATGACGGCTTCGGATTCATTGAATGCCTGAGCGAATGCGTCGAGTTTTACGAAGGGGCGTTCGATGCCAGCAATCCCCGCAAAGGCGGCGTATTTAACCAGGTGCCTGCCGAGCACGATGTGACAGATGAACTGGCCGCCTATAAATTGGCCGGCGCGGATTTTCCGGGTTATTTTGGAATCTTCTATAAGAACAGCAAGCCGACGAAGAACGTCAAAGAAGCCGAAATCAATAAGGCAGCCATGGACCGGGTCAAAGGCTTGAAAGACTGGCAAATTCTTCAGAAGAATTTTGAGAGGATGAAGTGATTTGGAAAGCACCAAGCACCAGGGAAAGCACCAAACCCCAACTTCCAAGCACCAGAGAATTTCCAAGCTACAAGCACGCAAAATTAGATATTCGAGCCTTGGTGCTTCTCTGGAGCTTGGGTGCTTGGAGATTGGAGCTTCTTTCCCCATCTCCTATCTTCCATCTTCCATCTTCGGTGTTGGATATTGGGATCTTCTCTGGTGCTTGGAGATTGGGGTTTGGTGCTTTTAATTGGTGCTTTTCTGGCTACGCCGTCGTCGTTTCGGCCTCGGGCTTCGATTCGGCCTTCGAGTCAGTTTCATTTTCCGTATGGGCTTCCTCGGCGACTTTGCAGTAATCCTGCTGCATTAGGGTAATTCTCTGAAGGTTATCTTTGATGGATTCCAATTGGGTCAATAAACCTGATTGTTCCATGGACAGATGTTCGGCCAATTGCGCGATATAGACGGGCAGCTTTTGTCCGCGCGGGTCGCGAATCATGAATTCGCCCAGGTTGGCGCCGTGTTCGCGGATGAGCACACCCATGCGCACGACATTGGCAATCTTGGATTGTTTTACCTGGTCCGAAACCATGCCGGCGGAGACGTTCACACTTTTGAGGACGTCGCCGACGCTGGAAAGGACTTTGGAAGCGATTTGGGCCATTTCGGCCTGGCGTGAGACGGCGCTGAGTTCCCAGCGCGCGGATTGGGCTTCTGATTCCATGCGTTTGCGTTCATCCATTTCCGCCTGGAGTTGTTCGATGGCGCGCATCAGGTAGGTCGTTTTCTTGCGAACCTCGCTCTCCAATTCGACGCGCATGCGTTGTTCCTCCAATTCGACGCGACGGCGTTCTTTGAGCAACGCTTCCAGGTGAACCATGCCGATGAGCAAGAGCATGGAGATGAGGGCGTTCATCACGTCCACTTTCACCCCGATCTCCGCTCCGAAGCCGCCCTTCATGATGGACTGCATCAGGTGCAACAGCGCCAGGAGGAGGAATGCCCAAAACAACGACCAACCGACGCGCCTGGTCCCGAAAAGCCGATTGAGCCGCAGTGCGTATCCCGCGACGATAAATTGCAGTGCCCCTGCCACAAAACCCATGACCGTTGTTACATTCATATGAATTGAAGTTGGAAACCAAGCGCTGTACTGGCAATTGTTCGCAGGTATGCCGTGTCCATATATTGGACAAAGTCCCGCTGATTATTGCTTCATTTGCTAACGCCGTGATGAGAAGCAGTTGGGAAGCCAAAGTTTTATCAAAAAAGCTCCAAGTTCCAATGTCAAGCACCCAATGAAAAGCACCAAACATCAAGCACCAAACCCCAGAGAATGTTCAAACACCAGGCTCCAAAATGGATGCATTATTTAAACATCCAAATTCCAATCACTAACCCCCAGAGAAACCCCAATGCGGCACAAAAGAAGCTTTAACGCAAATTGCCGGATGGCTGGGTTGATAGACTGCTGAACAAAAGATTCATTACCAAACAAATTTTTAAAAAATGGAAACGACATCCAGGGAAGAATTGGACAAGTTGCTGGGCACAATGATTGACAGCGCGCAGGGAATATCAGACCTGCTCTTCGTGGCGGGGCGCCGTCCGCAAGTGGAAGTTTACGGGCACCTGGAATCCTATGGCCCGGACACGCCCGAGGCTGTGTTGACCAGTCCGCGCATTGAAAGCCTTGCCAAGACAATCATGGACGGCAATCCCAAGCTGGCCGAAGACCTGGCCAAACGCGGCTCGTGTGATTGCAGCTATGCGCTGCCACAGTCTCATCGTTTCCGCGTGAATATTTACCGCCAGAATGGAAATCACGCCATGGTTTTGCGCAAGCTGGCGTCGGTCATACCTACGATGGAGTCCCTGAAGCTGGCGCCGGTTTTTCGCGAAGTCATCAAGGAAAAAACCGGGCTCATCTTCGTGACGGGCGGCACCGGGAGCGGCAAGACGACTACGCTGGCGGCCATGCTGAATGAAATCAACGAAAACAATCCTCACCATATCGTCACGCTCGAGGACCCGATCGAGTTCATGCATCCCCATCTCAAAGCCACATTCAGCCAGCGCGAAATGGGACGGGATTTTTATACTTTTCCGGACGGCATTCGCGCCGCGCTGAGGCAAGCGCCAAAGGTCATCATGGTGGGTGAGATTCGTGACCGTGAAACGATGGAGATTGCGTTGACTGCCGGTGAAACCGGCCACGTAGTCTACAGCACGATGCATACGATTAGCGCCAGCCAGACCGTCAACCGCATTTTGGGTATTTTCACCAAAGACGAAGAGCAGCAAGTCCGTGAACGGCTCGCCGGATGCCTGCGTTACATCATCAGCCAGCGCCTGGTTCCGAGAGTGGATAATGGGCGAGTGCTGGTGACTGAATTGATGGGCAGCAGCCTCCGCACCCGGGAAGCCATCCTGTTGGGTGAAAACGAAAACCGGCGACTTTCCGATATTATTGAGGCTGGCGTCACGTCGGGCTGGCACAGTTTCGAACAGTCCCTCCTCAAGGCGTTTGAATCCAATTATATTTCTGAAGAAGCGGCAATTCTGTACTGCGTTAACAAACCCACGATGCGCCAGCGAGTTGACGCGGCCAAGAAGATGGGCAACACGCCGCAGTTTGCCTCGCTCAAAATGAGGGAAGAGGAGAGGGCAAAACCCAAGCCCGCGCCGGCGCCGGCCCCGGCTATGCCGACGCCTACTATGCCGGGTGTTCCCGCCGGGGCATCCGCTCCAGGCATTCCAGCCAAGCCGTCCATGCCGGGGGCGCCCGGTTCGTCCACTCCAGGCATGCCGGCTAAGCCGGCTATGCCGAACCTGCCGGGGATGGCGATTAGTCCAAAGCCAGTCTCTACCTGAGTGGACCGGATTGATGGATTGGTGGTTTGGGGTTTGGGGTTTGGGGTTTGGGGTTTGCGGGCCGCATCGTCGGTCAGCTGTGTGTTTGCAATTGAAGTCAATTGCACGGCCAAATGGGATTTCCAAAAAACCATTTATCCCTTTATCCAACAAACCAATGACAATTGGGCTTGCTTGTGTTCGCGGGATACTCTAGAAGTCCCGAAAACACGGCGAGACTTATGGCTAATTATACCATTATCGGCGGAGACGGAAAACAGTACGGCCCTATTACTGAAGGCGAAATTCGCAAATGGATTGCAGAAGGGCGCTTGAACGGGCAGTCGCTTGCCAAGGCTGAAAGCGATGCTGAATTTCGTCCGATTTCCGCGTTCCCGGAACTGGCTGATGTTTTTGCGCCGGGCGCGCCACCCCCCAGCATTGCGCCTGTCATTTCCGCAGGCGGCGGCGGCGGAGTTGACCACACAGCGGCATCGAATAAGGTCCGGGTGCCGGCCATTGGCCTGATGATTTCGGCCATCATCAGCGCGCTATGCGCCGGGTACGGTTTAATCTCGATTATATTTTTTGCGCCGAACCTCCAGGAATATTCTTCGATTTTTCAGCAAATGAACAATCCTCAATTGCAGGAAATGATGACGAGAATCATGCATTTCGCTTACGGACCCGTGGGCATCGCGACTGACGCGTTTCAAGTTGTCATTGCAATCCTGATATTTATCGGCGCGTTGAGAATGATGAACCTCCGGAGTTATGAATTTTCCTTTGCGGCCGCCTTGTTGTCAGTCATACCGTGCATCAGCCCGTGTTGCGGATGGATCCTGGGATTGATCTTCGGCATATGGGCGCTGGCGGTTCTGGGCAAGGCCAAACCGTATTTCTCCTGATCGCCGGGCCGTTATGCCGAAATTGCCGTTGAACCGCGACCGTGCGTGGGCGTATGTTTTGCTTAATCTTTCAGTTCCGGGCTGGGGTTCGCTAAAGGCCGGCAAAATTTTTGCGGGCGTTGGCGAAATCATCATCCTGTTCGCGGGCCTTTCTTTACTTGGCGCCTGGATGTTCCAATGGATGAACCGGGTTTTCCAATCTGAACTCGAAAATCCCCTGCCTCCGGTCCCGGCTGCGTGGTTGTGGAAATGGGGCGTCGGATTGGTTGGCGTCAGCTGCATTTGGACTATCGTCAGCTGCATTAGTCTCATGCGCGAGGCGAGAGCGAATGAGAGAAATTGTCCGCCGCGTCTTTCAGAGTTGCCTAAACCGCCCAAGCTCTGATAGAGCTTGCACGCCACGCAGTGTTTTAAATTACCCTATTATGTATAAAATCGTTGGCGGCGACGGCCAGGAATACGGGCCAGTCACAGAAGCCGATCTGCGCCTGTGGATAGCCGAAGGCCGGTTAAACGGCCAATCCCTGGCCAAAGGCGAAAGCGATGCAAATTTTCGTCCGCTCTCGACTTTTCCGGAATTTGCCGAGGCATTGGGAACGGCCGCGGCGGCATTTGGCGTGCCGCATGAAGTGGATTGGAGCGTGCGTGATTATGATTTGGATATCGGCGGCTGTATCAGCCGGGGGTGGAATTTATTCGCGAATAACCTGGGGCTTCTGATGGGCAGCCTGGCGATTTGGTTTCTATTGATTCTCATTGTTTCCCTGGTGGTGGATCTCGCGACGGCCACGGTGGTGAATGGAATCTTTTCCATGGGGGCCAGGATGTCCTCGACGTTTCAAATTATCCAGGGTTATGTGATTCAAATTGTGATGGCGCTTATCCTGGGTCCTTTGACCGGCGGATTGTATTATATTTTTATCCAGAGGCTGCGTGGCCGGCCCTCTGGAGTGAATGACCTTTTTATTGGGTTTCAAAATGGGTTTCCACAGTTGTTCCTCGGATGGCTGGTGACTACTTTGGCGAGGTCGATTTGCCTGCTTCCGGCTACGATTGTGGTGATGCCGCGAATGATGCCGCTGCTCGTGCAATGGGCGCACATTCAACAGAGCGGGGGAACGCCCGTGCAAATGCAGGCAAAGATGATGGAAACGCTCTCTCAATTTGGTTCGGTATTTTCCGGCGCCCTTCCGATTTACCTGGTTTGCCTGGTTCCCTGGATCTATTTGCTGATCAATCTTGAATTTACGGTTCCTTTGATTATTGACAAGAGAATGGATTTTTGGACGGCGATGAAAACCAGCTGGAGAATGGTCCATAAGCATTGGCTGACGGTGTTTGGCCTGACGTTCCTTTCAATGGTTATCTTTTTTGCCGGCTCCTTTTTATGTTGCATTGGCTTGCCGTTCACTTTTGTGATTAGCACGGGGGCGATTCTGGCGGGATATGAAACGATTTTTGGAGAAGGCCCCGCTAAAATTCGAAATTCATAGATTTCTTTGCCGGATTAAAACTCGAAGACGTTATGTATAAGATCATCGGAACCGACGGACGCCAATACGGCCCAATTGGCGTCGAACAAATCCGCGCCTGGCTTGCCCAAAACCGCGTCAACGCCCACACGCTCGCCCAAAGCGAAGGCTCGACAGAATGGAAACCGCTGATTTCTTTTCCTGAACTGGGCGCGTATTTCAACATCGCGCCGCCGCCGATGGCGGCACATGGCTACAACCCCCGAGCATCGAACAAAATTCCGGCGGGCGTTTGCGGCATCCTGCTTGGCGGCCTGGGCGTCCATAAATTTATATTGGGTTACACCGGAGCCGGATTGATCATGCTGCTGGTTTCACTCCTGGGTTCAATCTTAACCTGTGGCATTTTGTATCCGATCATTCACCTCATTGGCCTGGCTGAAGGAATCATCTACTTGTGCAAGAGCGACGAAGATTTTGTGCGGACCTATGTCGATGGGCGTCGCGAATGGTTCTAGTTATTTGCGATTTGCGATTTGGATTTTTCAAACCTCTGCGCATGAGCCCGACAGGGGGAATCAGAGCAATGCAAGGCTGCCGATGGCTAGGGCAATTAGCCAGATGAGCAGAACAGCGCCGGTTTTTCCGAGCCCCGCCCGGGCGAGACGGTGCGACACATGGTTGGTATCGCCGATCCAAAACGGTTTTCGGTTAAGCGTGCGCATGACTACGACCTGCGCCAGGTCCAGCAGCGGTACGGCGAGGACCAGCAGTGGCGAGAGCACGGCGAGCGGGCGCGGATTTTGTTTGGTATAAAAGTGCGGCAGGATAGCCATGACCGCCAGGAGATAACCTACCAGCTGGCTGCCGGCGTCGCCTAGAAAGGACCGGGCATTGGGAAAATTCCAGGGCAAAAATCCCACAAGCGATCCGCAGATCAAAAAGCCCGCCAGCGCCACCAGATATTCGCCGCTCGATGCCGCAATGAGCGCAAACAAGAACGCGGCGATCGCGCCCAACCCCGTGCAAAGGCCGTTCATGTTGTCCATGAAATTGAAAGCGTTCATCACCGTGAGCAGCCACAGGATTGTAATGGCGTAGCTGAAAGCGATGTTGGGGACAAACAGCGTGATGCGTTTGCAGGCGATGGCGACCAACAGGGCGATTAAAAATTGACCACAAAACTTTGGCAACGGTTTCAATTCATGCCGGTCATCGAGCGAGCCGAGAATGGTAATGGCGATGGCGCCGGCGGAAATGATGGCGAGTTCCAGGCCGCGCCGTTCCAAACCGTGGGCGATCAGGTTTGTGGAAGAAACCTTGATTACGCCGAAATGTACCAAGGCCGCTCCCGCGACGAGCGGCAGCAGGATTCCGGTGAGCACGGCGTATCCGCCCGCCAGGGGCATGGATTGGCTGTGGATCTTTCGTTCGCCGGGATCGTCCACGAGGTTTGCCCGGATACACCATTTCCGCCAAAAGGGCAGGGCAACCAGCGCCGTCAGGAACGCGCTTGCGAACGTCGCACAAAAGAAATTATACGGGAACGCCATGTCGAGCAGCGGCCAATTTCATGTAAAGATTGTAGATGTCTTCGACCATTTTTTCGACGCCGAAATTGTCCCGAACAAATTCCCGTCCGCGCCGCCCAAGGCGCTCGCAAAGCGGCGGGTCCGCCGCCAATTGGAGCAGGCGATTGGTCAGGGTGGTGGTATCGCCGGGCCGAATCAGAAATCCCGTCTCACCGTCCCGGCAGGCCTCGCGCGCGCCATCGCAATCGTAGGCGATCACCGGTTTGCCGGCCGCGAGCGCCTGCGGCAACGCGCGCGCCAAACCTTCGCGCAACGACAAATGGACCAATGCGTCCATGATGCCGGCATATTTGGCAACGTCTCCGGGCGGAACCAGGCCGGTAAATATGAAATGCTTTTCCAGTTGGTGGCTGCGAGCGAGTTCTTCAAAACGACCGCGCCAGGGTCCGCCGCCGATCAAAAGAAATTTAATTTTTGGATTTTTGCGGACGATTTCCGGCGCAACTGCGAATAGATCATCGTGACCTTTGAGTTTGAACAACCGCGCAATTTTGCCGATGACAAAATCGCCGGCGTCAATGCCAAGCTTCGCGCGGAGGTGCGGATCATTTTCGGCGGAGAGGAAAGGATCGAGCTTAAATCCGCTGAAGATTTTTGTATATTGTTCGGGCCGTCCAATTCCGGCGGCAAGATGCTGTTCGGTCATGGCGTCGGCCACGACGATAAAATGGTCGGTCGCGCCCGCGGCGTATTTTTCAGCCGCGCGAAAGGCGAAATTTGCGGCGGCGCCTTGAAAGGGTCCAAAGGATGGTCCGTGAATGGTGTGGATAATGAGCGGGACTCGGGCGCGTTTTGCCGCCAAACGTCCTAAAATGCCTCCCTTGGCGCTGTGCGTGTGGACGATGTCCGGTTTTTGTTCGCGCAGAAGGCGCTCGAGCTTATGCAACGCGAGCCAATCCTTCACCGGGTGCACGGGACGGACCAGTTCAGGAATATGAATAAAATTCTGTTCTCCCAGGGCGCGCCGCGCTTCCGGCTCCAGCGAACCTTCCGGCCCGGTTGACAGTCCTGATATCAAAGACACGTCGAGGCCGGGGATTTGGGCCAGGCCGGCGACGGTGGACAGGGTATTTTCCTGGGCACCGCCTACAATCAACCGGGTGATGACGTGCGAGACGCGCATGTTTGAAAAAGGATTTCGTTCACAGCGCTCATACGCTAATCCTACCGAACGAAGTCCATCATCGCAAGACTGGTTTCCGGGCTCCGTACGTGGCATGGCGAAAGGGCGATAGCGCCCGGCCTTTCCTTCTACTGCTTTAACTGTTGCAGGCGGCCGGCCATTTGTTTCGCCTGGAGCGTATTGGTTGGCGCGTTGGCGAGGTAGATTTCGATGTTGCGGATGGCTTCGTTAGTGTCGTGCTGGCGCCAGGCAATTTCCTCAAGGCCATACGCCAGTTCCGGCGAGTTCGTTCGTGTCTCCTGGAGTTGCGCGTAATTGGTTTGGGCGGCGTCGAGGTTGCCGGCGCCAAAGTAGGCATTGGCAAGTTGAAAGCGGGCGCCGGCGTTTTCATTTTGAACGGCCAGCACGCGATTCAGGGTCGCAATCGCTTTATCGTATTGCTTTAGCTGATTGTGGAGAAAGCCGACGGTCAACAGGCACGACGGGTCGTCGGGCGAAACGCGCAATTCCATACGGGCGATAGACAGCGCATTGGAATACATGCCGCGGTTCATATAGATTTGCCCGACCGTGTGCAAGAGGGCCTGGTTGGTTGGATAGCTGGCTACTTCCGTTTCCAGGAGGCGCGTGCCATTGACCAAATCATTTTTTTGGAAGTAGGCGGCGGACAATAGCATCTTGAGTTCGAGGGAATCGGCCTCCGAGGATTCGTTGGTTTGGACGATGGGCGCGCGCAGCACGTCAAACATGAGGTCGGTCAAGTGATTCATGCCATAGACGCGAGCGAGCCAAATCCGCCCGGGCAGGTAATCGGGATCCAAATCGTACGCGCGTTTCAGGGGCGCGACGGCCTGGCGATAGTATTTATTGTCCTGCGCCAGCGCGTAACCATATTGGAAACAAAATGACGGGTCGTCCACCGGGCCGTATTGGTTCAATGCGGCGGATAGATTGTCAAAGGCTTCAAATTGATTGAACGTGGCGCGAACCGGATCGGCGGACAGCCTTCGTCCGGCGCTTAAGTTGTCATTCACATCAAGATTGACTCGCGCGGCGACATTGTTGGTGTTCAATTCGAGCGCCGACCTGAACCTGGCGGCCGCGTCTGTGAGGTCGCCGAGGCGCTGCAATTCCACGCCCCAAACGTCAAGGCTGCGCGAGTAATAGCTGCCGACCAGTTGGGAATTGAAATCCGGCTCGTTAGGCACGTGCAGGCGTTTTAGTTTCGCCTTCACAAAAGCTTCCAGCCCGTCCGGGTCGGCCGGGGCGAGAGCGCCGGCCACTTGAGAGAGGGCGTCTGCCTGGGCTGAATTCCAGAATGTTTCGTTTTCGGCAACGAGATTTTTGTCCAGGGGAGGCGGCAATAGCGTGTCGCCGGGCAGAGGCTTTAATTTGTAAACGAGCCCGTGCGGTTCGAGATAAAATTCCTCGAAGTAATACCCAAAGCTGGGGTGCAGGTAATAAAGTTCATTGGTCCGGCCCAAATACGCCAGCAATTGAATCAGACCCACCGTGTAGAGAATATTGGTCTGGTCGGGTTTGACAAGCAACGGCCATGTATCCGGCGCCTCTTTGTGTAAAAAGGCATGGTATCGCGCGTAGGGCAGCCAGGCGGTGTCGAGCATCAAATAGTTTTTGGCGCGGTTGTCGGAGGCAAGGGCCGATTTGACCAGATACATTCGTTCGGCGTCATCGCTCAACACGATGGCTTTGGAGGGCAAATTCTGGACGAGCAGGGACGTGAACTTGCGGAGTGTGTCGCCGTTTGACGCGCGTACCAGGGGGGCATTTTTGAATGCCAGGCCTGCGAGTGCCAGGCCGGCCACGACCCATACGCCGACAACGACGGCCTTATTTCCCAGGCTCACAAAGAACGGGGGCCTATCGTTTGACCGGGGACGCCTTCTCCCAAAGACGAGCAGAAAATAGCCGGCGTAATAGCCCGCGCTCAAAGCGATAAGATAATACAGGGGCAGACCGAGACCTTTTTCACGCGGGCTGAAGGGCGGATCAAATGCGATCCAAATGCAGACGCCCAGAAAAATCGCGTGAATCAAGTGAAACATCAGACTGGCCATCGATGAACCAATTTTGCTGTTGTCTCCGAATTTCCAGCGCACGGACATGACCAGTAGCGGCATCAATGCAATGAAGATCGGCATCAAAAGCTCGCCGAAATACTGTCCCGGATTGGTAGCGCCGCCCCAATAAAGGTGAAGCACGCTGGATTGAGCGCCCAGGCTGAATTTGGTCTCCTGCCAGAAGGTAAAAGGGGTTTTGGTAAAAAGAAGCGACCCTAGTTGCCATGCCAGAACTGCTGAAAGACCGGCCAGCCCATAGAAAAACATGCGGATGAGGAACTGCACGTTGAAAAACGCCAGGCCCCGGACCCAGATGATGGCCACGATGAACAGCGGGAAAAAAGCGGTCATGGCCTGTCCTTCCACGACTCCCGCGCCGACGACTGCCGCGCCGAGGTACAAGCGCCAGACGCGTCCATCGAGCCGATATTCGACGAGCGACCAAACGACAAACGCGAACAAGAGAAGATCAAACATTTCGGCGCCGCCGTTTGTCGCCGTTTCCCAGAACGTCAATTGCAGTCCGCACAAGAGCGCCGCGAGGAGTGGCGGAAGCCAGGCGCTGCGAAGAGTCAGGAGAAAGAAATCATTTCGTTCGCGCACCTGTTGTGCTTCGGTGCGGTCATGCGGCAAGAGCCCAACGGAGCGCGCCAGCAATCCCAACGCCAGCGCCGCGCACACGGCGGAAAAGAGATTCAACGCGAGCGGCACGGCGGGGGCAGGCAGGAGTCGGAACGGCATGGTAACCAGATAGAAGAGCGGGTTGCTGTATTGCGGCAACCAGTTCCAACCCGAAATGGTGGCGACGCTGCCCAGATTGCCGCCCAGACTTTGCAGCGACACCCAATGATTGAGGGTCAGGACATAAAATAGCAGCATTGCCGCGGCAATAAGCCACGGCAAAACCCGGCGGACAAAGTCGCGCCGTGCATCTACTCGCACTTCGTTGGGCATGGATTATTTGTTCGTTAAGCCGCGTTTTGCGGTTGGTCAGGGTCGCAACTGCGCAAATCCGCTACACATTCCACGTGCTGAGTCTGTGGAAACATGTCCAGTGGCTGCACGTGCTGTAACTCAAAGACACCTTCAGACCGTAAAATGTTCAAGTCCCGGGCCATTGTGGCCGGGTGGCAGGACACGTAAATTATCTGCCGGGGCCTGATGGATCGCAGCAATTTCAATATGTCGGGGCCGCAGCCTTTGCGGGGCGGGTCAATCAGCACCGTCGTTTCGCGGGCCGCGTCCGGGTTCAGCAAATCTGCCAGGACTTCTTCAACCCTGGCCGGGATAAATCGTCCGTTTTTAATGTTTCGGGCCGCGGCGTTTTTCCCCGCCGCCTGGACAGCCCGCCGGTCGTATTCCACACCGGTGAACCGTTCGACTGAGCCTGCTAATTCAATTCCGAAAAATCCCACGCCGCAATATAAATCCGCCAAATGTTTCGCGCCGCCCGCCCGCAAAAATCCGCGGACCGTGTTTACCAGCTCCGGCAACAAAAAGAAATTGTTCTGAAAAAATGAGTCGGGCGGCAGTTCCCACCCTTCCGGCTGGACCCGCAGGACCACCTTGATTCCGCCCTTCGGCGGAGGATGCGCCCGCACTTGCGCCAGTTGTTCATTGATCGCCGGCTCGGAGATGATGCATTTTTCAATGTCTTCCACCAGACCGCCGTCGCAACGAACAAAGCCGATGTTCAGCTTCTGTTCGGGCTTGTTCCACTGGCTGCGCACCATGATTCGGTTGCGATATCCGTAGGGTGAAGGGCAGGGAATGACCGGCGCCACAACCGCCCCCGGAATTTTTCCGACGCGCTCAAACAAATCCGCGATCTGCTTTTGCTTGATTCGCAACTGGGCCGCGTACGCGGCATGCTGGTACTGGCAACCGCCGCATTTTCCGAAATAAACACACGGCGCCTCCACGCGGTCGGACGACGGATTCCCGATACGAAGCAATTTCGCCCGCGCAAAATTCTTTTTTACCTCTGTGATCTCGACTTCCGCCGTTTCACCCTCCAGCACAAATGGAACGAACACAACAAAGTCTTCGTGGCGTCCGACGCCTTCTCCGCCGAAGGCGATGTCCTCAATCTTGAGGGAGATTGTTTGGCCGATTTGAAGCGCCATACCAATTTATGATTTACGCGGCGCAGGGTGCCAAGGACCACAGCGAAATTGCAAGGTCCCCGCCCGGCGAGATGCTGCGGCTGGTTGCTTTGAGCGGGAGAAGCCGCACTCCAGTATTTAAAGAATTTTGTTTCACAACTTCGTTCCTGAAAATCTTAGCCTTCGCCGCGGGGATCGCTTTTTTCGGCAATTGCTTCGGAAAAAATGGACAGCAATTCGGCGCGCGGCACAGCGCCGACCAGGCGGTTTTCGGCGTAGTTATTCACGACCGGCACGTTTCGCAATTCGCTTTCGAGCACCGTCGGCAGGGCGTCGAGCAGGGGTTGGACGGGTGTAAGCGTTTTTGGCGGCGCCCGCATTACGTCAAAGGCGATCACTCCGTGCAGGTCCTTTGCGCGGTTTAAAAATTCTTTCAAATCCTGGAGCGCCACAACGCCCACCAACCGCCTGCTGGCGTCCACCACCGGCAAAAAGTTATTTGAGCCAGTCAAAAACCGTTCCGCGATTTCTTCGAGTCCGGCCGTTTCGCGGACGGGTTGCACCGGCGGGCGCATCAAATCTCCAATGGTTTGTTCAACCGTCGCGCCCAGGCGGCTGGTCTCACGCCCCAGCGCAAGTCCCTTAATCCGCAAATGCTCAGTATAGACGGATTCGTCGTGCAGTTGGCGGGCCACCAGAATTGAAATCGCGCACGCGAGCATCAAGGCCGGCACCATCGAATAATTTAGCGACAGTTCAAACACCATCATTACGGCCAGCAGGAGAGACCGGGTGGTTGCCGCGAGGACCGAGCCCATGCCCACCAGGGCAAACGCGCCCACGTGAACAGCGGGCGCGACGCCGAACCGATGAAGCAGCGTGCCGAAAAACGCGCCGGTGGTTGCCCCTACGAACAGAGTGGGTGTGAAGATACCGCCGACTGTTCCCGACCCGACGGTCGCGGCCGTCGCAATCCATTTGGCAATTAACAGACCGGCCAGCCACAATAACGGGCGGGCTTCGCTCATGAAGCTTTCGTGTAAAATGTCATTGGTCACGCTGTAACCGTTTCCACACACGCCGGGGAATTCCATTGCAATTACCCCCACAATCAGGCCAGCCAGCGTGAGTTTTATGTAAGGCGGCCAGTCCAACTTGCCGAATTCCTGGCGTCCCCGGCGGACAAGCTTCAGAAAAACCGCCCCGGCGATGCCGCAAAGAACGCCCAACAAAAGGAACCACGGCAATTGCAGGGGTTCGACTTCCGGAAACGGCGGAATTTGGTACCAGGGCTGGATTCCAAAAAATGTGCGGGACACCGTGGCGGCGATGACTGAGGAGAAGACGAGCGGCCCGAACATGTTCATTGAAAAGTTGCCCAGCACGATGAGGGCCGAGAATACGGCGCCGGCGATTGGGGCGTTGTAGGCGGCGGCCATGCCCGAAGCGGCGCCGCAACCCACGAGCAGTCGCAGCCGATACGGCGGCCATTTTGCGATTTGTCCGAGCTTGGACGACAGCGTGGCCGCCAGTTGCACGATACCGCCTTCGCGGCCGATAGAGGCGCCGGTGGCGATACTTACAATGGCCGAGCAAGCCTTTACCAGGTCGGTCCGCGTTGGCAGGCGGCCGTCGCCGGCGACGACGACTTCGATGAGATTGGTTGGGCCTTGTTTGCCGACGAACCGCAAGCCCCAGTGGAGAATCAGTCCCGCTGCCAGGCCGCCCAGGGTGGGCAGCAGCACACGCTGCCAATCCTGCAGGCGTTCGGCCACTTCCACGATGTTACCCGGTTGAATGAGGTGAACGGCTTCGTAAAAGAACAAATTCACCAGGCCGCCAATGACGCCCACGGCCCCGGCTAAAATTAAATGGAACGCTTCTTCCTTGAGGACGAGTTTTTCGCGCCATTGAAGCGCGCCCTGCAAATGCCGGCGGATAAAATCCCGCGTCCTGGTCAAAACGCTGCTATTTATCCCAAACTGCACGGACGAATGCTAAACAGTCGCAGCAGCTTTGACGAGCAAAGATTAGCTTTTCTGCAGCGAATCGATGGCGGCTTTCATTTCGTCGAAGTGGACTTGCGGTTTTCCTGAGTCGGTCACATGCGCAATTTTGCCGTCTTTTCCGATCAGGAAACTGACGCGGCGCGACATTTTCATCATTCCCATGCGAGTGCCGTAGGTTTCCACAATTTTTCCGTCCGGGTCGGCCAAAAGAGTGAAGTTCAAATTATATTTTTGTTCGAACTTCTTGTGTTTGTCGGAAGTGTCGTAGCTTACACCGATGACTTCAACGTTGTCCTTTTGCAAATCGGCCATGCGGTCGCGGAACCCGCAGGCCTCAGTGGTGCAGCCGCCGGTGAAATCCTTGGGATAGAAATACAGGAGCACAATTTTTTTGCCGATGAGATCCGATGACTTGACGTCGTGGCCGTTTTGGTCGGTGCCCTGGAATGCAGGGGCGGCATCGCCGACTTTGGGCATGGCAGCCAATGCCGAGGCGCCGACAAAAAGTGAAAGAACCGCCAATAAGCTTTTTAATATTTTCATATTGGTGACTGTAATGGATAAAGCGGAGATTCACAACCTGAAATTGGGCGGGCACATCTTGGCACTGTCCTTGGTAGGGAACGGCGCTCTTCGCAAGTGGCGCTGCCACCGCCGTCCGCGCCGCATTATGGCAAGTGGCGCTGCCACCGGCGCAACGAGCGTAGTTGGACGTTGTATCGTGGGCGGTTCCGCGCGCTTTACGCGCGGTGACGGCGTAGCGCGCCGTCCGTACCATTGCCGGACATTAAGGACGGTTCCAAGATGCGCCCGCCGCCGGATGGGCAGCCGTCGCGATTGTATTGTAATGCTTTTGGACGGCCACTGTCAGTGAAACTGCCAGCCAGGCGCAGGTTGAAACACAACTCGCTACTACTGGCTGGAACTCGCTGAAACTTTGCCACCAATGGCGTTCATAAACGCCACCGGATTGGCGTTGAGTCGCTTCTTGAATTGAATTCAGAAGCAATAAATCACAGCAGGCTTCACAGGCCACCCCGCCTTTTTATTGTGTGACACACAGGGTGCGGTTGCTGAACGGACGCACCGGAGAGCGGGAATTCGGAATCATTTCGGGATGGACGGCAAGGGCAAAGGGCATTTGAATGTCTAAGGTGAAAATATGAACCAATCAGATGCCCAGACGGTGCCGTATTACGTCACTTGCCCTTGCCAGCATTGCAGCGGCAAAATCGAATTTGACGCCAGCCAGCTTGACACGGCTGAAAAGACAATCGTGCCTTGTCCACACTGTGGGTTGGAAACGATAATTTTTGCACCAAAACAAGAAGTGCCACTGATAATTTCGTCGAGGGATTCCCACGGCGATTCTGGAAACAAATCGCCGTCTTCTGAAAATATTTTTTTGCGCAAAGTTTATTTGCTTGCCCGAAGTTGCTTTTTTGGTGAGGGGATGCAGCAAGACCTTTTAGAAGCTTACAAATGGATTTATTTGTCAGAGAGATTGGGCGGATTTTCAAAAGTCATAACACCAGAGGAAGATGATGAACTCGACAAGATTAGGAACATATTGTCAGAACAATTGAATCCATCCCAAATTCGTGAAGCCCACAGGCGCGCGGATGAAGAAATTAAAAACGTTGCTTCTAATCAGCGCGACTCGTCCGCAGATGGAAATGATAGAAAGTCCGTACCCACAGATGTCCGGCGGGAAGTCTGGCGCAGAGACGGCGGCGTGTGTGTGAAGTGTGGAAGCAGGGTGAACTTGGAATACGACCATATCGTGCCCGTTTCAAAGGGCGGCAGCAACACAGCACGGTAAGCGTCACGCCAAGCACCTCTAGCAAAAGTTCTCATAGATATTGTATTTATGAGAACTATGACAACTACGAGTAGTGGTGATCCGACTTTTTTGATCCCTTCGACATCGGTTCAAAATGTGCCAGTGGCCCTGGACA
>DATAST010000086.1:0-6010 GCA_036269115.1 Verrucomicrobiia bacterium | reverse complement strand
GAGTTCCTGAGCGATCACTTGGTTGGGTTTGCCTTGCGCGGCCAACAGACAAATCCGACTGCGAAGAACAATCTTTTGCGGTGTGCGCGGAGCTTGCGCCCACGCCTCCAGAATCCGCTTTTGCTCATCGCTCATCTTAACGGCGGGGGGAGTTTCAAACATAGACCCAAAATAACAAGCCCAGCCTGCGTGTAAAGACATTACTGTTACACTAAACTAGTTCTCGACAAACTTCAAAACGCGCGATTTTTCGGAGCGTTTGCGCTGATTTTCGTCGAGGATGCGTTTGCGCAAGCGGAGGTTTTTGGGCGTGGCTTCTACGAATTCGTCCACGTCGATGTATTCCAGGGCGCGCTCCAAGCTGAGCTTGAGCGGAGGCGCGAGTTGGATGCCTTTGCCGTCGCCTTGCGAGCGCATGTTCGTGAGCCGCTTTTCTTTTACCGGATTGACCGGGATATCATTTTCACGGGCGTTTTCGCCGACGATCATGCCTATGTAAACTTCTTCACCCGGCTCAACCATGAGGCGGCCGCGTTCCTGGATCATGTTCAACGCGTAACTGGTGGCTTCGCCGGCATCCATCGAGACGAGCGAACCGTTTTTGCGGGCGGCGATTTCGCCGCGGTCCTCGCCGTATTCATGGAACAAATGGCTCATCACGCCCAGTCCGCGGGTCATGTTCACGAGGTCGGTCTCGAAACCAATGATACCGCGCATGGGAACGAGCGCCTCGACCGAGACGTGCGCAGCCACATGGTTCATGTTGGTAATTTGGGCTTTGCGGAAGGAAAGATTTTCCATGACCGAGCCGAGGTTTTCAGAAGGAATTTCGACGAACAGTTTTTCAATCGGCTCGAGCAGTTCGCCGTTTGGCGTTTTTTTCCAGAGAACTTCAGGACGCGAAACCAGGACTTCGTAGCCTTCACGGCGCATTTGTTCGACCAAAATCGCGATTTGCATTTCGCCACGTCCGCTCACGGCAAAGACTTTGGGATCGGACGTTTGGGCGATCCGCAGGGCGACGTTGGTGCGGGTTTCCTTTTGCAACCGGTCCCAAATGTGGCGGGCGGTGACGAGCTTGCCGTCTTTGCCGGCCAATGGACCGTCGTTGACGGCAAATTCCATTTGGATGGTGGGCGGATCAATCGGGATGTAAGGCAGCGCCGCACGCGCTTCACTGTCGCAAATGGTTTCGCCGATGAATACCTCTTCAAACCCGGTGATGCCGATGATGTCGCCGGCGTGGGCTTCCTGGATTTCGATCCGTTTCATGCCCTCGAAGTGGTAAATCATCGTGACTTTGCCTCGGGAAATTTTGCCATCGCCGTGGCGGCAAACCGCGGCGTCACCCACCTTCACTTTACCTTCATAAATTTTTCCAAAAGCGATTCGGCCCAGGTAATCGCTGTAATCGAGGTTGGCCACGAGGACCTGGAATCCGTCGCCGGCACGGGCGCGTGGCGGCGGAATGTGTTTCGTGATCGTGTCAAACAGCGGCTCCATGTTAGAGCTGGCATCGTTAAGATCCAACTTCGCGTAGCCGGCCTTGGCGGAGCAATAAATGAAGGGGAAATCCAATTGCTCGTCGGTGGCGTTCAGCGACATGAACAGCTCGAACACCTCGTCCAGCACCTTTTTGGGATTGGCGTTTTCGCGGTCAATTTTATTGATGACGACGATGGGTTTGGCGCCGGCTTCGAGGGCTTTGCGCAAAACGAAGCGCGTCTGCGCCTGCGGGCCTTCCGCGGCGTCCACGACGAGCAGCACGCCGTCGATCATGTTCATGATGCGTTCGACTTCGCCGCCGAAATCTGCGTGGCCGGGGGTGTCCACGATGTTGATGTGGAAATCCTTGTATTTGAAGGCGGCGTTTTTGGCGCGGATGGTGATGCCTTTTTCGCGCTCGAGGTCCATGGAATCCATGAGACGTTCGGTTTGGGTTTCGGCCTGGTTGGCGCGAAACGTGCCGGACTGCTTGAGAAGGCAATCCACCAGGGTCGTTTTACCGTGGTCGACGTGCGCGATGATGGCGATGTTACGAATGTGCTGCATTTTTTAAAAACTCTATAAATAGAGCCGGACATTCTGCCATTTAACATGAAAAGGTCAAGAAACGATTCGGTTAAAATCGGCAAGCACCGGACATGGTTCGTTTAATCAAAAGGGGTGTGCGTGGGATTTTGGAATAAATGGGGGTATATGAAACGTTAAACGAATTTAACCGGCGGCTAAACGAGCGTCGGATTGTTTGGAAATTTGATGATTTCATGTAAACGGGTGGGCTGAGATTTTTTGAGTGAAAATGGGGTTTGGATTAGCGTTGGTTTATAGGTGGCTAAACGAGCGGCTTGCCCCGCGGCATTGTTTGATCGAAAAATATTTTTAACCGCGAAATACGGGAAACACGCGAAAGCCGAAATCTGACGTATCAGGCGGATCCGACGCATCTGTTTTTTGTTTTTTGTCAGGAGATTTTCAGGGGGCGGAACTGTCCCCCCATCAAGCGGGATGTTTTGGGACGCTTGAGATGTGCGCGTCCTGAGTAACACGTTGTATTTAAAGCTCTTGAAACGAAATGCAACTGTCTCTTGCATTTTGCGCGGAGACAGTTCGAAATGGTGGAAAGTGGAGGGGGGAAACATTATAGAAGTGGCAGCGCCACCTGCCAGTGGGCGAAATTCGGAGTCCCGAGGCCCGAGTCTACAGTTAGCAATCTCGCGGTTCACTCGCGTTCCATCAGGCTGAACGTCAAAACTATTATAATCCATAGTGGCATTTTCTCAGGCCCGAAGGGCATGTTCAAAGGGTTTATTTGCCACCTTTTGACACTTTTTAGAACTTTTTGGAACCCTACATGGCTCAGCCACGGAAGGAAGTCTCGCAGGACAGGGACGCAGGGTCATCGCATCGGAGGAACCGTCGCTGAAACGAGGCCGGTGATTTCGCTTAGGTTCACAGTGGCGCCGATTTCACTGATCAGATGCCAAAAGCCCATGTCGCCCCGCACGAGATATACGAAGTCCGGATTGACCAGCTTGTCCTGCACGGTTTGCCGAAGGAATTTTCGCCGGATTTCGTTCACGCGAGGATTCTTAAAGGTCTTGAAATCGATGACAAAATCGGAGCCCCGGGGCCAGAGGATGTCCAGGAACTCCTCCAGGATGGGAAGAATTTTTCGCGCGCGAGCGAAGGGCACATTATTGCCATAGATTATCGAGAGAAAGCGATGAGCGGCGGCTTCATTTTCCTGCCAGCCGCGAGTTTCGTAGAAACGGTGCAATTCCAGAATGCCAAAATTGACGCGTTTGACGCAGCCGAAATCGACAAGCCCAAACCGACCGTCTGGCTGAAACAAATAATTGCCGGGATGCTGGTCGGCATGAATGACCCGCAGGTGCTGAAGTTGGGTTTCGTAGGCCTCGGTCAGGCGCGCACCCATCAGGTCGCGCAAAGCGTGCGACGGTTTGCGCTTGAGCCAGTTATTTAAAGATTCGCCCTCGACGAACGACATAGTCAGGACGCGGTCAGAGGTCAATTCCCGGTAGACATGTGGAACCGTGACAAAGGAGAGACCGGCGAGACCTTTGCGGAAATAGTCGATGTTGCCGGCCTCATGGAGATAATCCGTTTCCTCCAGCAGGCCGCGGGCAATTTCGTCCAGCAGGGCGGGCGGCACGTGACCCGTCACTCGAGTGGGCAGGGTGGCCGAGCGAAGTAACTTAAGATCGTTTTCAATGGCCGAACGAATGGCCGGGTACTGAATTTTTACAGCGACCTTTTCTCCGTCGAAAGTGATCGCTCGATGCACCTGACCGAGCGACGCCGCGGCGAATGGTTCGGGATCGAATTCGCGGAATGCTTCTTCGGGATATTTGCCGAGAGCCGATTTGAATTGCGCGCGCGCAAGGGTAGCGTGCATGGGCGGGGCCTGCATTTGCAGTCCGGCCAACTCCTCCAGAACCTCATCGGAAAGGAAGTCCGTCTGCATGCTCAACATTTGCCCAAGCTTCATGACCGGCCCCTTGAGCTCACCCAGTTCATCGCGGACACGCCGGGATACGTCTTTGTGCAGGCGGGCGTGCCGCTGGGGCCGGGTCTCCTTGCTGAGAAGGAGGTTTTGCGCCTGATAGCCGAGGTAGCTGCCGACAAGGCTGAAGCCGAGCTTGCCCATCCGATACCCACGCGCCAGAACGCCGGTTGTTAAATCCGTTTTCACCAGTTCCAATTTCTTTTCTGCAGGAAATGGGAACCAAGATTGAGGCAACGGTCCATCAGCGCGAGCGTGCGTTCCTTGCCGCGCGAACGGTCCTGTAACCAGTGGGTAGCAATAGCCAGATGAAACAGGCCAAACGCATAGGCTCCAAAATCGCCGAGTGGGGGAATTTGTTCGTCATCCTCGGCGGTTGCGAGAATCTCCCGGATGAATTGCAAATAGCGCAGGCTGCGGCTTTGGGTTTGCAGGCTCCAGGGACCGAGACTGGAAGATGGCACAAGGGCGCGCAAATAAACCGCGCCGACGAATTCCTCATAAGGCGCGAGGCGGTCGAGGGATCGCTGGATGATAGCGAACAGTTGTTCCGGCAGGGCCGCCTTCTGGATACGGTCGTCGTTTTCGTACCATTTGATAACGGCATCGAGTTCCTGCTCCAAAAAATAGACGGCCAGATCTTCTTTGGTCCGAAAGTAATTGAAGAGTGTGCCTTCGGCGATGCCGGCCTTACGCGAAATGGCTTTGGTGGTGGTGCGATAAAATCCCTGGCTGGCGAACAGTTCCAACGCCGCGCGCAGGATGGCCTGCCGGGTTTTCTTTTTGTTTTCGGAGCGCCGTCCGGGCCCTTTTCCAGCAGCAGGCTTGCGTCGAGATTTTGCTTTCATATTAAAATATGAGTGGACTCATTTATTATGAATATGCGCGAGGATGCCCCAGGCGTCAACAAGAAATATGAGTGCGCTCATATTTCTGTTAAAAGGGATTCATTTTTGCCAGAGATGGACACAGTGCCGGGAGACGTGGCTTGCGGGGGTGAAGGGGGCATGCGCTGGGCATTATCAACGAGCTTGATAAGCCGCTGTTTCAAGCAATTGAAAATCGCCACGGCTTTTCTTGGTCCAGACACAGTTTTAATGACACGGAAGGTTGCAAGAGCAACCTGTATCAAAATCAGCCGCACCCTCTACTGACATATGTTAAAGGCAGTCCCGTTACATTAGAACTCGGCATCGGCGAAGATATTGAATTAATTGCGAGTGCCACAAAGCGGTTCGCAACCTCCGTATGGGAAAAAATTGCAGCATTTGCTACTGATGAAGTGCCATCACATGTCTACCTTACGGGCGGTGGCAGTCGGATAAAAGATGTGGCAGAAACACTACGAAGCTCGATCATTGGCTCTGGAATGCGAGTCGTCTCGGTTGATAACGGAGAAGGTGCCAGTGGAACGGAAGCGCAACGCCCTTGGAGACAAACTGGTGAAGGTCTCCAGCGACTAGCCACCGCAGTCGGCGGTGCAGGTGTCCTCTTGCAGGAGGCGGCTGCGCCAGTTCAGCAAGATCGGGCTGGCCTCCAACAAAAACTTATTGCCGGGCCGCCCGCTGGTCACAGAACTTGCAGGTGTCAGGGAGGCAATAAGGACTGCTGCTTCTGTGGTGGATGCGGGTTTTATCCGCAAGGCTAATATTTTGCGTCTGAATGTTTGTGTGCTTCAATGGAAGTGTCACAGCCATAGCCGCTTTTGGACGTGAATTCCAATTACGTTACATTAGAGCTGCACAAAACTGTTTTGGCGCTCGCACTGAAGTTCAGGAGTGGCCGCAGATCAGATTCGCGCTATCGCGCGGTTTTACAGTTAGCGGCAATCGTTTGGTTGGCTTTACCCCGGGCTGCGCTCACGGATTCGCTTGCCCGGGGCTACATCTATTTCACCCCGCAGCAGCCTGTGAAGGGTGTGTTGAACGTGGGTGCAAGTCCCACCCGTCGAATTAAGCGGTTCACGACGGAACAGCCGGATGC
>DATAST010000085.1:0-2567 GCA_036269115.1 Verrucomicrobiia bacterium | reverse complement strand
GGTGATCATCGGCATTGTGATCATCCAGCCGATCGCGCCGATGGGTATATTCGGCGTGGTGAACAACGCAGCGAGGGGTCACGTGGTTACGACGATTCTGATTGCCATGGTGGCAATGTTGTTCACGGCTATCAGTTACGGAATGTTGGCGCGCGTGTACCCCAGCGCTGGCTCGGCTTACACCTACGTCGGTCAGGAAATTCACGCCGGGCTCGGCTACCTGACGGGCTGGGCGATGGTGATGGACTACATCCTGAACCCCTTAATCTGCACCATCCTGTGCAGCAAGCTGACGCAAAACATTTTGCCTGAGGTGCCATATTGGGCGTTGGTAGTATTTTACGCGACGGCATTCACGGTGCTAAACCTGCGTGGGGTAAAAACTTCCGCGCGTATTAACGACGTATTGGCCGGCGCGATGACCATCGTCGTGATTGTTTTTTTTGCGTACGTGGTGCGGTTTTTGATTCAGCTGCACTCCTACGGCCCGGGATTTTTCAGCAAGCCTTTCTACGATCCATCGACGTTTAATCTCGGCCTGATTTTCCATGGGACGTCGATCGCGGTGCTCACCTACATCGGGTTTGATGCAATCTCGACTTTTTCGGAAGAAGTGGAAAATCCCCGAAAAAACATCTTACTGGCGACGGTGCTGGTTTGTGTTGTGACGGGCGTGCTGGCTTCGCTGGAAGTTTATGCGGCACAGTTGGTGTGGGGCACGAAACAGTTTCCAGCGGATCAAGTGGAGTCGGCGTTTCCTCTCGTGGCGCGGCAAGCAGGCGGTATGTTCCTATTCCAGCTCCTGAATTTCACTATTTTGGTGGCCAACATTGGATCCGGAATGGGCGCGCAACTTGCGGCGGCGCGTCTGCTCTACGGCATGGGAAGAAATGACGCGTTGCCAAAATCATTTTTTGGCAAAATTGCCGAGAAAAGCCGAATACCAGCGAACAACGTAATCCTGATTGGGGCTATTGCGCTGGCTGGATCATTCCTGCTGACTTACGAACGCGGAGCGGAATTGCTGAACTTCGGAGCCTTCATTGCGTTTATGGGGGTGAACGCGGCCGCTTTTGCACATTACTTTTTACGCGCCGAAAAGAAAGGCCTTTGGAATTTCCTGTGGCCCGCGCTGGGTTTCGGCATTTGCGCATACATTTGGTGGAGCCTGAGTCTGCCCGCGAAAGTCTTGGGTACGGCCTGGACTGCCGTCGGGCTTATCTACGGCGCGTGGAAAACGTCGGGTTTTCGCAAGACCATGACTTTTGACGCTGCAGCGGAGTAAAAGCAGGTGAAAAGCACGCCATTGCATTCAAACAAGGATATGCCGGATGATGCTGCCACCAATATCATGGTGAAGCGCTCTTCGAGCAAATCCGACGCAGTGACCATGAGGGACGTCGCGAACTTGAGCGGCTTCTCACCTGCCACCGTTTCCATTGTTTTGAATAACGCGCCCCTGGCTCGGTATATCGCGCCGGCAACCAAGAAGAAAATCGAGGAGTCCGCGCGCAAGTTGGGCTATCGGCCCAACGCAATGGCGCGTTTTCTGCGTAGTAAGCGGACCAACAGCGTCGGCGTGATGTTCTTCGACATCACGGACCCTTTTTGCACGCCAATTCTGCGCGGCATCGAGAATTCGTTGTATCAAGCTTCCTACTTGCCATTGATGGCGGACTCCCACAACCAGAGAAACCGTTTCGAACGTTACTTGGAGATGCTCTTGGACCGGCATGTGGAGGCGCTGATTGTCGTCGCCAACTGGTTGTTCGTAGACATCCATTTGCTTGCGGATTTTTCCAAACGAAATATTCCGGCCGCCACCATCGGATGGGAATTTCCTGGCGATACCGTCAGCTCGGTGATGGTGGACAACGAAGCCGGCGGGCGCCTGGCGCTGGAACATTTGTACAAGCTCGGCCATCGCAAAATTGCATTTATCCGCGGGCCGAAGACATTGATTGATTCGGCTCCGCGCTGGAAAGGTGTGCAAAGATTCGCGCACACGGCCGGATTGGAAATCGACCAGACTCTGGCAATGCAGCTGGAAGAAGAGTTCAATCCTAATTCAAGTTTCGAAGGTGGATTCCGGTTTACGGAAGAACTACTGCAGCGCCGACGGAAATTTTCGGCATTGCTGGCTTTTGATGATTTGACGGCACTCGGAGCGATTCGCGCACTTACCAAGGCCGGCATAAAGGTCCCGGAACAGTGTTCCGTAATCGGCTTCGACGACGTAGCCATGGCCGCGTTGTCGGCGCCTTCGCTGACCACGGTCCGGCAGCCACTCGAAGTCATGGGCAACCTGGCGGTGGATATCGTAATGGAAGGCATCAATGCGGTACGGGAAAAACGGGATTGGACCATCACACATCACCGCGTTGTCCCGGAATTAGTGATCCGGGAATCGACTCGTGCCATTTCGTTTTCTGCCGCGGACGACTGAGTGACAGCAAATTTACAAACCCACCAGTATGTCGCAACACTTTTCCTTGACAATTCGGCCTGGTCACAGTAATTCCACTACGCTAGGTTGGGTTTGTAAAAGTGGCGCGGATAATCGGCTG
>DATAST010000084.1:0-1989 GCA_036269115.1 Verrucomicrobiia bacterium | reverse complement strand
GGCTTCGGTGGCTAATTTTTCGAATTCGTCGATTTCGGCGAGGGTGAAGAGAAGGCCGTTGTGTTTTTTGCTTTGCTCGGCGGCTTTGGCTTCGGGTTGGCCGGGGAGCATGACTCTTTCGTTGCCGTGGCTGAGGACGTCGTCGATGACGGCTTTGACGTTTTGGGTTTGGGTGCGGTGCTGGGCAAAGTTGTTGCCGGACAATGCTTCGGGGTGGATGCACTGGAAAAAGAAACTCGGGGTGTGTTTTTCGTCCTCGGGGCCTTGGGTCCAGCGGCTGCGCAATGTTGGCAGTGATCCGCCGATGTAGGCGCCTAGGAGCTCGTCGATGAGGGCGAGGCCGTAGCCTTTGTGTTGGCCGAAGGTCATGAGCGATTTTACTTTTGCCGGGTCGCAGGTTTCGTTGCCGTTTTCGTCGACGCCACAACCGGGGGGAAGAGATTTACCTTCACGAAAAAATTGCTGCACGCGGCCCATGGCGACGGTGCTGGTGGCCCAGTCGATACAGATCGGGAAACCAATTGCTTCGGTGGTGGGGAAGGCCCATGAGTGGGGGTTGGTGCCGAGCGTGGGATATTTTCCGCCGAAGGGGACGACTTCGGCTAGCCCCGCAGTGCAGGCGGTGTAGGCGAGGTAGCCTTTGTTGGCAGCATCGATGACATACCCGCCGCCCCAGAGGTAGTGGAAGGCGTTATCGACGGCGACGGCGCCGATGCCGAATTCGTCGGCGAGTTTCATGCAGCGATCCATCGCTTCGAGGGCGACGGCCTGGCCGAGCTTGCGATTGCAGTTCCATTTTTCAATGACTTTGAATCTGGTGGGGAGCTTTTCGATTTTGGCATTGGGCACACAGCCGCCGGCTTGGCCTAGCATCTCGTCGAGATGCAGGGCCTTGATGGCGTTGTGTGTTTTGATGCCGTGCCAGGCGGCCATGGAGGCGACTTTGGCGGCGGCGGCGGATTCTTCAGCGCCGTAGCCGCGACGGCGATAGACGGCGGAAACAATCTCATCGTGAAGAGAAACGGGGAGGATATAGGTCGTTGGCATAGGGGTAAACAATTTAGCGAGTGAGATGTGAAGATGCGAATGAGAATGGTGCGATCGACTTTTGAATTTCGGGCATTTTTTTATGGATTCGCGCGTGAGGGTGGAAGGCCATGGGATTCTGGCGCAGGAAAACAGTGGCACTAAAGTGCCAGTGCCAGTTTTGAAATTTCAAAATGACAATCAGGCGATGGATTTACGGCGACGGATGGCGAGGGGAGCCAGGATCGACAAAAGGCCGAAGCCCATGGTGGCGGCGGCGGGGAGGGGGACTGAGGAAGCGGGAGAAAACGTGCCCGTGAAAGCCTCGGTGATTTGCGTAGAGAAATCGAATTGGGTGGCGCCGGGATAAATGCTTAAGCCGGTGCCGGAAGTTTGGCTCAGCACGCCATTGGTGAAGTCGGGCCAGAGATAGAAATTATCCAATGAGTCATATTGAAAATCGCCGGTTGCGGTGGCTGTTCCCTGGGAAACAAGGTTGCCACTTTCGTCAAAAATCTTATACCCGCCCGAGAATGTCCCGGTGGTTTCGGTATTGCCGTCAATGTCAGGTGGAGTGGTGACCGCTCCGGGGTCGAGGGAGAGTTTTAGATCAAAAGTGAACAGGGTTTGATAACTAATAGGGTCATAAGCGTCGCCGTCTTTGATATGGAAAGTGGTGCCATCAAAGGTGATAGTTCCGAAAGCGTTTTCCAAACTGGCTGTGGTATCTGCCTTGGCGAAATGAGCGGTTGAAACGACAACCAGAGCGATCGCCGCGCAAGCGGCCCGGGAATAACTGCGATACATTTGAGGTAATCTCCCTTCCAAGGAGTACAATTTAAATTGAATGCAACTTGGCTGGAGTATTGCCCGCGTGAAAGCGAAAGACAAATTTTGTCAGAATATTTTAGGGAATGATGCTGAGACGGAAGGGAATGTTGTAATGAGCGCAACATTTCGGTT
>DATAST010000083.1:0-2750 GCA_036269115.1 Verrucomicrobiia bacterium | reverse complement strand
CCTACGAAACCGCCGGCCAATCAACGGAAAGATTATCTGCAGCTTCTTGACCGGTCTGCGTGACCGGAATGACGCCGATTAACTTGCGTCATCGTGCTCTTGCTCGTACGCCCGGATTGCGCGCCGCGTTTGCGGCCCCAGAACTCCGTCAACGGATCCGTGGTAATAGCCGGCACGTGACAGCCGCCGTTGCAACTCGGCGACTCTGGATCGGCTGGTGTTTCCGTAGTTAGACTGGTGCTCGGCGCCGTATCCGTTGCCGTAGTGAGACTGGTACTCGGCGCCGTATCCGTTGCCGTAGTGAGACTGGTACTCGGCACCGTATCCGTTGCCGTATCCATTATTATACCCGTAGCCATTACCATACGGGTAACCGCCGTAGCCGTACTGGTAGGCGCCACCATATCCATAAGGATAATACCCGTAGTATGGATAGCCGTAGTCCCATCCACCACCCCAGCCCCCACCCCACCACCACGGAAAGCCGAAGCCGCCGATAAAGATTATATCATTACCGTTATGGTGATGCCCATTATGCCAATTATTGCCGTGCCAATTATTGCGACCGTTCCAGTTACGGTTGGCGCCGTTCCAATTGTTGTGACCGTTCCAATTACGGTTAGCACCGCTCCAACGCGCCCCGCCCGGGCCCATTCCGCCACGAGAGAAACCGCCGCGTGACATTCCGCCGGCAAAGTGGCCGCCGCCACCGCCGCCGCCTCGACCACCACCACCGCCACGCTGAGCCTCGGCGCTTAAGGGCACGGCAAGCGTTAAACCGAAGAGACAAACTGCAGATAGGAAAAGTTTTGAATTGTTCATAACAGAGTAAGGGTTTCGTTAAATTAGACACCGCGGGCCTTCCAAAGTCTCGTTTTTTTTTGCTAGTTAAGAAAAAAATGACCGGCGGGTCGCGCAAATATGCTCTGCGACGCCGCCGGTCAAGTGCTTAAGACGTAATCGTTGTTTTACTAACCTAGCCCCAGCTCATTGAGTAGCGGTCGGCTAATGCTGCCATCTACGGCCAGGCCATTTCTGCTTTGAAAGGCCGCGATCGCGCCGCGGGTCTGGGGTCCAATAACTCCGTCGGCTACGCCGTGATAGTATCCGAGTCGGCCAAGGCGCTGCTGTACAGCTACAACCATTGATGCGTTATACCCGTACGTTGGCGTGTAGTACGAATAGTAGTTGTTGTAACCACTGTACGGATAACCGCCCCCATAATACGAGTACGGGTAATATCCCCCGGACGTGCCGTAACCCCAGTTCGAGTAAGGCGACCCCGAATAGTATCCATAGTACGGGTAAGATCCACCGCCATAGTAATAGCCATTGCCGCCCCCATAATAGTTGCCGTAATAGCGTGTGCCGCTGTAGTAGGGCGTCCCGCTATATTGGCGGACCGCGTAAGAGCGCGTGCCGTTGTAACGGGTTCCGCCGTAGTAGCGCGGCCTGCTCCCCATGCCGGCCATGCGGTTAATGTTTTGATTATGGCCACTGTTGCGCATCACCTGCGTGGTGTGCTGAGTCACTCTTGCCTTGGACTGCGACGTGCCTGCGGATTTCTTCGCCGGTTTGGCAAATGAAGGCGAAGCAATCAACGCGCCTGCAGCCAGGCAGCTAATGAAAAGTAAACGTTTGGTTTTCATGAATATTTCCTCCTTTTTTGATTCCCTCGTCAGAGCTCTCCCCAAAGCATTCTGAGTCGCCTTTTAGGCATGCCCGGAATTGAACCTTGGGGACTGCCGCGACTTACCCCTGTTTCGTGATTGCACCGTGTTGCGGATGCGTCGTGAACACATAATTGCTGCTGGTCAGCCGCCCGCCATAGCAAGTATCCTCGTCGGTCAAAATGATGAAATGCGTTGTGGCTGTTCTATGTTCTGCGGCGATGTGGCAAGCCGCTTTCGCGGCACAACCCGAACACAGTACGAGTCCGTCGCGGCAATTCGTGATTTACGGGGCGGACGCGAAAGTGCGCGGCGCAATATCTGGCTTGGCTGAACAGACCAAAACTAATCTTCTCGGGCTATTGCGGCAGCGCGACGACTGGAAGACGCCAGTCGTGGTCAATTTACAGTCACAACAGTCAAATCTTCCCGAACTTCCGCCGGCTGATTTGCGATTCAGTCAGACCGGTTTCGGCATCAAGCTGCAACTCGACCTGACCATTTCCAAAAACGTCGACGTTTCACTGGTCGAACGGGAATTACTCCGCGCAATTTTGCTCGAAATGGTTTATCGCAAGCAACCGCACATCATTACGGGCGCGATGCTGGTTGAGCCGCCGGATTGGTTGATTGACGGCGCGCTCGCTCTTGCGCCGGGGCGTGAGCGTGGCCCGTTGATCGAGGCACTCGGCAATACTGAGAAGCCTCTGCCGTTGGAGAAATTTCTCCGCCAACGATCCGGTCTTCTTGATTCTACCGGTCGCACGCTTTACCGCGCATACGCTTTTGCGCTAGTGCAAATGCTCCTGGAGGGGACAAACGGCGGCGCGCAGTTGGCGAAATACATCGATCATCTATACGACGCTCAAAATGATCCGCTCGCGGACCTGAAGGCGCAATTTTCGTTGCTCGCGGGTGACGCCGAGAGAACGTGGCAGTTGGCGTTGAATCGCTTGAAAAACCTGCAGACATTTCGGTTACTCACGTTCGCAGAAAGCGAGCAGCGTCTTGATGAATTGTTGCGCGTGAAAATCTCCGAACCCAACAAGCCGCTGAAGCTGGTGCGGCTGGACGAACTGA
>DATAST010000082.1:0-15718 GCA_036269115.1 Verrucomicrobiia bacterium | reverse complement strand
TCAGCTCAGTCACAGGGTTTTCAAACATGCTCCTTCGCTGAAGCCTCGCCAAAACACCAAAAATCCTCGCTCCGAATGCCCACATTATTTTTTAAAACGCTCTAAACTGTCTGGTGGCAGGGTCGCTGGTTTTTTGGGGTTTCCGAAGGAGTCAAACTCCTCGATTTGCCCGCCAGAGGAGCACGGCGCCGACTGCCTGAAAGATAAGGTTTGGCACCCAGACGATCAAATGGGGGTAACATTCGGGCCGGGAAGCCAATTGCCAGGCGAGCATCACGAATCCGTAATATAGGATTACCAGCGCCAGGGCGATGGCGACGCCAATGTTTGTCTCGCGGCGATGGACACGAATCCCCAGGGGAATCCCCAGAAGCGCAAATCCGAAGGGCGCAAACGCGAACGCCAGTTGTCGCTGCATGACGACGCGAACCTGCTCGACGACGCCGTCGGCGACCTGGTGGGCCTGTTCCACCTCCGCCTTTGTCTCGTTCGTGGATACCGTCTCCGGGATCCGTTGCTGGAGTTCCCGCAGCTCTTCCTGCAGTTCGGCAAACGTCATGTCACTAATATGGGGTTTTGACGCTTGATTCTTTACGGCCTTGAGGTTGATGGGTATTGGCCATTTGGCCACGGATGTAATGACGTTTTCGCCGTTGGTGGGGGTGGTCACGATCCGGGCCTGGATCAGGTTCAGGACGAATTGCTGGTTTTTGGGGTCAACATCGACGCTGCCCATGGGCGCTTCTACGTAGGTGTTTTCATTGATGCAGAAAGCCATGACATTCTGGAGTTTTGTGCCGTGGATCTGGTCGGCATAAAAGATGTAATTTGTTGAGATGGTAATGAACCGTCCTTCGGGCCATTGGATACCGGCCAGATTGGACAGCAAATCGTTTTTCATACTCAGGTATTTGACCCGGCTGCGGGGTCCGAGGTCCATACTGAACCATGCGCTTAAAACGCAGCAGAAAAGGCTCAACAGGAGCACCGGCATGATGAGCGAAATCAGGCTGATACCGCTGGCGCGCGCCGCGGTAAGTTCCTGGTCCGCGCTGAAACGGCCAAAGACCAGCAACGTGGCCGTGAGCAATCCCATGGGCAGCGCAAATACCCATACGAACGGTATCAACAGGACAATGGCTTCCGCCACAATGCTCAGGCGCCCGTGACTGTTAATCAGGAGCATGAGTATTTCGCGGAGTACATTTCCCAGGAGCAGCACGACCGTGAACACCGCTACGGTCAAGAGCAGCGATGCCATCACTTGCGTCGTCAGGTACTGGTGCAAAGTCTTCAACACGCTGAGTGTCGAAAGTCTGATGGGAAAAGACAACGGGAAATTTCGCATTCTGCTTTCCGAACTCTATATCAATTACTTAGACTTTGGGGATGAGACAGGCGGGCCGCTCGATACAGTATTTTTTTTCTTTTTATTGGCACTTTTGCATTCACGGGTTGCGTTTCGCCTGTGGTTGTCACCACGCCGGGTGTGGATTTGTCTGTTTACCACAAAGTATATTTTGCGCAAAGAACCAGCGACCCCAGGGAATTGTTTCCGCGCGTGCTCGCCCGGCTCCAGAAGGCAGGATTTGAGGTTGCGGCTGTTTACAAGGAAGACCCGCCGATCGGAATGCAGGGGAGCGGCTTTATTATTTCTCCAGAAGGCGATATTTTGACCTGCGCTCACGTCGTTCAATATTCTGAAAATGCAACTGCCTGGATTGAGGGGATTCGTTATTCCTGCCGGGTTTTGGCCTTTGATACAAATATTGATTTGGGTTTATTGGAAGTTGAAGGAAAGCATCCGCCCTTTCAGCCATTGCGTCTAAAGACTGGCGACAATTACAGCCTGGGTCAGAATGTCTTTACCATCGGATTTCCTTTGGTGGACGTATTGGGCGTATCGCCACGGTTGGATAATGGAATGATTAGTGCCAAAGTGGGAATAAACGACAACACGAATTCGATCCAGATTTCCGTTCCGATTCAACCAGGCAACAGTGGCGGTCCTTTGTTGAATTCCGACGGAGAAGTCGTTGGTGTTGTCTCTTCAACTTTAAATCCACTGCCGGTATTTGAAAGAACAGGAGGAAGCCTTCCTCAGAACGTCAACTTTGCCATTAAATCATCCGGAATCAGCAGGTTCCTGGCTGAGACGAATATTTCGCTGCCTGAAAAGGGACTTTTTGCGACAAATATCGACGAAGCGGAAAAATCCGCAGTTTTGGTTCGTCCCGGCGATGTCACCGATGCTGAATTAAAGGAACCAAAACTTTTTTGCGTCTGTGCGTATTCGAGTATTTTCGATTTTTATTGGCGGTTCCGCGCTATTCAAATCGGATTTATCGACGCAAAGACTGGCCACGTCGTACTTCGGGTGGGGCAGAGCTTCGACACGCATCAGACAGAGAACCAGGAATTAGACGACATTTTTTCAGCCATCTCCCATAATTTTTTTCCGGATCGCCCGGATCCGTTTAAATAGCACTTGGCGCGTTGACTGGGTCTATTCTGTTGTTGCGCACCGCGAATTTTCTGATACGCTAATTTTTCCGGTGATTACTGCCGCCGCAACGTTGAGCTTTACCGCACAGCGAGCATTCTGCGGCAGAGTGTCACAGGAGGCTGGGTAGCTCAGTCGGTAGAGCAGAGGACTGAAAATCAGAAAACGGGGTTTTTGCTATCTTTAGCTATTTATCGAAACTGTTAATTCTCCCGATAGATAAAAGCGTTTTCTCGCTTTGACCTTTTGCTATGAGAACCCATCTTTTGCTCTAAAAATGGCGTCGGGGATACAAAGCGGGATACAAAGGAGAAAGAGGATCATCATCCCTCTGCTGCGCCTGCGAATCAAACCCTCATGCCGTGGCTCTGGCTTTGAGCGTGAACGTATGTTTCTGAAATGGCCTGAGTTATCTTGTATTCAAATGAGTCAGCCACAAGGCTCATGTCTTGGCCGGGGTATTTCTCTGCCAGATGCTCCTTCACTTGGGCATTCAGGTCTTCCTTCCATAGCCGCAAGACTTGGCGCTGGTCGCGGATGAAACCTTGCAGCACTTCCCGGACATTATCGCCACGGTTCAAAACCTCCTTCATTTCCGTTCCGGGTTTAAGCGACAAAGATTCGACAACGGCAAATTCGATTTGGCCAGCTATGCGACGATGACAAACCGAACTGATTTTCGACAAATCAAGATCGTGCCGCCATTCCGTCCCGTCGTCGGTTTGAATGGTTTTGTTCTGGTCGCGGGAAAGCAAAGCTGATTTGAATGCGTCGTTGGCAATGGCTGACTGGTTGCCTTCAATGTCTCGAACCGCGTCACAACTGGCGTTGAACTGGTTCAAATGTTCCGCAAAGGCCGTTTTCACTTCGACGGCGGCCTGTTCCTGCTGCACGGTGGGCTTTTGGTGATGGTTCATAATATATGCCTCATTCAGATTTCACGAGTTTAAGCAGTTCATCGCGGGAAATAAGCAACTTGCCGCGCAAGGCCCGGCACGCTTTGAGTTTCCCCCGCTGTATGAGCCGATAAATGCTGTGATAATTGATGCCAAGCATTTGAGCGGCCTCCTCGATTGAATACGCCAGGCGCTCAACAGGCGGCGGGGTGGCGGTCTGTGTCGGTTCATTATCTATTGCCATACATCCTCTCTTGGTTGTCAGTTGCAAATTTGGGCAGAATGAAATTGTCATTGGCGCGAATCATTTGGATGCACCGGCTCCAGTCAATTTCGGAAAGGAATTGCATCGGCTGCTGAATGCCAAGCGCGGCGGAGATATAATAAATCTGTTCCAGGTCAATCCGCAGGGAACCGTCCTCGATTTTGGAGACGGTGCTACGGGTGGCGTCATGCCAGCCCGCGAACTGCAACCGGTCGGCAAACTCGTCTTGCGTCCAACCCTTCTGGTTGCGCTTCCTGGCGACGAGCCGGTGTATGAAATTGCGCTGCTTCACTGTCTCAAAGATTCCATGCTTTCAATCGCAAAATGTTCACAAAACCGCACAAAATGACATGTCCGCTCATGGTTCACATTCCCACAAGATTTCTGCCGCCATGTCCCAAATCTGGGACAAAATCGCTTCTGCTCAAATCTGCCTTTGCTGCCGGCAATTGCTGCCCAAATTCGGGCAAACGCTCCACGCCGCTCCCTGGGTCGTTGCTCGCAATCGCAGTCAGAATGACTTTGACTCATTGTCTCATTTGTCTTGGTCTTGTTTGTTTCATGGTGAAACAATCTTTGGACTCCATTTTAACTGGTTCCAAAGGGATGGGTTGTAATGAATTCATTACAATCTGCCCATTTCGCCACTTTTCTAACCTTGGCCATACATAGCAGGGCCGACGGCGAATCCTGTGCGCGAAACGCACAACTTTTTTAAACTGCATTTTCACCAGTCCGTTTTACCATACGACTGCCATGCAGGTTGTGGAGCTTTCCGCACAACCTTTCATGTCTTGGCCTATCCAAAACTACTTGAGGGGGATTTTAGCAGATGGCTTGCTGTCGTTTGTGCAATGATTGTACAAAATGCTAACAACCGTGGCAGGCGGGGGCAGGGGCGGAAAAAGACTGAAAAGACGCGAGATTTTCAGGGCGGGGGCAATTGATTTGGGGGGTCGTTATTGGGGCAAATCAATTGCGATGCGCCGCGCGGCGCCAGAGCGCAGAAGTAATCTAACAAGGCCAAAAACCGCCCAGCAGCAATCGGCACGTCGAAAGCCAGCCACACGGTCGCCCAAATGCAAAGCGGATCACTTACCCTAGAAGCAAAAAAGGGCGTGAAAGTGTACTTGGTTTCTTATTTTGAATACTCATCTCTACGAATACACATCAGAAGCCAACAAGAAGACAACGCTATTGGCATAACGGCAAGCAAGCCTACTCCATCCCTTATCGCTCGATAGTAAAATGGAACAATAATTATATGAGCGATGAGGCCACCGCCCGACAGAAGTGAGACGTTGAATTTGCGAACACTCGTGGCAAAGCAAAAGCCAAAATAAAGAAACGGCATCAAAAATGGTATCAATGTGAAATTGCTCCTCGATGAAGTATCACTTAACCCCGAGCTGGTGAAACAAGCGAAGAAAAAGAGAGCATGGACAATGATTCCCAAAATGCTAAGAATTTTTACTGCGGTTCTCATCTTTTGCTTATTGGGACGGTTCTAAATTTCGTGAACCTGACGGATTGAAATACAAGTTAATCTCGCAAAAATTGTCTCCGCCTGCAACCATCGTAAAAGTCATTCGCCCAAACTTTCCATCCGCCGTGTGAACATAATAATTACGATGAACAATGTAAGACCAGGGAACGTCATTAGTGACGGGCATATTGATTATATCCTCTGGAATGTAGTCAGACTGGGGAGCGAGAAATGGAAATTGTTCATCGTTCGTTTGTAAGCCTCCGCCGGGAACAGACACTGCACATTTCCAATCGTATTTTGAGCCATCCTTTTTTTGACTGTCATAAGTCCATCCCTCAACCTTTAACGAATTCCCACTAAATGGCGTCACTGTTCCACTTGGCAGGTCAATCAGAATGGGCGTTCCGTCCCGCGCCAAAGTGAAACTTTTGTCGTAATGAATTAAGTTGGTTCCGGTGCCTTTCTCTCGCAAGTAAAAAACGACCGGATTCCCAGCGTCGGGGACAAAATTTTGCTTCTGGCCTGCGTAATAGAAAAAAGCGCCATTCGGCTGATAGGAATAATATCCGGATTTGCTCACCGTCACTCTCAATAACAGGCCACTAATGTTGTTAATGGAAAATGCGCCATTCATATCGCTGAGGGTCTGGTAAAACGAGGTGCCCTGCGGAGATAAATCATTACACTCAAAGTCAATCTTCGCATCAGCGACAGGATTGTTGCTTTCATCCTCGACAATCCCAAAGAATTCAATCGGCGTTTTCCATTCGTTCAAATTTTGCTCGCTAATGGCTTCCCTCCTTTCATTCCGGGCTTCAGGTGTTTCGGTATTTGTTATTTGAACGAAACCAGCATTTGTTGCTTGGACGGCTGAGGACGCCAATGCAGTCCGTGGGGGAGTAGTTGACGCCGGATTATTATTAGATAGTGAAGATTTTGGTTGAATCGGATGGCGGCGATCAAACTTCCAGATAATGCAAACGACTAAAATAATACCTGCGGCAACAAAAAATAGATTTTTCCTTTTCATCGCGCAACATGTTGAAGTTTAAAGGCCGTAAGAACTGCGTCATAATAACCCCAAACAGATTGAATAGGACGTGTAAATTCCGCACTGTGTTCTGGCCGCGTGTTTCCAAATCCAAATTCCGCCACCAAATCAACTGAGGCGGCAGAGTCAATTACTCCCGCGACATTTGCCTGTGCGCCAACGGCACTAGACCTTGACCGCGCCACTTGCGACAAAATTTCATAAGGATCGGTAACGTCATAATCACTAAACGTATATGATGCGATGGTTCTAAAGGAACTTGGATAGTAAGCATAGCTTTGGCCTCCCCGGTAAGTATAATCCTCGGGTTTTTGAGATATTTGGTCTGCCACCCAATTAGCTTGTAACCCATTCCAGGTTCCGGTTGCCAAAGCGTAATCGTTCGTGTTGTAAAAATTGACCAGATTTCCGGTGACGCCAGAGAAATAGCCATTGTAACCGCCATTCGTTGTATAAAATGGTGTCGGGGAATTAGATTCTGCATCAAGTAGCGATTGAAGGAACGGCACACTGGTATCGTAACAATGAGCGGGTATTGCACCCTGTGTCAAAATATAATTATCGAACGGCGCACCGAGCCTGACGGCTTCGCTGGCAACGACGTTACCTTGACTATGTGCGAGAATGTCAATGTCATATCCTGCTAAATCCGGTCGGTTCCGCAAATAGGTCAAATAGTCCACAAGAGCCGCAGCCGATTTCCATGCATAAAACTCACCGAGATTGTAGTTGAATGGGTTGAGTGTATTGTCAAACGGAAGAAAGGCGCACGGCCATTTAAACTCGGCAACCTTTCCATGATAGCCAGACCAGTAAAGCCTCTTGTAGAGCGTTTCGGTAGAACTTTGAGCGTCAAAAGCCGTATTGTTGATACCGTGAACGAAAACAATAATCTGCTTGGTTTCGTTCTGTGCGGGGGGAACGGCTCTGACGACGTTAATTTGGCTAATCGAACTGCTTGGCGGCAAACCGGAAGTGACATTGGTTGCTTCTGCCAATTCATAGAAATCCTGGATGTCATGCAAATCTAACCAAACGCCTGTTTGGCCAATTGTGTTACCGTTGTTGTCCGTGACCGTCAGCATTAATTCTCCGGCACCGGCGGTCACTCCCTCAAAGATTAAATGTTTATCCCCGCCTTCAGTGAAGTATAAATTGGGGAATTGAAAATTCTGCCCATTTGTCACCGTGCCAAAACAGGGTTCAGTTAATGGATTGTCCACATAATTTTGAGCAACGTTCGTGTCAGTCAAATATTCAGTCCCGCCATTGGTTTCCTGCGATGGAAAAATCTTGATGGACGGATTACCACTGCTGATATTTGCCCAACTTAAAGTGACTTGGTAATCATAAGGCAAAGCTGGCAAGCCGCAAATCCATAGCCGCGCAAAATCCTCAAGGCCGCGCATAGATTGAATGACATCATTGTCACTGTCGGGGAGTGTGGGGGCATCAATTTCCTCACCAACTCCCGTCCCATCGTTGTCATTGTTAAGCCAAAATTCCATCGGGCTGCTTTGTGACGTTGTGTCAGCGCCAAAAAAGTTTGTGTCCATCACTCCATCATGATTTTTATCAACCTGAAGCGAGATGCAATATACAACACCTGTGCCCTGTTGTCCCGTATCAATATCCGGCATCGTTTCCAATGCCGCAGGGCCGGGCTGAGTGGGGAAGAAAGCACCGTATGGCGAAAGCATACCAGCGAGATTGGTTGTCACATTGCCGGTGCTGTCAATTTGATAAGCATTGGTGAAATATTGACCGAGATAGGCATAAACGTCGGAATAAATACTGTTTGTTACGGCCAATTTTGCATAGCAAACAACCTGAAAACTCGAATCGCCCACAGATGCAATCATCAAGGAATTTGTATAGGAAGTTGAAAAGCCGCTGGTGCCCGGAACATTTGTTGTATCTGCGGATTCTGCATACGGGAGACTGACCGCGCCTGGATTGCTCCAAAAATCATATTCCAGCGTTTGGAATTTCGGCGATGCGGTTGCGGGATAAAAATATCCGTTTACATTTTCAACTGTGCTACTAGCGTTCAAGACGGTATAATTGTCATTGCCACTACCCCATGCGATGGCAGCCGACGCAAATGGCAACCCGAAGTAATTCGGAACATCGTTTGTCATGGAAAAATACAAGTTGTATTGATTATCAAACCACTCACCGATTCCCATTTCGGAATAATCATTGGCATCCGGTGGGTACGAGCAAAGCCATTCAGTGTCACTTGTGGATAAAACAGCCGGAATCAGAGCGCCATTCGTGTCCGGGGCAATAAACTGATACGTGGGCGGCTCGTTCATACCTATCGGGAAAGAGTCACCCGTCGGTCCAGAAGTGATTTCGCCTGAGGAATCCACGTTCGTTGAACTAAATGCAAAATTTCGATAGATATAATTCTCTTCAAAAGGTTCAAAAATATCAAAATCGTAGGGATAAAGCGTGTAGTAAAAGCCCTCATAGACATAGTTTGTGGGATAGGAATATAGGGACTGATAGGGTTCTGCCCAGGGAGGCGCATATTCAAATTCGATTGGAGAACTTTCGTTGGCGGCCCGCAACAAGAAAATCAGGTTCTGTTTCATGGCAGCTCTTCCGTCAAAATACGGCGGCACGACCCATCTAGTAGAGAAAAAATTTTCCAGTGACATATAGCCCGCCCCCACAACAACAGAAGAACTTACGGGGTTGCCGTTTGTGTCAGTGGCTGTCGCAAGCCAATAATCGAAGTAATTTAAAACGGGGAGCCAGAAATTTGGTACGGAGTAAAAACCGTTTGTGGGGTCACTGACGGGAATGACCAGATTCGTCTGCATACCCGAAAAGTAATCAATGAAGCTTAACTGCAACGAGGCGGTGTTTGTCGGCATATCCGACACCGCCAAATATGCCGAGCCTAACGGCCCGCCAATAATGTTTGCTGATAAAGTATTTTGATTTGCAGGAACTGTCGCTTCAGCGCTCCAGGCCGAATTGCCGCCTGCGTAGTTTGCCTGAACCATGTAAGTTGCGTAGGGCGATGAGGATTGATCTTCGTAACTATCCGAACTCGCAGAAATGTTGACATTTCCGCTGGGTGTTTGAAGTGTATAGTTTGTAACTGCGCCTGATGAAGGTAGCCACGTCAAAGTCGCCCAATTGCTCACGCTGTTGTAGCTTGTTACCGCCAGTCCTTCAGGTGCGGGCGGCGTCTCAAAGTTGGTTGGACTCAAGCCATTCTGAAAATCCTGGAGTAGTGTCCAACCATCGCCAACAGGATCGGCGTAAGGGTCAACATTTGTATCTTGGCCGAAGTATTTTAACAACCACCAATCAGGAATACCAGTTCCGGTGTCGTCTTGAAAAGAGAGGGCATTCAAAAAGAAATTTGTTCTTGGGTCAAAGGGCAGGCTCCAAGCAACCCAATTCGTATAAGCCAAGAGTGGCTCGCCTTGATACGCCCATTGCCCGGAGTTAAGCGAGTTCATTGATAAAAGCTGATACTCGACACCGGCGATTGTATTGCTGAGGATGCCTGTAAAATTGCCGCCTGATACCGCCTCTTGTGCTATCCACAGATTGGTTCCCGGATCAAAGGAATAAGAACTGCCAGCCGGAAAATAAATGTTAGTGCCACCACTGCCGGGCGGATTAATGCCACTATCATCGTCCATTGCCATTGATTGGTCAGCCTCCGCGGATAGCGCGTTATAGTCAAAGCCGAGGTCGTCCAAAACCCAAATATTGCTTCCAAGGTTCCACGCATTAAAGTCATTCATATTTGCTGGGAGCGGCGGCCAGGGCTGAGAACTGATTGGCGAATGTTGGGCGGAATAAAACGTATCGAAACCCGGCACTTCGTTCGACGGGGTTGGCGTGGTCAATTCAATGGCCTGCAAAATGACTTGATCATCTGAGGCCGTTCCCCAATCCATATTCGTGTCTTGGGCATTGAGATTTGAGGCCGGGCCGCAAATCAATGCACAGCCTGCAATCAGCCAGAGAATTTTAATTTGGTTCAGGGTTTTCATAATTTTTGTCTGTATTTTCTCGGAAGGGTTCAGGTTCCGGTCATTTTTAAAGTAAGCCACGTTTTTTGCCACTGGCTACCGTTACTGCGGAGCGATACTGGCCACTATGGTCCTGCCCGGCTGGTCTTGCACCCCACCTAATTGTGGTGCCACAATTGGTTTCCGGTTTCCGAAAGGGTGAAGCCACAGCCATCATTATCCTAGAGGCGCTGGCATCATCCGGTGTGTCAGTTGTTTTACTATGGGTCTTTCCGGCCCGCCACGCGGCGCGTAGCACATTGAGATGGTTTTCTCCATATCGGCTGCGGGCATAAGACAAAAGTTCCAAGGCGTCAGGTGACGGCTTGCGGCCGGCTCCTTCTTTGCGTTCGCGCAGCCCCAAGGAGATCAGGATGCGGCTCAACAGGCTGGAAACGTATCCTTTGGTGTAGCCTGCTTCGACCGCCCACGTCGCGAGCGTCCGCCGAGAAACGCCATCCTCAATCAAATTCCTGACTATGCCTTGCAGCGTAGTGACGTTGTTGGCGCGCACACCGAAACATTGCAGGTATCGTTCCTTGAGCGGGTGGCGGCGCACGATTTGGTGCGCGGCTTTTGATAGGCGAACTTTTATCTCGCCTTTTGCAAACCTTGAAATCCCAAGTTTCGAGGGCTTGGTCATTTTATTTATTTGACACGCTTCATTGTTCTGCTTCTTTCAGAAAATCATTCGCCTGCTGAACTTGTTCCGTGTTCGCACAAATTCCACTTCCCCGCAAGTTAAATCTTCTCGCCATGCGTGTGTGTGTGAACACAGAAGTTTTGGACGTTCCCGTTACCGTTTCTGTCCGTGACGGATGCTCCAAAGAATTTAATCGGCTCACAGGTGCGAAAATGGCGCTTAAAAAAGGGTTGGTCACAGGATTTTTTAGCCACGAAATTACAATTGCGCGGATGGAACATAAGCCGCGATTCGCTTGCCAGCCTTGAATCTCTGCGCCGCCGTGTGCCAGACTGTGAAATGCTTTATTTGGCGCGAGTTTTGGGAGTTCACCTTGAAGATTTATTTCCCAAAAACCTGCCATTGAATAAAATCGGCGCACAATTTCAGTCGGGTGGCAAACTTGCCATTTTTCCGACACGCGCGGAAAAATAGACACTGGCATCTGTCGTGTGCGTTGGTCAAACACGGGCAAGTTTGGTTTTGATATGGGATAAAAGTCGCGGCGCAAATTCCGCTCCAAAAGGCTTGGTAATGTAATCCACCGCGCCGGCCTCAAGGCCGCGCTGCTGGTCTTCCAGAGAACACTGCCCCGTCACAAAAACTACCGGAATATCGCGCAAACGCGGATTTTGCTTTAGCTGGTTACAGACTTCAAAACCATTTTGGCCTGGCATGGTCACGTCCAGGGTGATTAAATCAAACTTCCTTGCTTGAGCAATTTGTATTGCTCTGTCTCCATCTGTTGCAATTTCCGCCTCACAGTCAGCAAGTCCAAGCAAAAATCTCATCGTGTTTGCTACGGATGGTTCATCTTCAATGATGAGAATTTTTCTCTTTCCGTTCATTTGATAATGGCCTATTGCCTGCGCTGAACAATTTCGGCATTCCAGTATATGCTACAAGTGTAGCATCCATTGTCAAGCGCATTTTTTGTTTGGCTACCTTGTGCCATTGAATCAAATGCCAGAAGCCATCAGTTCAGAAGTCGCCCGCTTGTTAAAAGAAGAACGGGAAAAACAGCACATTTCTTTGAATCTCCTGGCCCAAAAAGCTGGTGTCAACCGACAGAGCGTGGCCTTTATTGAGAAAAGTTTGCGAAATCCAACACTGAACACTCTGTTTCGTCTGACATCGGCGTTGGGGGTTGAGCCAGAGAAAATCATTGCTCGTGCCTGCAAACTTGCGGCCCAAAAGCATTCAAGGTGATTTGCATTCCGTCGGGCTTGGCCGTGCTGGAACTGTCGCCCGATTTAAATTCGTCGTATGAGTCGCATTTCCAAGCGAACATTGGCAAAGGCGGCAGCGAAATACATCGCTGCAAAATCCAGCCGTGAACGGAAACGATTGTTGGGCGGGCGCGGCATTTCTGTAAAACGCCGCCGTGGGCGCGTGCTTCGCGCTTCCAACGCCTGGGAAAAATGGGAAATCGCACTATTGGGCAAAGCGTCGGACAAGGAAGTCGTGCGGCAGACCGGGCGAACTCATAAGGCAGTCCAGAGCAAGCGTCGGCAGTTAAACACTTCCAATATCGTCAATCGCATCCATGTTTGGACGCCAGCGCAGGAGCGGCTGCTGGGCACAGACGCCGATCCAGTCATCGCCAAAAAATTGGGCATTAGTGCGGCCAGTGTTTTTGAGCGACGTAAACAATTAGGCATCCCGTCAGGCAATCCCAAACAGCACTTTTGGACGAAACGGGAGCGGAGCTTATTGGGACGCTTTTCTGACAGGGAAGTAGCCAGACGATTAAACCGAACAATAAATTCCGTCCAACATCAACGTTTCAAGTTGGGCATTAAGCCAGGTGTTCCAATGCCGCGCCGATGGACGAAAAGGGAAACCGCATTGCTGGGACGCATACCGGACGATGAATTTGCGCGGCGCTTTAACCGCAGCATGATTGCCGTTCGGGGCAGGCGGATTTTGCTGCATCGTCCAATCGCTAATCCGCAACGGAAGAGATGGACGGCAAAAGAGGAGGCGTTGCTCAGGAAATTTTCACGCAGGGAAGCAGCCCGCCGTTTAGGACTCACACTCTTTGCCGTGCAGGGTCGTCGGCAAAAACTTGGCCTGTTACAGCCTCGGCCCACCTATCCACCGTGGACGGCAGCGGAAGAAAGTCTATTGGGAACCATGTCCGATGCTGCATTGGCAAAACGATTAGGCCGCTCCATGCCCAACGTTCGGTCAAGACGCATTGCAAAGGGCATTCCAACGTATGGAACTGTTGGCCGCCCGTGGACAAAGCAAGAAGAAGCCTTGCTCGGGCGATACATGGATACAGAAGTCGCACGGCGGATAGGACGCCATCCGGCATGTGTGGCCAGCCATCGCAGCCTGCTGAAAATCTCTGCCTTTTTGACGATGCGCCGCTGGACGAAAGAGGAGATTGCCGTGCTCGGCAAGGAACGGGATGGGGAAATTGCCCGCAAATTGGGACGCAAGCCAGTGCATGTAACGAGGAAGCGGATCGAGTTGGGCATTCCTTCCGTTCATCCGCGCCGGTTGTGGACGGCAGAAGAATTGTCCTGGTTTGGTAAAATCCCAGACATGGAAATCTCACGGCGCACGGGCCAGAACTTTAAAAATGTATCCTACAAGCGCCGAAGCTTGGGCATCCCCAATAGTGCCGGACGATTTCGCTGCTGGAAGAAAAGTGAAGACGCATTGTTAGGAAAAGCGCCGGATGCAGAAGTTGCCAAACGGTTGAAGCGGACTCTTTCAGGAGTGCGCGACCGTCGAAAAACTTTGCATATTTCGGTTTATCAGGCGGCAAAAGTTCAATGAAAAACAAATTTCCAAAGTCATTGGCGGGGCGGGTGGCAAAATATCTCGCCAAAAAATCCAGTCGCGATATTAAGCGGTTGGCTGGAAAGCGCGGTATTCCGACAAAGCGCAGGAAAGGCAGTTTAATGCGCGCATCCAGGGCATGGCAGGAATGGGAGGTTGCGCTCATCGGCACCGCGCCCGATGCGACGATTGCGCGGAAAATCGGACGTTCAAGGCAGAGCGTTCAAAGGAAGCGTCTGAACCTGAATATCCCGCCGGTTTATTCACAGCCTCCCTGGACAAAAGCCGAGATTTCCCTATTGGGCACGATGTCTGACAAGGAGGTCGCCCGCAAAATTCAAAGAAGTTATAAGACTGTTCAACTAAAGCGCGAGCACCTCGGCATCCCCAATTCCGTCCCCATCTTCCGCCCGTGGACAAAGGCAGAGGAGAAATTGCTCGGCACAGCCTCAGACCGTGAAATCGCTGAAAAGCTGAAGCGCGGCAAGGCCAGTGTCACTTTTCGTCGTCAAAACTTGGGGATTCGGGCAGGCGATCCGTTGCATCGCTGGTGGACAAAGAGCGAACTCCGAATACTGGGACGATATTCTGATGAAGAAGTGGCTAAACGGTTGGGCCGTTCGGCTTTATCGGCTCGTCATAAGCGGATTAAGCTGGGCATTGCGCTGCCCAACCCAAAAGCGCGGGAATGGGCTAAGGAAGAAGACGCACTGCTGGGAACCATGCCGGATGAAGAATTGGCAAAAAAACTTAATCGCTCCAAAATGGGAATATCAACCCGACGGCAACAGCGGAAAATTCCAATCTTCGCTCCATTGAGGCATAAATGGACCACCGCTGATAGCGCATTATTTAGCAAATTTTCAAATGAGGAAATTGCCAGGCGTTTGAGTTGCAGCGTTTTGTCAGTCCAAATGAAGCGCTTTCGTTTGGGCATCCCGCCGCCGATTGATAGGCGGCGGCAATGAGGTTTTTTTGATGTTAGATTCCGTTGTGGAAAACTTTGCTTCGCATTTGACACCACGCGGATGCGTCGTTGCGTGCTTTCATCTTGTTGGCGGACTCGCCCTTGTTACGCTTCGGTCTGGCGTTGGCGGCGGGAAGCGGCAGGCGATCGGCGAAGCGGTCTGAGCGGAGCCGTGCGCCGGAGCGGCGCTGCCAATGACAGACGGAAGCGGAGCGCGACTGCGCTTATCCCATGTCCGTCCGCGACGAGCGCGCGTTATACGGCTGTGAACGCGCGTTGGTCGCGGACATTAAATCCCAAAGACTTTTGCTTTTAGGATGGGCGGGTTGCTTTGTAGTCGCTCTATGGGTCGCCGCGACTGGCGACACCTGCGCTGTTCGCGCTAAAGATTCTTGGGATCGGCGATGTGCGGTCCGCGTGGTCTTCGGGAGCCAAAATGCGATTGTGCCGGTGGTTCGGTGGGAACTGATGAGGGCGTTTGCCCTGCTGGCGTCTTGGGACGGCGCGGCTTCTTCGGCCTGGCGGCGTCCAACACCTCGCGGCAGTAGCGAGCCACGGTTTGGTGTGACACCTCGATGCCGGCGCTCTCGTGCAACAAGGTGCGAATGGTTTCATACGACGCTTTGCGCTCCCGCAAGGCAATGATGGATTCTTTGACTTCGTTTAATGCGCGGTATTTTTCCGGCGCGGGTGGCGCGTAGTTTTTGACGGCTTCGGCCAAGCGAGCCTTCGCTTCGGCGGTAACGATTGGTGCATTCATAATGTTATGCTTTTGATTTTTCTTTGGCGCTTGCGTTGTTACGTCTGTCCCTTGCGCTCGCAAGGAGAATAGCGTCCCACTTCAAACACAATTACACATAACATCACCGGCCATACATTTTGCGTCACCCATAGCGCAAGATTCATACGATGATGGTTTAACTTGTCGTCATGCTGACGATGAAGGCACAGTATAGTTTGAAGAATGCCGAAGATTATTTTAGGGAGCATTTACGAGTCGGTGATTACTACATGGAAGGTCGAAGCGTT